>JAYPMZ010000037.1:0-21543 GCA_038130205.1 Erythrobacteraceae bacterium | reverse complement strand
CTGGGGCTGTGTGCAGGCTGCGCGGCCCAATCCGACGCAGGCGACCCCCGTTCACAAGGTCCCCGGCCTTGCCGACAAGCCGATCATCAAGGTTCCCGGCTGCCCGCCGATTGCCGAGGTGATGACCGGTGTCATCAGCTACATTCTGACGTTCGACCGCTTCCCCGAGCTCGACAATCAGGGCCGTCCGAAGATGTTCTATTCGCAGCGCATCCACGACAAATGCTATCGCCGTCCGCACTTTGATGCTGGCCAGTTCGTCGAGGAATTCGACGATGAGGGCGCGCGCAAGGGCTACTGCCTCTATAAAGTCGGCTGCAAAGGGCCGACCACCTACAACGCCTGTTCGACGGTCCGCTGGAACGGTGGTCTGTCCTTCCCGATCCAGGCAGGTCACGGCTGCATCGGCTGTTCGGAAGACGGCTTCTGGGACAAGGGCGGCTTTTACGACCGGCTTACCGACATTCACGGCTTTGGCATTGAGGCTGATGCGGACGAAATCGGCGGGACCGCCGCCGCTGTCGTCGGCGCTGGCGTGATCGCACACGCAGCTGCCAGCGCGGTGAAGCGCGCGCGCTCCAACCAGTCATCGGACGATGATGGTTCGGCCAACACCACCCAGAAAGAGGAAGCCTGATCATGGCGACTACTGCAACGCCAAACGGCTACACCCTCGACACCAGCGGCAAGCGCGTCGTCGTCGACCCGGTCACCCGCATTGAAGGGCACATGCGCTGCGAGGTTAATCTCGACGGCAACAATGTGATCCGCAACGCGGTTTCGACAGGGACAATGTGGCGCGGTCTGGAAGTAATCCTCAAGGGCCGCGATCCGCGCGATGCTTGGGCCTTCACCCAGCGCATCTGCGGTGTGTGCACAGGCACGCACGCGCTGACCTCGGTGCGCGCGGTCGAAGACGCTCTCAACATCGAAATTCCCGACAACGCCAACTGCATCCGCAACATCATGCAGTTGTCGCTGCAGGTGCACGATCACCTCGTACACTTCTACCACCTCCACGCGCTCGACTGGGTGAACCCGATTAATGCGCTCAAGGCCGATCCCAAGGCGACCAGCGAGCTGCAGCAGAAGGTCAGCCCGAGCCATCCCAACAGCTCGCCGGGCTATTTCCGCGATATCCAGACCCGCCTGAAGAAGTTCGTCGAAAGCGGTCAGCTGGGCCCGTTCAAGAACGGCTACTGGACCAATCCTGCCTATCTGCTTCCCCCCGAAGCCGATCTGATGGCGGTCACGCACTATCTCGAAGCGCTCGATTTCCAGAAGGAGATCATGACCGTCCGCACGATCTTCGGCGGTAAGGACATTCACCCCAACTGGCTGGTCGGCGGTGTGCCTTGCGCGATCAACATCGATGGCGACATGGCCGCAGGCGCGCCCGTCAACATGGTGTCGCTCAACTTCGTGAAGAGCGTCACGCAGAAGTGCATCGACTTCTGCAAAAACGTTTATACGCCCGACGTGCTGGCGATTGGCGGGTTCTACAAAGACTGGCTCTATGGCGGCGGCCTGTCGAACAAGGCGCTGCTCGCCTATGGCGACATTCCCGAGCGTGCCAACGATTACAGCCCCGACAGCATGATGATGCCGCATGGTGCGATCATCAACGGCAGGCTGTCAGAAGTGCATCCGGTGGATGTGCGCGACCCCGACGAGATCCAGGAATTCGTGCCGCACAGCTGGTATAAATATCCCGACGAAAAGAAGGGCCTGCACCCGTGGGATGGCATTACCGAGCCAAATTACGAGCTCGGCCTTGCGACAAAGGGCGAGCGGACCGCGATCGAACAGATCGATGAAAGTGCGAAATACAGCTGGATCAAAGCGCCGCGCTGGAAAGGGCATGCGATGGAAGTCGGGCCGCTGGCTCGCTACGTCATCGGCTACATGCAGGGTCATGAGGAATTCAAGGGCCAGACCGACAAGTTTCTCACCGACCTCGGCGTTCCGATGGACGCGCTGTTTTCGACCCTTGGCCGGACCGCCGCACGCGCGCTCGAAGCGGAATGGGCTGCCGAAAAGCAGATGTATTTCGTCGACAAGCTGATCGCCAACATCAAGGCGGGCGATGTCTCGACGGCCAATACCGAAAAGTTCGATCCCTCGACCTGGCCGAGCGAAGTCAAGGGCGTGGGCTATACCGAGGCTCCGCGCGGGGCGCTCGCACACTGGGTGAAGATCAAGGACGGCAAGATCGAGAATTACCAGTGTGTCGTCCCGACCACTTGGAACGGTTCGCCGCGCGACAACGAAGGCAATATCGGCGCCTTCGAGGCTTCGTTGATGAATACCAAGGTTGAGCGCGCCGAGGAGCCGGTGGAAATCCTGCGTACGCTGCACAGTTTTGACCCGTGCCTTGCCTGTTCGACCCATGTCATGGGACCGGACGGCGAAGAGCTTGCTGAAGTTCAGGTGCGTTAAGGAGTGATGGGAATGACGTTTCGTAAGATTGGATCGCTGCTGGCGCTCGCTTTTGCAGTTTCGGCGGCTCCCGCCATGGCGCATGAAACCGGCGCGCTTCACGGTATCGGCGATGGCTTGATCCACCCCTTCGCGGGGCTCGATCACCTGCTCGCCATGCTGGCTGTCGGGCTGTGGGCCGCAACCCGCCGCAAGGAAGAAGCTTTGTCCGGTCCGTTGACCTTCCTCGGCTTCCTGTTCGTCGGTGCGGTGATCGGAGTGTTCACCGGCGCGGGAACGGCGCTTGAAACTTGGGTTGGCGGCTCGCTGATCGGCTTCTCGCTGCTGCTGCTCGCCGCGCCTTTCGTCGGCACGCGCTTGGGCCTTGGCTGCATCGCGCTTTTCGCTCTGCTGCACGGCCATGCCCACGGTACCGAGGCATCGACCACCGTAGCTGCTTATTTCGCTGGCTTCATGTTCTCTTCGGCCCTGCTTCACCTGATCGGTTGGCGTCTGGGCTCTGCCGTGTTCGCGTCCCCTGCAGGGCGCTGGATCGCAGCGCTGGGGCTGGGCGGAACGGGTTTGGTGCTCAGCCTGGGCTAACGACAATCACGGGGGAGGGAGCAGGCTATGAGCCAAGAGCAAATCACGACCACCGAAAAGGCGGTCTATATCTATGAAGCGCCCGTGCGAATCTGGCACTGGATCAATGCAATCGCGATCCTTGTGCTGTGTCTTACCGGCTATCTGATCGGATCGCCGCTGCCGTCAATTGGTGGCGAGGCGTCTGATCACTTCATGTTCGGCTATATCCGCTTCTACCACTTTGCCGCCGGACAGATCATGGTCGTCGGCTTCCTGTTCAGGATTTACTGGGCGTTCGTCGGCAACGACCACGCCAAGGAAATCTTCAAGGTGCCGGTGACCAAAAAGCCATTCTGGAAAGAAGTATGGCACGAGATCCGCTGGTACGCGATGCTCGAAAAAGAGCCCAAGCAGTACGAGGGGCACAACCCGCTGGCACAGCTTTCGATGCATATCCTGCTGGTATGGGGCTCGGTCTTCATGATCATAACCGGCCTTGCGCTTTACGGAGAAGGTCTGGGGCCGGGCATCATCCACACGCTGTTCACCAGCTGGGTCATTCCGCTGTTCGGGCAGAGCCAGGATGTGCACACCTGGCACCACCTCGGCATGTGGGTGATCGTGGTCTTTGTAATCGTCCATATCTACGCCGCCGTGCGCGAGGACATCATGAGCCGCCAGTCGATCATCAGCGCGATGTTTTCCGGCTGGCGCACTTTCAAGAACAAGCCTGAGAAGTAGGCCAAAAGCCGGCTTCCAATTCGAAAAGGGCGCTGACCACCCGCGCCCTTTTTGCGTCCGGCCAGTCGATGCGGCCGGGAATTGCGTTGATCAAAGTGCAAAGTAACCTTTCAAATTGGAAGGTTACTGCTTGCCGATTTTGCCCGGCGGGTTGCGAAAGTGTCCGAATTCCGCCGTTCCTGCGGTGATAACGCAATTGGCATACAACCTGCTCTTAACCGGAATGAATTCGCGTCAGACGAACATTTCGGGAGTTACGGGTATGGGGCAGGACACACCCAACATTTTGATCCTTGGTATCGGCAACCTTCTGTGGGCCGACGAAGGCTTTGGCGTGCGGGCAGTCGAATACATGCACCGCCACTACGCCTTTCCCGACAACGTGCGTCTTATCGACGGCGGAACGCAGGGTATCTACCTCGTCCAGAACGTGCGTGAGGCCGATGTCCTGATTGTCTTCGATGCGGTCGATTACGGGCTTTAGCCGGGCACGATGTAGCGTGTCGAAGGTGACGAGGTTCCCAAGTTCCGGGGGGCCAAGAAGGTCTCGCTGCACCAGACGGGGTTTCAGGAAGTGCTGATGATGGCTGAAATGATGGGCGAGCCTCCCGCGCATCAATTGCTCATCGGTGTTCAGCCCGTCGAACTCGAAGATTACGGCGGCTCGCTGCGGCCGCAGGTGCGCGACAAGATCGAGCCTGCGATTGCGATGGCGATGGATTATCTCGCAGGGTTCGGCGTCACCGGCGTTCGGCGCGAGGTTCCGCTGGGCGATCTGGAAAGCATCGGCTCGCTCGAAATGATGATGGAGCGCTATGAGGGCGAGCGTCCTGATGCGAAGAGCGCACCGCGCCACGGCGATGATCGCGTGCTCGCACAGGGTTTCGTACCGCCCGAGGATTTCGACGCGGAAATGGCCGAGCTCGTCAGCCGGGTCGAGGGGCAGGGCTGATGTGTGTCGGTCAGCCCATGCAAGTCATTTCGCAGACGGGCGAAGCCCAGGCGCGCTGCGACTATCGCGGCGACCAGCAGGACATCGATATCCGCCTCGTCGGCGATGTCGAGCCGGGCGAATGGCTAATGACGTTTCTTGGCGCCGCCCGCGAACGCATGGACGAAGTCTCAGCCAAGCGCGCGCTGTCCGCCATCGCTGCGGTCGAGGCGATCATGAACGGCGGCGAAGTCGATATCGCGGCGGCATTCCCCGATCTGGTCGATCGCGAGCCGCAATTGCCCGAACACCTTCAAGGGAACAGGTAGAACAATGAAAACCGGAACTATCGAACGGGCGGATATGTCCGATGTGCTGCGCGCAGTGGTCGAGCGGCGCGGTTATCCCGTCATGGATATGGCGGAGATCGACGCGGCGACTGCAACCGAACCGCTGAGTATGATCTTTCTGGCGGGCGATTACTGGCGGCTGGCTGAAAGCGACGATGTCGCCGCCGTTCTGCCCGAACTCGAACGCGCTCTCGAAGGGCATGCGCGTATCATCGTTGCCAAGCGGGTCGACGAACGTGCGCTTCAGCGTCGCTATCACTTCCGCGCCTATCCCGCGCTGATCTTCATGCAGAACGGCCAATACCTCGGAGCCGTCGAAGGTATCCGCGACTGGTCCGACTACCTCGTCGAAATTCCCGAAATTCTGGGCCGCGAACCTGCCGCCCCGCCTCCGTTCGAACTGCCCTCGGGCTGCAATGGAGCCACTCAAGGAGCAGTGAAATGAGCAATCTGACAGGCGCACTGGTCGGGCCGGGCAGCCAGCCGGAGGATTTCGACGGCAGCAAGCTGGAATATATGCAGCTGCCGCGCGACATGATGGTCTTCTCCGCAGGCCACGTGCCCGAAGCAGATGAGGCACAGCAGCACGCGTCCGGACTGGCCGCAGCCGAGCAGATCCTGCTTGCGCTGACCAAGGCAGAAGAAACCGGTGCAGGCTCGCGGGTCGACCTTACCGCGCTCGATTCCGAAAACCTCGCTTTCGTCGATCAGCTGCTGGGCGAAGGCGAAGTCTCGGTGGTGATGGGTGCCGCGGCACAATCGCAGGAATCGGTGCTGGCCGGTGTCTGGCGCGTGCGCGAATACGATGCAGGTGGCGAGCGGCTGCGCGACTATGCCGAGATTGGCGCATTCCCTTCTGCAATGCTCGAACAGGCTTTTGCCGGAGCGGCCGAAATCGTCGAAATGCCGCAGCAGGCCGGGCCCAACATCTTCAACGCTCCGCCGTTGATTACCGAGATTAACGAATACGTCTCGCGCGATGCAAAGCCGGGCGATGATCCGCATGTGATCAATCTCTCGCTCTTGCCGCACACTGAGGAGGACCTCGCCTTCCTCGACGAAACGCTTGGCAAGGGCAGCCTCGTCATCCTCTCGCGCGGTTATGGCAATTGCCGCATCAACGCGACGACCACGCGCAATGTGTGGTGGGTGCGCTTCTACAATTCGCAGGACACGCTGATCCTCAATTCGATTGAGGTCTGCCCGATCCCATCGGTCGCTCTGGCAGCAGCAGAGGATATCGCGGACTCGCGCGAACGGCTCAGCGAAATTCTGGAAGCCTACCGGTGAACGATCATTTCTTTCGTGGCAGCTATGGCGGTGATGCCGAAAAACTGTCCGACGACAGCCGCCTTGAATGCAAGATTTGCTGGCATGTTTATGACCCGCAGGAAGGCTGCACCTACTGGCAGGTTCCGGCGGGCACGCCGTTCTCGAAATTGCCGGATCAATGGACCTGCCCTGAATGCGATGGCGCGCGGGCAGACTTCATGGTGATTGCGGACTGACGCGCATGGACTATCTCGCCGCCTTCTCAGAAACTGTGGAATCCGTGTTCGGCGACATTGCCGAAACGCGCATGGACGGCGTGCCGATCCTCAATTCCGCGCTGGGCGTGGCGATGCGCGGGATGCGCCGCTTCGATGCCTATCACGCAGGCGTTCTGGTGACGCCATGGTTCATGAACCTGATGCTCTTCCCGATGGAAAAGCCCGCCACGCCCATGCGCGTGGGCTACAAGCGAAACGTCGCGCTGCCCTCGGGCATGTATGAGGCTGTGTGGTCGCACGAAGACGCGCTGGGCGGCTATTGGAGCATCTCGCTATTTTCGCCCATGTTCGAATTCGACGCGATGGAAATCGCGGTCGACACCGCCGATGCGAGCATGGAACTGTTGTTCTCGCCTCCGGGCGAGGATGACACGCCCGATTTCAGCGAAGCGATGGTTCAACCCGGCGCTGGACGCGACGTAGAACAGCGGCTGGCGCAGGCTGAAGAAGAAGCCGAGGCTGCAAAGGAGGCAGCCGCGCCGGGCGAAGAAGCGGACAAGAAGCCTGCACAGCTGGATCGCCGCGCCTTATTCGGCATCGGGCGAAAGCAGGATGAAGGCGAGGCCGTATGACCTTGCGCCCCGGCATCAACATCACGCTTGCAGAGCGGGCCGATGCGCCTTTCCGCATCGAATACCGAAGCGCCAGCCGGATTGCCGGCGTTCTGGTCGGCAAGCCTGCGGGGCACGTGCCCGACCTGCTCGGCTCGCTCTTCGCGATCTGCCCCTCTGCGCAAAAGCTTGCCGCGACGCTTGCGATTTCCGCTGAAAGCGACGCCGGGATTGCAGACCTGCAATATGCCGAGATGATGCGAACGGTCCGGTTTGAAACGATCCGCGAACACGGCGTGCGCATTCTGCTCGACTGGTCGCAGGTGCTTGGTGAAGAGCCTGCTCGCAGCGACATTGCCAGCCTGATCTCGCTGACCAAAGCGATGGAGGACGGTGCGCTTGCCACCTTTATCGAAGAAAAGATTCTTGGGCGCGACTGTGCCGGTTGGCTGGCGATCGAAGATCCGAAGAGCTTGCGGGAATGGGCAGGAATGGCGGACGGTGTCGCGGCGCGTTTCATCCTGAACAGCCTCGATGCCCAGAAAGTGCCGCTCGCCTACGGACATTTGCAACCGCTGATGGTGCGGCGATATCGCTATCATCCGCTGGTACAGGCGCTGGCGGACGACCCGGTTACCGCCTGCCATATCGCGAGGCTGATCGATCTTGCGACATTGGGCGTTGAGTGCGATCTGGGCATTTTGAAGCTTTTGCCGCCCCCCTCTGCCAAAGCGCGAAGTGTCGCCTGTTCGCGCGGCGATCTGGTTCATCATGCGCGGCTCGAAAATGGCGCAATTGCCAGCTATCAAATTTGTTCGCCGACCGACACTCTGTTTGCCAGCGGTGGGTTGGGAGAGCATTGGCTGAACCGGATACCACAATCAGCGCCTGAACGGCGTATGGTGGAAGCGCGAAGGGTGATGCAGGCGCTCGACCCTTGTGTCGAATATGCGATCGAGATGCGCTGATGCACGAACTTTCCCTCTGCGAGAATATCCGTTCGATCATCGAGGATCAGGCGCGCGCGCAACACTTCACCCGCGTGGACCGCATCGCGCTTGAAGTCGGTGCATTCTCGGGGGTGGAAGTCGAGGCATTGCGCTTCGGTTTCGACGTTGCAATGGCAGGCTCGATTGCGAGCGAGGCGAAGCTGGAGATCGTCGAAGCGCCGGGGGAGGCCTGGTGCATGCCTTGCGCAAAGACAATCCCTATCGCCCGGCGCTTTGATCCCTGTCCGACATGCGGCAGTCATCAATTGCAGGTGACGAGCGGCGAAGAGTTAAAGATACGCGAATTGGAGGTTTGCTGATGTGTACTGTTTGCGGATGCAGCGAGGGTGAAACCCGGATCGAGGGCGCGCACAGCCACTCTCACGGCCATACTCACGAACACGGCCACAGCCATGACCATGGGCACCATCACCACCATCATCATGATCACGATCATTCGCATGGCGAACATGGCGATGTGCATTTCGGTGCGGGCGCGGCGGGAACCTCGGTTCCCGGCATGAGCCAGAGCCGGCTCATCCAGCTTGAGGCGGATATTCTGGGCAAGAACAACACGTACGCCGCTGCCAATCGCCGGCTCTTCGCGGACAAGGGCATGTTCGTCCTCAATCTCGTCTCCTCTCCCGGTTCGGGCAAGACCGGCCTGCTTTGCCGCACGCTCGAAATGTTGAAAGACGAACTGCCAATTGCGGTGATTGAAGGCGATCAGCAAACCACCAACGATGCCGACCGTATCCGCGAAACGGGCGTGCGCGCCATCCAGGTCAACACCGGCAAGGGCTGCCACCTCGACGCGCATATGATCGGCCATGCGGTCGAAAGCCTTGCGCCCGAAGACGGTACGATGCTGATGATTGAGAATGTCGGCAATCTGGTCTGCCCGGCAGGCTTCGACCTTGGCGAAGCGCACAAGGTTGCGATCCTTTCGGTAACTGAGGGCGAGGACAAGCCGCTCAAATATCCCGACATGTTCGCAGCTTCCGATATTGCGCTGCTCAACAAGGTCGATCTGCTCCCCCATCTCGATTTCGACATCGATCTGGCCGAAGCGAATATTCGCAAGGTGAACCCCAAGGCGCGTATCCTGCGTGTGTCTGCGCGCAACGGCGAAGGGATGGATGCGTGGCTGCGCTGGCTGCGCGGCGGGGCATTGATGGCGGCTGCCAGCCTGCCCGAAACCGCCGAAGCGGCAGAATAGGGAGTCGCTGCCATGTGTCTTGCCATTCCAGCACAGGTCACCCGTTTGGGCGATGACGCGATGGCCACGGTCTCGCTCGGCGGGGTCATCAAAAATGTCTCTGTAGCCCTGCTCGACAAGGTCGAAGTCGGGGACTTCGTGCTCGTCCACGTCGGCTATGCGCTGCATCTCATCAGCGAGGAAGAAGCTCAGCGCACGCTCGCTTTGATGGCCGAAGGCGGCCTGCTGGAAGAAGAGCTGGCAGAAATCGCGGCACAAGGAGAAGCGGCATGAAATACGTCGAGGAATTCCGCGATCCCAAGCTGGCCGAAAAGCTCGCCGCAGCCATTCGCGCCGAGGCTGATCCTGCGCGCGAATACAATTTCATGGAGTTCTGCGGCGGACATACGCACGCGATCTTTCGCTATGGCGTTCAGGATTTGATGCCTGCCAACGTCCATTTTGTGCATGGTCCGGGCTGCCCAGTCTGCATTCTCCCCGTGCGGCGCCTGGACGATGCGATCGAGCTTGCCGACCGTCACGGGGTGATCCTGTGCTCCTATGGCGACATGCTGCGCGTGCCGGGCACGAAGCGGCGTTCGCTGATGGTGGCCAAGTCCGAAGGCGCGGATGTGCGCATGGTCTATTCGACCCTCGACGCGCTCAAAATCGCGCGCGAGAACCCCGACCGGCAGGTGGTGTTCCTCGGCATCGGGTTCGAAACCACCACGCCCCCCTCGGCGCTCGCGATCAGGCAGGCGAGCGAAGAACAGCTCGAAAACTTCTCGCTGTTCTGCAATCATGTGCTCACGCCCGCAGCGATCCGGCATATCCTCGATGCGCCCGAAATCGACCCCGAAGAGGCCGTGAGGCTCGACGGCTTTCTGGGGCCGAGCCATGTTTCGACCGTGATCGGATCGAAGCCGTATGAATTTCTCGCCGACAAATATCAGAAGCCCGTCGTGATCGCCGGATTCGAACCGCTTGACGTGATGCAGAGCGTGCTGATGCTGATCCGTCAGGTCAATGAGGCCCGCGTCGAGGTCGAGAACCAATATGCCCGTGTTGTTACGCGCGAAGGCAATGAGCGGGCGCAGGATCTGGTCGATGAGATCTTCGAAATCCGTCCCGCCTTCGAATGGCGCGGGCTGGGTTCGGTTCCCGATAGCGCGCTGTCCATCCGCGACAAATACGCGGCTTTCGATGCCGAGAAGCGCTTCGAAATCAGCGACAAGGTCTCGCGCGAGGTCAAATCCTGCGAATGTCCGGCCATCCTTCGCGGGGTGAAGAAGCCCAAGGATTGCAAGCTGTTCGGCAATGTTTGTACTCCCGAAACCCCGATGGGCAGTTGCATGGTCAGCTCTGAAGGCTCGTGCGCTGCCTATTGGACCTATCGCCGCGCTGAAACGCTCGCGGAAATGGCGGCGGATCGCAATCTGGAGCCTGCGGAATGAACGCAATGGTCCACACGCCCAAAACCCGCTTTCGCAAGGGCGAGCGGGTGGCGATGAGCCATGGCGGCGGAGGTCGGGCGATGGCCGATTTGATCCGCAATATCTTTGCGCACCACTTCGCCAATCCGCTGCTCGACCAGAAGCACGATGCGACGCTTCTGGCGCGGCCTGAAGGGCGGATCGTGATCAGCACTGACGGACACGTGATCTCGCCGATCTTCTTTCCCGGCGGCGATATCGGTTCGCTCGCCGTGCACGGCACCCTCAACGATGTCGCGATGGGCGGCGGCAGGCCGATTGCGTTGTCAGCAGGCTTCATCATCGAAGAAGGCTTCCCGCTTGCCGATCTCGACCGCATCGCCGCATCGATGGGAAAGGCGGCGCGCGCTGCCGGCGTGCCGATCGCAACGGGCGACACCAAGGTCGTCGAACGCGGCAAGGGCGACGGGGTGTTCATCACCACCACCGGCATCGGCGTCGTCGATGATGCGGTGGATATCGGCCCGCACCGGATTAAGCCCGGGCAGGCGATCATCCTGTCAGGCCCGATCGGCGATCACGGGGTCGCAATCATGGCCTCGCGCCAGAACCTCGAATTCGGCACGCAGATCGTGTCGGACAGCGCGGCGCTTCACCACATGGTCGCAGATATGCTCGCAGCGGTTCCCGACATCGCCCTATTGCGCGATCCGACCCGCGGCGGACTCTCGGCGACAATGAACGAACTGGTCGAAGGCGCTGGCTTTGGCCTACTGATCGACGAAGGCGCTATTCCGGTGCGTACCGAAGTCGCCTCGGCCTGCGAATTGCTGGGCTTGGACCCGCTGCATATCGCCAATGAGGGCAAGCTGGTTTGCATTTGCGATGCGGATAAGGTCGATACACTCTTGCAAGTGATGGGTCGGCACAGCGAAGGCAGCGAAGCATGCCGCATCGGCGAGGTTTGCCCAGAGCAACCCGGCTTTGTGCGGATGAAAACCGCAATTGGCGGAATGCGCGTGGTGGATTGGCTGTCGGGCGAACAATTGCCGAGGATTTGTTGATGGATTTGCCGGTGGTCTTGGTTGTCGATGACGAGGTGCGCTCGCTGGAATCGCTGCGCCGCACGCTCGATCCGGATTTCGAAGTCCTGACCACGACCGACACCAGCGCTGCTGCGCATCTGCTCGATGACAATGAAGTCAATGTGATCCTTTGCGACCAGCGCATGTCCGAGCGCACCGGCGTGGATTTCCTCAAAGAGGTGAAGGAGCGCTGGCCCGATGTCGTGCGCATGATCATCTCGGGATACACCGATGCGCACGATATCATCGACGGCATCAACGAAGCCGGGATTTTCCAGTATATCACCAAGCCGTGGCACCCCGACAACCTGATCCTGACACTGAAAGCGGCGTGCCAGCTTTACGATCTCCAGCGTGAGAACGAGCTGCTCGCGGTTGAACTGCGCATGGCTCCTGAGGCGGCGGGCAACGTTATCAAGAAGCGGCGCGAGAGCCTGCGCCAATCGTGCAGTTTCGACGACGGGATTGTTCGGGCTTCGGTTAGCCCGATGGAAGAGGTGTGCCAGTCGCTGCGCGACATTGCTCCCTACTCGCTCTCGGTCATTCTGCACGGTAGTTCGGGCACAGGTAAGGAACTCGCCGCGCGCGCCTTGCATTACGGCTCGCCGCGCTGGGAGAAACCCTTTGTGGTCGAAAACTGCGGCGCTTTGCCCGACGAACTGCTGGAAAGCGAGCTGTTCGGCCACCGCAAAGGCTCATTTACCGGCGCGATTGCCGATCACACCGGCCTGTTCGAACGCGCAGACGGCGGGACGGTGTTTCTCGACGAAATCGGCGAAACGTCGCCAGCTTTTCAGGTCAAATTGCTGCGCGTCCTGCAAGAGGGCGAGATCCGTCCGCTTGGCAGCACCCGTACGCGCAAAGTCGATGTCCGCGTGGTCGCGGCGACGAATAAGGATCTGGAGCAGGAAGTCGCAGCGAAACGGTTTCGCGCCGACCTCTTTTACCGCCTCGCGGGCATGATCGTGAAACTGCCGGATTTGAAAGATCGCCCGTCCGATCTGCCGCTGCTGGTCGATTCCATTCTCGGCAATGCGATGAAAGCGATGGACAAGCCCGTGCGCGGGGTCAGCGAGGAAGCGATGGAATATCTCGCCGCTTACCCGTGGCCCGGTAACGTGCGCGAATTGCAGAACGAGGTCCACCGCATGCTTGTGCGCGGCAAGCCGGATCGCTGGCTGGAAGTGGACACGCTCTCCGCCCACATCCTTCAAGCCGGGCGAGGGGGCGCAAGCAGGCCTGCCATGTCTGAAGGCGATGCGGAGTTCGAAGCCGCGCTTTCGGGGACGCTGAAGGAGCGGGTCGAAGCATTAGAGGCCAAAATCATCAGCGACGCGCTGATCGAGCATCGCTGGAACAAGAGCAAGGTGGCGCGGCAACTGGGCCTGTCGCGTGTGGGGCTGCGCTCCAAGCTTGATCGTTACAGCCTCGAAAATGTTCACCCTATTTCGCGCAGGGCTCCGAACTGACCCGTGACCAGCGAACCGCGCCTTCCCTCCGTGCCTCCGTCTCCGCCCTCGATCTCGGGATTGAGCGCGAAACATGCCGGGCTTCCGCCGGATGCGGGGGAGGAGACCTGGATCGAGGTCATCCGCCAGATGGATGCGGTCTATGCGGACCTCATCACCTCGCAGACGGCGCTTGAAAAACAGCATCTGGAACTGGTCGAGGCGCATGATCTGATCGGATCAGTGCTCGAATCCATGACTGATGTTCTGCTAGCCTGTAGCGCCGACGGGCGTATCCAGCGGGTCAATCGCGCGTTGCTCAGGGTGATCGGACAAGATGCCGACACCATGGTGAGCCGCGAGATAACCGAACTGTTCGACCCGGAAGAGCGGGCTTCCATCACAGAGGCGATGGCGCATGTGCGTGCTGGCGGCGCAGTCGATCAGCGCGAATGGCATCTGGTTGCGGCAGACGGCGCCTTGGCAACGGTTTCGACCAATATTGCCGCGCGCCACGATGGCGAGGGCAAATTCGCAGGCTTCGTTTTTGTCGGCCGCCCTCTGGGTGAGTTGCAGCGCGCTTATCGTGAACTCGACGAAGCGCACCGCACGTTGACGCGCACACAAGAACAACTGCTGATGAGCGAGAAGATGGCGGCGCTGGGCCGTCTGGTCGCCGGTGTCGCGCATGAGCTCAACAATCCGATCAGCTTCGTGTTCGGCAATATGTATTCGCTCAAGAAATATGGCGAGGCGATCTCGGATTATCTCGAAGCCGCGGACAGTCATCTGCAGGATGGCGAGATGGCCGATTTGCGCCGCCAGTTGCGGATCGACAGCATCCTTGCCGACATTGGCCCGCTGGTTGAAGGAACCTTGGAAGGGGCCGAGCGCGTGCGCGATATCGTGCAGGATTTGCGGCGCTTCTCCTCCAGCCAGAAGGAAGAGCCCGAGACCTTCGACCTGATCCGATTAATCCGCACCGCCGTCGATTGGGTGGCCAAGGCGCAGCGTGCCAAGCCGCAATTCAACTTTGATATACCCGAGACGCTCGAGGTGACTGTGCTTAAAGGGCAGGTGCACCAGATTCTGGTCAATTTGATCCAGAACGCCTGTGATGCGGTGGAAGATCGAGAAGGCGCGCTCATCGCGGTTTCGATCAGGCAGTCGGCGGAAGAAGTGCAGGTCCTCGTCAGCGACAACGGGACTGGAGTGAGCCCGGATAACCGCGACAAGATTTTCGAGCCTTTCTTCACCACCAAGCCGATCGGATCGGGAACGGGCCTTGGCCTTTACGTCAGCTATTCGATGGCGAGCCGGCTCGGCGGCAAGCTATCGCTCGGCACCTCGGACTTATCCGGCGCGTGTTTCGTGCTGACTTTGCCCAAGTCGATGGTCTTTGGGGAGAGCGCGTGATGGCGAACGGCAAACCCCTGCGCTTGCTCTGGCTGCAATCGGGCGGCTGTGGCGGCTGCACCATGTCGCTGATCGGCGCGCAGGGGCCTGACCTTGTCCGCAGTCTCGAAATCGCCGGGGTCGAGATCGCGTGGCATCCTTCCTTGAGTGAAGAGACAGGCAGCGAAGCCGCCAGAATCATCAATAACATCGCCGAAGGGCGCGAGGAGATCGACATCGTTTGCCTCGAAGGCTCGGTCATGACCGGCCCCGACGGCACCGGCATGTTCCACCGCATGGCCGGTTCGGACCGGTCGATGATGAGCGTGGTCGAAAGTGTCTCTCGGCGGGCGCACTACGTGGTCGCGGTCGGCAGCTGCGCCGCTTTTGGCGGCATTACCGCGGCTGGCGGAAACGAGGTCGGCGCAATCGGTCTTGCCTATGACGGAAAGCAGGTGGGCGGTCTTTTGGGGGCGGATTTCCGCTCGGGTAGCGGTCTGCCCGTGATCAACATATCGGGCTGTCCGATCCACCCCGACTGGTTCACCGAAACGATCATGCAAATCGGCGCAGGTGCATTCGATATGCGCGACATGGACGATCTGCAGCGCCCGCTCAGTTTCGCCGGTCATCTGGTCCACCACGGCTGCTCGCGCAACGAGTTCTACGAATTCAAAGCCAGCGCGGAAAAGCTATGCGACATGGGCTGCATGATGGAAAACCTCGGCTGCAAGGGCACGCAGGCGCGGGCCGATTGCAACATTCGCGCATGGAACGGTTCGGGTTCGTGCCTCGACGGGAATTACCCCTGCATCAATTGCACCGCGCCGGAATTCGAGGAGCCCGGCCACGGCTTTACCAAGACGCCGAAAGTCTCGGGCATACCCATTGGTCTTCCGACCGATATGCCCAAGGCCTGGTTCGTCGCGCTGGCGTCGCTCTCGAAAGCGGCAACGCCCGAGCGGCTCAAGCGGGATGCGGCAAGCGACCGGCTCAGCGCACCTGACGGAAAGCGGGGCAGATGACCAAGCGCATCATCATGGGCCCCTTCAACCGGGTCGAAGGCGATCTCGAAGTGCGGCTGGACAGCAGCGAGGGGCAGGTGGTGTCCGCCGAAGTCAGCTCGCCGCTGTATCGCGGATTCGAGAAGATGCTGGTCGGCAAGCCGATGATGGACGCGCTGGTCTATGCCCCGCGCATCTGCGGGATCTGTTCGGTTTCGCAGTCGGTGGCCGCCGCCTATGCGCTGGCCGGACTGGGCGGAAGGTCGGTGCCGCCTGCGGGACGGCATGCGACCAATCTGGTCCATGCGGTGGAAAATTTGGCCGACCATTTCACCCATTTCTATCTCTTCTTCATGCCCGATTTCGCCCGCGAAACCTATGCGAGCGAGCCGTGGCATGCGGCAGTGGCGCAACGCTTCGCCGCGATGAAGGGAAGCGCTGCGAAGGACGCCTTGCCCGCGCGTGCTGCGTGGATGGAGACTCTCGGTATCCTTGCCGGAAAATGGCCGCACACATTGTCGATCCAGCCCGGCGGCTCGACGCGGGTCATCAGCCGGTCTGAGAAGGTGCGACTGGGCGCGATCATCGCCCAGTTCCGGCAATATCTCGAAGGCACGCTGTTCGGCGATGCGCTGGAGAATGTCGCCGGATTGTTTAGTGCCGATGCGCTGTGGCAATGGGCTGAAGAGCGCAGCACAAACCCTTCCGACTTCGCGCTGTTCCTGCAGATTTCGCGTCAGCTTGGCCTGTCGAAGCTCGGCGTATCGCGCAATCTTCACATGAGTTTTGGCGCCTATTGCTTGCAGGAGGGGCACTTCCTCAAACGCGGCGCGTGGCAGAACGGCGGCCCGGCCGATTTGCCGCTTAGCCGTATTCGCGAAGATATCAGCCATGCCTGGTATCACGCGGCAGGGGCAAGCGAAGGCCCGCTTAGCGATATGCCAGTCCCGCAATACGATGCCGACGGCGATGCCTATAGCTGGTGCAAGGCACCGCGGCTCGATGGCGCGCCGGTCGAGGTTGGAGCGCTGTCGCGCCTGTTGGTGGACGGTCATCCCTTGCTACGCGAACTCGCAGCGAATGGAGCCAATGTCGAGGCGCGGATCGTGGCGCGCATGCTGGAACTCGCGCTGATCGTTCCGCAGATGGAACAATGGCTCGCCGCGATAAATACCGAGGAGCGTTTTATCGATCACAGCCCGCTTACCGAAGACGGGGAGTCTGCAGGGCTGACCGAGGCAGCGCGCGGCTCGCTCGGCCATTGGCTGCGCGCGAGGAACGGTCAGATCGATCATTACCAGATCATCGCTCCAACCACTTGGAACTTCAGCCCGCGCGATGCGGCGGGCAATCCGGGACCGTTGGAGCAGGCGCTCGCCGGCACGCCGATCCGCGAAGGCGAGGTGGAGCCTGTCGCGGTCCAGCATGTCGTGCGCAGTTTTGATCCCTGCATGGTCTGCACGGTGCACTGATGCACGCCGATTCCGCCCCTTTGCTTGATCTCGCCGCCTGCTCGATCCGAGTGCGGGGACAGGTGCAGGGCGTAGGCTATCGCCCCTTCGTGTGGCAATTGGCGCATGACCTTGGGCTGACGGGCGAGGTCGCCAACGATGCGCAGGGTGTGGTGATCACCGTGCAGGGACCGCAAGTGGCACTAGAGCAATTCGTGATAGCCCTGCGCGCCGATGCTCCGCCTTTGGCGCATGTGCAGGAAGTCGAGCCCGTTTGGGCGGATGCACTCCAGAACTGGAGCGACTTCACCATCGCTCTCAGCAGAGGCGGCGAGACAGCGACAGGCATTGTCGCCGATGCGGCAACGTGCGAGGCGTGCCTTGCGGAAATCCGCGCGGGGTCAGACCGCCGCCACGCTCATGCTTTTGCCAATTGCACCCATTGCGGACCGCGCTTTTCGATCATTCGCAAGGTCCCCTACGACCGCGCGCATACGAGCATGGCGGCGTTTGAAATGTGCGAAAGCTGCGCTGCTGAATTTGGCGACCCCGCCGACCGCCGCTTTCATGCGCAGCCGGTGGCCTGCCCCCGATGCGGGCCGAGGCTCTGGTTGGAAAGCGAGGGAGGCGGCGACGATCAAGCCCCGGTCACGGCCGCCGCGCAATTGCTTCGCCAAGGCAAGATCCTAGCGATCAAGGGCATCGGCGGCTTCCATCTTGCGTGCCTCGCTGACGATACAGAGGCTGTCGATACGCTCCGACGACGCAAGGCGCGCGATGCAAAACCGTTTGCGCTGATGGTCTCCTCGATCGCGCAGGCGGAACGGCATTGCGAAGTGGACGAGCAGGCCGCGGCGCTGCTTTCCTCCCATGCCGCGCCCATCGTCCTGCTTGCGCGAAAAACCTGCGCGCCCGCCCTCCCGCCGGGTCTTGCGCCCGATCAGGACCGGCTCGGCGTTATGCTGCCCTATACGCCGCTCCACCACCTGCTCTTGGCTGAGCTGGAAGAGCCTCTGGTGATGACATCGGGCAATCTCAGCGACGAGCCGCAGATCACCGACAATGGCGAGGCGCGCGAGAAACTGACCGGCATCGTGGACGGTTGGCTGATGCACGACCGTGATATCGTCAACCGCATTGATGACAGCGTCATCGCGCTCGACGATGGAGCGCCCATGGTGCTTCGCCGCGCGCGCGGGATGGCGCCCGACCCGATTATCCTTCCCGAAACGCTCGCCTGCGATCAGCCTGTTCTGGCGATGGGCGGAGAGTTGAAGGCAACTTTCTGCCTTATGCGCGGGAACGAGGCGATCCTGTCGCAGCACATCGGCGATCTTGAAGACGCTGCCGCGCTCGCTGACTACCGCAAGATGCTGATGCTTTTTCAGCAGCTTTACGACTTCGTACCGTCGATTATCGCGGTCGATGCGCATGCGGACTATCTTTCGACGAAGCTTGGCAGGATCATGGCGGAAGAGGCGGGCGCGAAGCTGGTCACAATTGCCCATCATCACGCGCATATGGACGCCTGTCTGGCCGAGAATTCGGTCGAGGCAGACTGCGAGGCGGCCGGTATCATTGCAGACGGTCTGGGGCTTGGAAGCGACGGCGAGTTGTGGGGCGGCGAAGTGCTGTCCGGCGGCTATGCAGCGGCAAGCCGTGTCGCATCGCTACCCGCGATCGCGCTACCCGGGGGAGGCTCCGCAATCCGGCAGCCCTGGCGCAATTGCGTGGCACATCTTGCGGCAGCGTTCGGGCCGGGATGGCGCCATGAAGTGCCGGAACTTTGGGAGCACCTGCCCGAAGACGGGGCGGTGAAAGTCATCGAACAGATGATCGAGGCAGGGCTCAACTCTCCGCTTTGTTCGTCTGCGGGGCGGCTGTTCGACGCCGTGGCTGCGATGCTCGGTATCCACGCCGAAAAGCTGGCTTTCGAAGGGCAGGCGGCAATGGCGCTTGAGGCGCTGGCGCGACCCTATGTCGAGGATGCGAAGCCCTATTCGCTTGACACAATAGTGCGCGACAACACGGGCGTTTGGCGCCCGGACCTTGCGCCTATGTGGCGCGAGATCGCGCGTGATGTGGTAGCGGGCAAGACAAAGGGGGCGATTGCAGCGCGCTTCCACCTCAGCTTGAGCAGCCTGTTCATCGAATTGCTCGACCGAAGCGGGATTGCCGCAAGAGGAGTGCCTGTCGCTCTGTCCGGCGGGGTGCTGCAGAACCAGATCTTGCGACGCTCGCTGCGCACTGCGCTAGCGGACAGAGGCGTGCGAGCACTCACCCATCAACGCGTTCCGGCCAATGACGGCGGGCTGTCGCTGGGGCAGGCCGCGGTTGCGGCCGCGCTTTACAACAACGGGCAATTATAGTGCTGAACGAACATGAAATGCGCCGCACCGTGGTGGGCGAAATGCACCTGCGCAGGTGGCCGATGGTGCAGGCCAATTGTCTGATCCTCCAGATCGTAAGCATCGTCGAACGCGATGAGCGCGACGCCGAGCAAGCAGCGTTGCGCGATCTGCCCGGGGATGCCGAGATCCTGCACAACCCGAACCAGCGGCACCTGTCGGGCCGATTTGCGCAAGGCATCAGCTTCAACTGGGAACGTCATAGCGAGGCGAGCAGCCTCACCATTTTTGCCGAAGGCGAATACACCGACAAGGACATGCCCCAAGCCGATGCCGAGGGCGACAATGTCGCACGCGCCTTGCATTGGGCGCTTGGCTTGCCTGGCAAGGTCATTCGCGCCACGCGGATTATCGTGCTGAAGGACGAAAAACGCTGCGAGCGGCTGGCGCCTACCTTCAATTTCGAGCGGGCCGATCTCGTGAGCTGCCATATCGGCTGTGAGGGGGGCGGAAAGCGTGCGCGGATATGGTCGGATTTTCGCTTGCGCCAGAGCGGCTTCGGATTGGTTCTGGTCGCAGCCAATGGAATGGAGCCCGGTGATCTGTCGCGGACCATCCAGCGGCTGCAGGAGCTTGGCAATTATCGCAATCTCGCGCTGCTGGGTCTGCCCGTTGCGCAGCACGGCTGGGCGATACACGATCATATCGAGGCGCAGCTGGGCGAGGTGACGCAGCGCATCACCGATCCCGATGTAACCGACGATGCCCTGCTCGAAGAAGTCACGGGCCTCTCGATCGAACTGGCGAGCGAGGCGAGCGGGTCCGATTTTCGCATGAGCGCGACCGAAGCCTATGCCGCAATCGTGGCGGAGCGGATCGTGGATTTGTGCATCACCGCGATTGAAGGTTACCAATCGCTGTCCGATTTCATCCAACGCCGCCTCTATCCTGCCGTGCGTACCTGCGCCGCGCATCGTCGCCGCTCTGAACGACTGGCGCAGCGTACGGCGCAGTTCATCTCGCTGTTCCGCACCCGCATCGAAACGCGGATCGAGAACCAGAACGCGCGGCTCTTGGGCTCAATGGAAAAAAGCGCGGTAAGGCAGTTGCGCCTCCAACAATTGGTCGAGGGCTTTTCCGTGGTCGCATTGACCTATTACGGGATGAGCCTGATCCATTACATGCTCGAAGGTGTTGAAGAGATCGGGGGGCATGTCCCGATGGGTTTGGTCATCGCCATCCTCACACCCATTGTCGCTCTGACGATCTGGCTGTCGATCCATCGGCGCAAGAAGCAAATTCTGGGCTGATCCGCGCTCTGCAGCGATCAATTCGTCTCGCTGCTGCCAAGCGATTGCGGCAGCCGCGCGCGGAGGTGCTTGAGCAGCAGATTGACCTTGGGCGAAAGATGACGCTGGGTCGGATAGATTGCCCAGATAGGCTCGTTGTCGGGCTTTTCCTGCGGAAGAACCTCCTCCAGCCTCCCTGCTTTCAGATGTTCGTGCAGATAAAAGGCGGGTAGCTGGCAGATGCCCAGACCCGCAAGGCACGCCTCGAGCACCGCCACACCGCTATTGCAGCGCCACCGTCCTTCCGGTTCGAACGAGCGCCCTTCGGCAAAACGCCATTGGGCAACCGAGCCGACAAGGCAATCATGCGCGGCCAGATCGGAAATCTGCCGCGGCACGCTCCGTGCTGACAGGTAGTGGCGACTTGCAACGGTGATCAATTCGCGCTCGGCAATGCGGGTGGCGATCAGGCGGGAGTCTTCGAGGTGCCCAGTGCGAATGGCGAGGTCGACGCCGCGATGGACAATGTCGACGATCGAATTGTCCAGTTCGATCGTCACCGTCAGGGCAGGGTGGTTCTGCGCGAATTCGCGGACAATCGGGGCGACGAATTTCTCACCCAGAGTGTAGGAACACGTCAGCCGCAGCGAACCGCGCGGCTCGCCGATTGCGCTGATCGCGGCGATGGATTCCTCGCGGTCGTCAATCAGGCGCTGGCACTGCTCGAGGAAAATGCGCCCCGTGTCGGTGAGGTGCTGCGAGCGTGTCGTGCGGATC
>JAYPMZ010000036.1:21462-21758 GCA_038130205.1 Erythrobacteraceae bacterium | reverse complement strand
ATCATCGACCGCAATCCCGAAGGCGCCGCGCCGCGCGGGCTGTGGGCCGATCTCGATTTCCTGCGCAACGTCTATGAACTGAACCCGTTCCTCCAGAACACGCAATTCGCCGACTACCATGGCCACGGCTGGAATTTCCGCGGCATCTTCAAGCGCGACCGCGAGGGCAATCTGCTCGACGCCAATGGCGAGATCCTGCGCCCCGGCAATCCCGAAACCGACACTCCCGAAGAACAGGCCTATCACGACGAACGCTGGCGCCAGCGCTGGCGCAAGGACGGCGAAGAACTGTTTGT
>JAYPMZ010000036.1:17979-21452 GCA_038130205.1 Erythrobacteraceae bacterium | reverse complement strand
GAACCCGGCCGAGAATGGGACCAACAACCCCGGCATGGCAGTGCACATGATGAGCATCCATGCCGAGGCAGGGATGCAGTGCGTCGATTGCCACTTCGAACAGGACACCCACGGCAACGGTCTGATCTACGGTGAAGTCGCCAATGCGATCGAGATCGGGTGCAAGGACTGCCACGGCACGGCAGACGCCTATCCCACGCTGCGCACCAGCGGCCCTGCGGCTCCGCCTGAAGGTCACGACCTTGCCCTGCTGCGCAATCCCGACGGCCAGCGCCGCTTCGAATGGCAGGAAGACGAAGCGGGCCGCCGCATCCTGATCCAGCGCAGCCTTGTCGATCCCGATCTCGAATGGCGCGTCAGCCTCACCCGCGACAGCGTCAATCCCTCGCTGCCCGCCTGTAGCGATCAGGACAGCGCTTCGAAGGGGCCGTGCTTCAACGAACGCTCGGCGCGCTCGAAGCTGATGAGCAAATACGGCGCGGAAAGCGGCCGGTTCGAATTTGGCGACGGTATCGCCGAGGAAGACCGCGCGCACCGCGATCCCGAAATGGCGTGCTTCACCTGCCACCTTTCGTGGACGACATCCTGCGGCGGCTGCCACCTTCCGATCGAGGCGAACTGGAAGACCAAGTCGCACCGCTACGAAGGCGATTCCTCGCGCAATTTTGCGACCTACAACCCGCAGGTTGCGCGCGACCAGATGTTCCAGCTGGGCGTCCACCAGACCACCAAGGGCAACCAGACCGCCCCGGTCCGTTCGTCCTCGGCGCTGGTTCTCTCTTCGACCAACATCAACCGCGAACGCATCTATGTGCAGCAACCGCCGATCTCGGCAGTGGGCTTCTCGTCACAGGCTTTCGCGCCGCACTTCCCGCACACCGTCCGCCGTGAAGAGACCAAGCAGTGTTCCGACTGCCACCTGTCCGAAGCAGAGGACAACAATGCGATCATGGCGCAGCTGCTGCTGCTCGGCACAAACTATGTGAACTTTGTCGGCATGCACGCATGGACCGGCCTCGAAGGCGGCCTGACCGCGATCCGCGTCACCGAATACGACGAACCGCAAGCCGTCATCGGCTCTTACCTGCACCGCTATTCCTATCCGGATTACTGGCGTATGCATGTCGAGGACAACGACCGCGAGCTGAAGAACTGGGTGCGCGGCGAGCCATTCGATGAAAACCTCTCGGGCGAAACCAAGCCGTTCGAGGAATTCGTGAACCCGCATGAAGGCACGCCGGGGCGCGTCGGCTGTCTGCAGATGCGCGGCGAATATCTCTTCGTCGCCGAAGGGCGCGGGGGCTTCCGCGCCTACGACATCGCCTCGATCGGCAATAAGGGCGTGTCCGAACGCATCATCACCGCGCCGTTCTCGCCGCTCGGTCATGACACCCATGTCGATACCGAGGACGCGACCTGCATGGCGCTCGCCACGACGCAGCCGGTCGCGCCCGAGCGCAACACGGCGCGCATGCGCGAGGTCAATCAGGAACAGCCGTTCAGCCCGGTCTATGACTACGCTTTCGTCACTGACAGCAAGGAAGGCCTGATCGCGGTCGACATCAACACGCTGGCCGATGGCGAATTCCGCGACAACTTCTTCGAACGTGCGACCTTCCCAGACGGATCGGATGCGTGGAACCCGAATGGCGTGCTCAACGGTGCTCGGCACATCACGCTGGCGGGCGACTATGCCTATATCACCGCCGATGCGGGGCTTGTGGTGGTCTATCTGCCCAAGGAGATCGAGGACAATCCGGCCACCCGTTACAAGGATGAGTGCGAATTGTCGCCGGGCGAAAGCTGCCTTGCGCCGCGTGTGACCAAGGTTGTCCCGCTCGACGATGCGCGCGCCACGACGATCCAGTTCCGCTACCTGTGGGTCACCGATGCCGAGGGTCTCAAGGTCTTCGACGTGACCAAGATGGACGATCCCGTCGCAGTGCCCGAGGCGACCTATCCGATCGCCGACGCGCGCCGCATCTATGTCGCGCGCACCTATGCCTATGTAGCGGCGAAGGGCGATGGTCTGATGATTTTCGATGTGACCAACCCGCGTGCGCCGTCGCTCTACCAAAGGGTGACGCTCGACGGGACGCTCAACGATGCCGAGGATGTGATCGTCGGATCGACCAATGCGACGCTGTTCGCCTATGTCGCTGACGGGGTGAACGGGATGAAGGTGCTGCAACTCACCTCGCCCGACAGTCAGCCCAATTTCTACGGCTTCAGCCCGCCGCCCAAGCCCGAGATGATCGCATGGGCCAAGACGCCGACGCCCGCGATTGCGCTTTCCAAGGGGCTCGACCGTGACCGTGCGGTGGACGAAACCGGCGGGCAGATGGCGGTCTTCGGCCGGCTTGGTTCGCGTCCGTTCACCCGCGAGGAAATGGAGCAGCTGTTCATGACCCGCGCAGGCCAGCCGTGGCGCGTAACCGATGATGTCGACATGAGCCGCTGGGTCGGCACGGACAACCCGTGGAAGCAGCAGCAACGCAATGCCGACGCCGGGGACGCTACCGAGTCGGTGGCAATGGGCGGGGCAACCGGGGGCGGCCAATAGGCCCGCCGGTCAATCGCAGTTTTCCTACAGAGGGCCGCGCGGAGTAGACTTCGCGCGGCTCTTTGATTTTGTGGATCGGCGCATGTGCGAATGGCGCAAAGGCAAGCGTTGGCCGATGGCTTGCGAAAGTTGACAGTTCAGCACGCTCGAAAGCGAGCGTAATCGTGGATTTCTGCCGCTTCTGCGGGGAGGGCGGAGATTTTCAAACGGGGTGGTTCTGTGTTCCACCCCTGTCCCCTAAGCGGCCTAGCTGCGCTCTGCGAACAGACCCTTCATCATCGGCTTCAGGTGATCCTCGAACCGCGCGAGCGTCTGCCAATGGCCGACCGGCTGGAAGTGCGACACCAGCGCGCCTGATCGCCACAAATGGAGGCTGTAAAACGGCGGCT
Source organism: Erythrobacteraceae bacterium (assembly GCA_038130205.1). Lineage (GTDB taxonomy): Bacteria > Pseudomonadota > Alphaproteobacteria > Sphingomonadales > Sphingomonadaceae > Erythrobacter. The sequence continues at coordinate 18,500 of JAYPMZ010000036.1, read as the reverse complement.
CGGCAGCCACAATGGGCCGCTTGTCGGCGACATCGACGTCCATCGGGCGCAGGTCTAGCGAAACGGCGGGCGCAACCGCCGGCGTAACGCTCAACGGGATGCCTTCGACCACCGCGTGCAGCGGGCGGTGGAGGTGTCCGGCCTGGATCGCGACAATCTGCTTGTGGTCGCGCACAGTCTCGTGGAAGCGCTTGAACCATGCCTCTTCGGGGCTGGGGTCCATCCACTCGATCCCGGCGACGACGGGCGGGTGGTGCATGAAGATCAGCGTGGGCGTATCGGGATGCGCTTCGAGCTCGGCTCTGAGCCACGCTGCGCGTACTTCGCAAAAGGCTCCGCCATGCCGTGCCGGCTCGAACGTATCGAGGCACAGGATACGCAGCGCATCAGGGCCTTCGCCGCATTCGATCGGGAATTGCGCAAAACCGTCATGTGTCGGGCAATCGGGGAAGGCATCGAGCAGCGCTTCGCGGCAGTCGTGATTGCCGGGCATGACGTGGACAGGGAATGCACAGTCGGCG
>JAYPMZ010000036.1:14426-17953 GCA_038130205.1 Erythrobacteraceae bacterium | reverse complement strand
TGTCTGGCTGAACCGGCTGGCTGAGCAAGTGGCCGAGCACATTGCGGAAGCGCACGAAGTTGAACTCGTTCTCACCCGCTTCGGGTTCAAAGCCCACATGCGTATCGGTGATCTGCGCGATCAGCACAGTAATCTTCTCGCTGCCCATGACTACCGTCTTAGACCGCCCAGCAACGCCGCGACAGAGTCGTTACCGCCATTCCTGCCGGGTTCCGGATGATCCTCCGGCTTCCACGGCGCCGTCGGCGTGTGATAGGCGTGACACATTGCACAGCCCGAAGGGGTGATCTCTTCGGTCTTCACTGCGGTCTCGCCCAGGTGGCAATCGCGGCAGCTTTCGAGGTTCGGGATCAGCAGATCGGTCGCCTCGCTCGATTCCTCGGCATTGTGGCAGTCAGTGCACTCGGCCACGTCATCGCCATGCGCTGCGTGGCTGAAGTGGCCTTGCCACAGGAAGCGGTCGGGCAGGTTGACCGGTGTGAGATCGCGGCGGCCGTTGGTCGTCGTCGGAATATGGCATTCGCCGCACACGCCGGTGCGCTCAAGCGCGCGGTTGACCGCGATATAGGCGCTCATCGGGCGGCCGAAGTTCGAATAATAGGTTCCGCCGCGAGCAAACTGCCCCGGCCTTCCGCGACCGCTGACGACGGGTTGGCGTGGACCGCGGTCCATCGTGGCAAGGTCGGCCATCAGATCGTCGACATCGCCGTGGCGCAGATCGCGGAATTGCGGGCCGGCGCGGTCGAAGACGAGGCTGTGGCAGCTCTCGCAGGCGTCCTCCATCACGACCGGCGCAAAGTCGCCGTAGTCGGAAGGCTTGCCGCCGTTCTCGCCGACCTGCACGATCAGCCCTTCGTCGCTCCACTCGGAGTGGCAATCGCTGCATTCGAGCGGCGCGCCATACTTCGCCAGGCTGATCGCCATGCGCGCAACGCCGCCTTGCGGGTCCATATGTTCGTCATGAGTGAACTTGAGCCCGCTTTGCTCGACCGGCTTGTCGTCAAGCGAGACACGCACGGGCTTGTCGGCAAATTGCGCCGTGTAGATCGCGGGACGGAACTGCGGGTGCTTTTCGCCAAAGTCGGATGCATTGCCGAAGTCCACATCCGTGAGGCGGGTGTCGAGCTCATTGTGGCAGTCCGAGCAGAAGGCTTCCTTTGCCGCTGCCTGCCGGACCTGACCTTCATGCTCGGTGTGGCACGAGACGCAGCCCAGCGGCCCTTCCTTGCCGAGCGTTTCGCCTATCGACCACTGGAGCGAGTCGCCCGTGCTCATCGGCGGCATACCAAGCGCTTGACGCGGCATATCGGCATGGTCTTCGATCTCTTCGTGACAGCTCAGGCAAGTCTCGTCCTGCACTGACACGAAGGGAGTCTGGTGACACGCCTCGCAATTGTCTTCGAGTTCGTGGTGCTTGAGGCTGAGCTCGCCCGTACTCCACGCATCGTCAAGCACGACCTGACCCTGCCGGAGATTGTCGGGATCGTTCTCGACCGGCGACCGGATCAGATGGCTGACGATGGGCACGCTCAACAAAAGGAGCAAAATGGCACCTGCGAAAACCCACGCCATTGTGCGCTTGCTCGGAAGCGCGCTGGCAAGCGCGAAGTTTTGCAGGACGTCGCCGGCGCCTTCGTCTTTTTCGACCTGCTTGATGACGATCTGGACGGGCCCGTCACCCTCGCGGGAAATCGCCAGCCTCGCAGTCCCGACCGAGACTTCGGCACCGACATCGGGATCGATCGAACCGCTTGTGACGGTGCGGCCGTCAAGACCGAAGCCCAGACCGCCAACCGACTCGACGCTCAGCATCCCGCCGCCTGCATCCTTCATGCTGACATGGTGCTGTTCGACCGCGAGATCGGTCAGGTGGATGTCGTTATCGGACGCGCGCCCGATACTCAATTCGCCTTTCTCGACCGTGCGGTCGCGCACGATCTCGCGTCCGGAGGCGGTGACATCGATGGTGCGGATGAGGAATGCCATGATGCCCTATCTCACCAGTAGTAGAACACGCTAACGACGTGCGCGAAGAGGGCGGCGAGCAGGGCGATCGTCGCCGGGATGTGGATGAACAGCCAGATTTCGAGCAGCGCGCGGATACGCAGCTGGCGGCGGATCTGGGCGAGTTGTTCGGCGCGTTTGACTAGCAGGCTGCGCACACGTTCGGATGCGCCGTCGACGGTCCCTGCCATCGCAGGGAACCCGGCGAGCGCACGGTTGGTGGCACAGCCGGGATAGGTGCCGGTCAGGCGTCCCCATGCGCCGCCATAGAACACATCCTGTTCGAGCGCCCTGATGACGAGATCGGACTGCTGCCGGCCTAGCGGTTGTGCCGCGCTTTCCAATTGGCGGTCGATCGCGGTCAGCGCTTCGAGCATCTCGCCGCGGGTCATCTCGTTGCGATTGCTGGACAAGGTCGTTGGCAAGGTCGCATAGACGATCACGCCGTAAATACCGCTGATGATCACCAACAGCATCAGGAAATAAGCGAGCGTGTGGACGTTCCAGCCGATCTGGAAACCCGTGTGCAGCGTCCCCACCACGATCAGCGCGAGACCGAGATAGACATGCGCCGAAGTCCACGCCTTGAGGCTCCAATTGCCTGCGGTGATCTTGCGCTTGCGGATGCCGAGCAGCGACAGCCAGACAATCAGACCCAATCCGATGGTGCCGAGCGTATACCCGTACCAGCTGCCGCCGTTGGGGCGCGGTTCTTGATCAATCAGCGCATAGCCAAGGCCGGTGGCGAGGCACAGCAGCACCGCGATCCACAGCCAGCGATAGCGCCTGTGCTTGAGGAAGCTGACATGGTCGGCATTGCGCCGCCGCTCATCCTGCTTGAACCGGTTTCCGGGAACGCTCGCCATTACTCGACGTCCTCCGTGATCTTGGCAAAGGTGAGGAATTTGTCAGGCGATACGCGGATGGCCGCCCCCGTCGGGCAGGCACGCACGCAGGCCGGACCACCGTCGATCCCTGCGCACATATCGCATTTGATCGCCTTCTTCGCGAGATCGGGATCGCCGTTCTTCTTGCGCCAGGAATAGGAGGCCTCGCCGGGGCCGGGGCCTTTGCCGAAGAACAGCCATTCCAGCAGCGAAGGCTTCTTGGGCGGGACCGGGTCCATCCGGATCACGCCGTATGGGCAGAAACTCTTGCAATTGCCGCAGCCAATGCAGGTCTCGGCATTGATCGACACCTCGCCATCGGCACCGCGACGGATCGCATTGGGTGGGCAGTCAGCCATGCAATGCGGGTGCTCGCAGTGGCGGCACGATGTCGGCACGTGCAGATGCGCGAAGCTCTTGCCCGCTTCACGGTCGAGCCGCGAGAGCCCTTCGTGCGCGTCGGCGCAGGCGCGTTCGCAATTGTCGCAACCGATACACAGCTTCTCGTCGATTAGCAGTGCGTCGGTCGCCTCGCCGATGCCCTGTTCGGACAGGAATTTCGCGGTTTTGGTGTACAGTTCGAGCGCACCGCCGACATCGCCCTTCTGGCTTTCGATGAAATCGTTAGTCTGGCGG
>JAYPMZ010000036.1:0-14416 GCA_038130205.1 Erythrobacteraceae bacterium | reverse complement strand
GCGGCGTTCGGCCATGACCTCTTCCATCCGCGCCTTGAGCGCCGGCTTTTCGTCGAGCAGCTTGAGGAAGCCCTCACCGGGAAGCTTGATGACTTCGGATTTGACAGAGGCCTTCACCGTGGCGGTGCGCTTGGAATCGCGGTCGATCACCGCCATTTCGCCGAAGAAGCTACCAGCGGGCAGGTAGGACAGGAAAATTTGCCTGCCGCCGATATCTTTCTCTACCAGCATCGAGCCGAGCCGGAGAATGAACAGGTCGCGGTCGTCATCGCCTTCTTGGATGACGACCTTGCCTGCGGGAACCTGCACGGTCTCGGCGCTTTCTACGAGCGTTGCGATGTCCGCAGGGGTGAGGCCCGAACCGAACATTTGCAGGATCTGACGCTCGATTGAAATGCGCGTCACCGCGTCATTTGCTTCGGGCGAGGAACTGATGAGTTTCAGCGCCGCCTTGCGCGACAGTTCGACCACAATGGTATCTTCGGCAGCGCGGATCGTCGAACCGCGGCGGCGGCCCGAAATGAGGCCGACTTCGCCGAATATCGAACCTTGCCCGATCGGCACGGTGATCGAGGGATCGTTGGGATCGACCTCGACCGCAACCGAACCCGACGCAATCGCAAAGAGCGAGGAGCCCTGTTCGTTGCGGCGGAAGATCACTTCGCCGGGGCCGAACGCCTTACAGGTGCTGTCGAGCATCAACTCGCGCATTTGCAGCGTCGACAGGCCGCCGAAAATGCTGACGTTTTTCTGATAAACGTCGAGCCAGTAATCGACGCTCTCATTGCCCGGCAGGTCTGCAAAGACCTCTTCGAGCAACGGTTCATCGGCAGGCTTGGGCGATTCGCCCGATGCCAGATATTCGATGACATCGAAGCCTTGGTTCATGCAGTGCTTGATCAACGGATAGCCGGCGAGCGCACCGATGACGAAGATGCCGGCCTTGGTGGTTTCGAACACCGGGCTGAGCACCGGAAAGGCGCTGCGGTCGGCGCTGGTAAATTCGACGCCCATGCTTTCGATAAAGCCACGCGGCGGCTGCGAACCAATACGCGCGATGATCAGGTCGCAGGGGATCGTTTCCTCGCCGGTTTCGGTTTCCAGCACCATCTCGCCATCGCGGACTTCGGCAGGCGAGGTGCCGTAACGGATCTTGAGCTTGCCGTCGGCGTCCGCCTCTGTCAGCCAGTCGGCATTGCGCTGTTTGGCCTTGGCGAAGTCCTTGCCGCGGTTGAGAATGGTGACGGTGTTGCCCAGCGCCGGTTCGGCAAGTCCCAGCGCGTTCTCGATCCCCGCATCGCCCGTGCCGACGACGGTGATGTGCTTGTCGTAATGGTCGGCCGGATCATCGAGCTGCGAGGTGATCATCGGGTGATCGGCACCCGGGCAGCGCAGCTTGTTCGGATTACCCTGTGTGCCGATAGCAAGGATGATCGTCTTCGCCTTGAGCACCTCGCCGCTCTTCAGAGTGATCGTGAAATCGCCCTTGTCGCCTTCGATCTTGGTGACTTCGGCGTTGAGCTTGACGTTGACGCCCCAGCTTTCGATCTCGCCCTCGACGATGGGGATCGTCGGGTCATGGATGCCGCAATGCTGGTTCCAGATGCCGAGGATGTTCTCGCGCGTGCCTTCGTCGAACTGCATGCCCGCCGACGCACCTTCTTCGTAACCACCCGCTCGCAGCGCCAGGTTCGACGGCGTCGCCATCACGAACTTGCCCGCCTGGTATTTGTAGATGGTGTCGGAAAGGTGGTCCGTCTTTTCCAGAAGGACATGCGCCATACCGCGCTTGGCGGCTTGTCCCGCAGCGCTCATCCCGGCCGGGCCGGAGCCAATTATGGCGACTTCATACAAGTCAGACAATCTACCCCCCCCTTTGGATAGATCTCACACGGGCGGCGCGCGGGGGGGGGGGGCGGCGTGTGGGAGGGTGTGTTGCGGGTTGGTGCTCCGGTGGGGAGGGAAAGTAGCCCCCAATGCCAGAGTGAATTGCCGTTTTCTGCACCGGTTGCTAGGGATTTTTCCATGACAACCAATACAGATACGGTTGAAGCGGCGGCTTCGGCGACGGCTCGGGAAAGCACTTCCAAGGGCAATTCAGGGGGGAAAGCGGGTTGGTTCCTGCTTGGAGCGGCGGCGCTGCTGGCGGCGGGTTCGATCGGCTACAATGTTTACGACGGCGGGGACGATTCGGCTCAGACCGCGGATTCAGGCGACAATCAGCCGACTATCGAGGAATTGCGGGCCGCCGCGGAAGCATCAAGCGATGACGCCCGGCCATGGGCCGAACTCGCCTTCGCGCATTTCGAGCGGGGGGAGTTTGCCGATTCCGTTGCCGCATACGAGCGGGCGGTCGAAATCGACGATGCTGCAGCAGAACTCTGGTCCGCTCTGGGAGAAGCGCGGGTCATGGCACTCGACGCGGCAAGTGCAGCCGCCGATCCGGTGCCGCAAAGCGCGCTCGACGCCTTCGCCAAGGCGCTCGAACTCGACCCCACAGATCCGCGCGCGCGCTATTTTCTCGCGGTGAAACAGGATATCGACGGCGATCACAATGGCGCGATTTCGAGCTGGCTCGCGCTGCTCTCCGACACGCCTCCGGGGGCGCCGTGGGAAGGCGACGTGGTCCGCACCATCCAGCAGGTCGGCGCGATCAACGATATCGACGTGGAACAACGGCTCGCGACCGTGATGGAAGGGCGCACGCCCGAAGTGCTGCTGCCCGGCTCGGGAACCGCCGCAGGCGAAGCCGCTTCGCCGAGCCTGCCCGGTCCGAGCGCGCAACAGGTCGCCGATGCAGGCCGCCTCAACCCGACCGAACAGCGCAACATGGCGGTCGGCATGGTCGAGCGGCTCGAAGGACGGCTCGAAAACGATCCTTCCAATATCGATGGTTGGGTGATGCTGATGCGTAGCCGGATGACGCTTGGCGAGCCTGACCGCGCGAAGCAGGCGCTCAATGATGCCATCGCTGCCAACCCCTCGCGCGCGGGCGAGTTGCGCACGGCAGCGGAGCAACTGGATATCCGCTAGAGCCGTTTTGCAAGCCTGAATAAAAAAGGGCGCCGGAAGCGGCGCCCTTTTTCTTTGGCTCGCTGCCTTTCTTAAACGACGCCGAAAGCCAGCATCGCGTCGGCAACCTTCTTGAAGCCCGCGATATTCGCGCCCTTCACATAGTCGACATAGCCATCGCCCTGATCGCCATATTCGGTGCACTTGTCGTGGATGCCCTGCATCAGATCGGTAAGCATGTCGCCGAGCCGTTCGTGGTTCCAGCTGATACGCTCCGAGTTCTGGCTCATTTCCAGACCCGACACTGCAACACCGCCGGCATTGGCGGCCTTGCCCGGTGCATACATCACCTTGGCATCATGGAAGACGTGCACACCTTCGAGCGTGGTCGGCATGTTGGCGCCTTCGGACACCGCCTTGACCCCGTTATCAACCAGCGTCTTGGCTTCGTCTTCGTTGAGCTCGTTCTGCGTAGCGCAGGGCAGGGCGAGGTCGGCTGCGACACCCCAAGGACGGCCTTCATGGAAGGTCGCGCCCTTGAACTCGTCGGCATATTCGCTGATGCGGCCCCGCTTCACGTTCTTGAGGTGCTTCACCCAATCGATCTTTTCCTGATCGATGCCGTCGGGATCGTGGATGTAGCCACCCGAGTCCGACAGCGTGAGCACCTTGCCGCCCAGCTGCGTGATCTTTTCGGCAGCATGGGTTGCCACATTGCCCGAACCCGAGATGACTGCGGTGTGCCCTTCGATGTCCATATCGCGGTGCTTGAGCATGTTGCGAAGGAAATAGACCGCGCCATAGCCGGTCGCTTCGGGACGCATGGCCGAGCCGCCATATTCCTGTCCCTTGCCGGTTAGCACGCCTTCCCAGCGGTTCACGATGCGCTTGTACTGGCCGAACATGTAGCCGATTTCGCGACCGCCCACGCCGATGTCACCGGCAGGAACGTCGGTGTCGGGGCCGATGTGGCGATACAGTTCGGTCATGAAGCTCTGGCAGAAACGCATCACTTCGGCGTCGGACTTACCCTTGGGGTTGAAGTTCGCGCCGCCTTTACCGCCGCCCATCGGCAGGCCGGTGAGCGAGTTCCTGAAGGTCTGCTCGAACGCGAGAAACGTCAGCGTGCCTTCGGTCACCGAAGGGTGGAAGCGGATACCGCCTTTATAGGGGCCGATGGCGTTGTTGCACTGGACGCGCCAGCCGCGCTGGACGCGGATGTTGTGATTGTCGTCTTCCCAGCACACGCGGAAAGACACAACACGGTCAGGCTCGGCGATACGGCGCAGGATCTGCGCTTCGTGATATTCGACCTTGTCCTGGATAAAGTCGAAGATGTCCTGCGACACCTCCTGCACCGCCTGAACGAATTCAGGCTGTCCCGGATTGCGCTTCTTCACGCCTTCCATGAACTGTTCGAGATTGACGTGATCGGTAACTGGCATTGTTAAATCCCCCCACTAGGAACAACGCGACCATGATGATGTTCTGATTGTGGCCCCTGTATCAGCGCAAAGCGGGGCAGGTGCAAGGGGAGTCTTGGCGCAGACTGCCTGCCTGTGCCGCATCAGGCCATTCTTGCGCCGTCAGGCACGCTCTGGTCGGGCGCGGCGAGCACGATGGCACCATCGGCATCGGGAAAGCCGAGTACCAGCACTTCGGACATGAAGGGGCCGATCTGGCGCGGAGGGAAATTGACCACCGCCATCACCGTGCGCCCGATCAGGCTTTCGGGCGTGTAGTGAACGGTTATCTGCGCGGAACTCTTCTTGATCCCGATCTCCGCGCCGAAATCGACCCACAGCTTGATTGCCGGTTTGCGCGCTTCGGGAAAGGGCTCCGCAGCGGTCACAGTCCCGGCGCGGATGTCCACAACGAGAAATTGATCGAAAGTGATGGGGGCCATGATGTTGTCCTCGCTCGGGAAATTTCGGTGAAGCGTTCCGTGTGCAAGGCTACTCTATGCAATTGCGGGCCGCTTCGATAGATTGCGAATAGAAACTCAGAACATCGAGAGGGCTTCATGGCAAATTTCATCCTCAACGGGGAGCCGGTCAACGTCGAGGCAGATCCTACCATGCCGATCCTGTGGGTCGTGCGTGAGAAAATCGGCTTGTCGGGGACCAAGTTCGGTTGCGGTATTGCGCAATGCGGCGCTTGCACCGTGCATCTCGATGGTCAGCCGGTCCGCTCTTGCTCGACCCCTGTATCCGAAGCGGAAGGGCGACAGGTCACGACGATTGAAGGGATCGCTGGACCCGAGGGCGAGCTTTCGGCAGTTCAGCAGGCATGGATCAGCGAGCAGGTGCCGCAGTGCGGATATTGCCAGTCGGGTCAGATCATGGCGGTGACCGCCTTGCTGCGAGACAATCCCAATCCGTCCGATGACGACATCGACGCCGCGATGAGCGGGAACATCTGCCGTTGCGGGACCTACAACCGCATCCGCCGCGCGATCAAGGTTGCCGCCGGTTCGCTCGAACCTCGCAGCGAGGAGGCATAAAATGAACGACATGACTCCCGAGAAGAAACAGCGCTCATCGCTCGCCAAGTGGAGCCGCCGCGGGTTCATCGGTGCAGGCGTTCTGGCAGGCGGCGGTCTGCTGATCGGTATCGGCGTGCGCCCCGGCAACCCCATCGCCGCTCTCGCGCCAAAGGTCGCGCCCGGCGATGACGAATTCCTCGTCAATTCGTGGGTCAAGATCGACATGGACAATGTCGTCACTGCGATCGTACCGCATTGCGAGATGGGGCAGGGCGTGCACTCCGTGCTTGCGCAGATGCTGGCCGAAGAACTCGACGCGGACTGGAACAAGGTTCGCGTGATGCAGGCGCCGACTGACGGCAGCTATGTCGTGACAGACACCGCGCGCATGTTCGTCGCGCCTTTCACCGTCAATGCTGCCGACTGGCTCGAACCGACGTGGAACGGGCTGTTCACGCAGCTTGCGAAGTTCGCAGACGCGATGATCACCGGCGGCTCCTCCTCGATCATCACCACGGGCCAGCACTCGATGCGCGTCGCAGGCGCTGCGGCGCGCAAGATGCTGGTCGGCGCGGCGGCGGATAGCTGGAACGTCCCGCCGAGCGAAATCGTCACACGCGATTCCATGCTGCTGCATCCCGCCTCGGGCAAGAGCGCCCCTTACAGTGCATTCGCCACCGCGGCTGCCGATCAGCCGATGGACCAGACGCCGCAGCTCAAGACTGCCGAACAGTACAATCTGATCGGCAAAAGCAAGGCGCGCACCGACATCCCGTCCAAGGTCAATGGCACAGCCCAGTTCGGGCTCGACGCGGCGCCCGAAGGCGTAGAATTGAAATATGCGGCGAGCATGCGCGCGCCCGTTCCGGGAACCGAGGTCGTCTCGATGGATTCCGAACAGGCAGAGGCGCTGCCGGGCGTGATCAAAGTGCTCAACATGGGCAATTTTGTTACCGTCGTGGCTGACAGCTACTGGCACGCGCAACAGGCGCTCTACACCGTTCAGGTTGAATGGAGCGCTTCGGAAAGCCCGGTCAAGACGATGGACGACCAGTACAAGGTCTTTGCTGATGCTCTTGACAAGGCTGGTGCTGACGGTGGCGACAAAATGGCGAGCAAGGGCGATTTCGCTTCGGCCTTTGCCAATGCGGCGACCACGCTCGAAGCCGAATATCGTGTGCCCTATCTCGCCCATGCGCCGATGGAGCCGATCAACTGCACCGCACAGGTGAAAGACGGCAGGTGCGACATCTGGACCAGTACGCAGGTCCCGCTGATGGCGCGTTCGGCAGTGTCGGATGCGCTCGACCTGTCGGTTGACGATATCACCATCCACCACCCTTATCTCGGCGGTGCTTTCGGGCGGAGGCTCGAAGCGGAATATGTCACCATGGCCGCGCGGATCGCGGAGAATGTGGGTGAGCCGGTCAAGCTGATCTGGAGCCGTGAGGAGGACACGCAGAAGGCGATCTACCGCCCCGCAGACCTTTCGCGGCTGCGCGCCGGTTTCGACGACACGGGGGCAATGGTGGCGTGGGACAACAGTTTCACCCAGCGTCTCGACCCTGCCGATGCGCCGGTTCCGGCGTTCTACTCGATCCCCAATACAAGCGTGCGCCATGTCGCGGCAGAAGCTCACCTGCCGACGGCTGCATGGCGCTCGGTCGATCACTCGCAGCAGGGCTATTTCATCGAGAGCTTCATCGACGAGGCAGCCCATGCCGCGGGCAAGGACCCGATAGAATACCGCCTCGCGATGCTCGGCAACGCGCCGCGTCACAAGGCCGTGCTCGAAAAGGTTGCCGAGATGAGCAACTGGTCCGGCGAACGCGCCGAGGGCACGGGAATGGGTGTCGCCATCGTCGAAAGCTTCGGCTCGATTATCGCCGAGGTGGTCGAAGTCGATATGAGCGAAGGCTCGCCCAAGATCGTCCGGTGCTGGGCGGCTTGCGATGCAGGCTATGTCGTCAATCCTGACGGGTTCAAGAACCAGATCGAAGGCGGCATCGTCTATGGTCTGACTGCGGCAATGTTTGGCGAACTTGAACTGAGCGACGGTGCTATCGTCCAGAGCAACTTCCACGATTACAAGATGTTGCGGATGAATGATGCACCCGAGATTGAAGTCGCCATAATCAACAGCGGCGATGTGCCTGTAGGCGGCGCGGGTGAACCGGGCCTGCCTCCGGCGGCTCCGGCGCTGACCAATGCGATTTTTGCCGCCACGGGCAATCGTCTGCGCAGCCTGCCGATTGCCAAGCAATTCGCTTGAGGGTTCTCGCAGCATGAGAGCACGCGCAATTGGCGCAGGTAGTCTGGTGACTGCTGTGGTTTTGACGGCCTGCACGGCCGTCCCGCGAGCTGATCCGCAGGCCGACCTCGCGACGCCCGATCCATCGTTGATCGCGCTGGGTCGTGACGGCTTTGCGCAGTGCGACGGGTGTCATTCGCTCGACCCGCAAGGGCGTTCGGGCATGGGGCCGAGCCTCTTTGCCATAGCTGGCCGGCAAGCGGGCGGGTGGGATGGCTATCCCTATAGCGAGGCATTGGCCAAATCCGGCGTAACGTGGGACACGGCCAGCCTCGATGCTTTTCTCGCAGACCCTTCTGGCTTTATTCCCGGCTCGGAAATGCAGCGGGGCACGGTGCGCGATCCCGAATTGCGCGCGGCCATTGTCGCTTACCTTGTCTCCGCGAGCGAATAGCGATGGATTTCGAAAAGGTTTGCCAATTCCTGTTCGATGCACAGGCGCGCGGGGCGGAGACTGTCCTCGTCACCGTCGGCGCCGTTGAAGGCTCGTCGATGCGCAATCCGGGGACGATTATGGGGGTTGCCGGAGACGGTAGCTATGCAGGCTCGCTGTCGGGCGGTTGCATCGAGAGTGCGGTCGTTGCCGAGGCACTCGATGTGCTTAAATCGGGGGCGCCGCGCGTGGTGCGGTTCGGCGCCGGGTCGCCCTATCTCGATATCAAACTGCCTTGCGGGGGCGGAATAGATCTCACCTTTCATCCGCTGGGAGTGAACGGTTTCGCCGCCTCCTGCCTTCAATCGATCCGCGCGCGCAGACCGCTGTCTATCGTCACCGGCGAGGGAGACGTGCATCATGTCGATGAATGGCTCGCACCGCATTTCGATTCTGCCACAGTCTCGTCCACCTTCGGCCACTGGCCTGCGCCGCTCCTCCAGATCGTCGGACATGGAGCAGGGGTGGAGGCGCTTGCCAGACTTGCACGCACTTACGGCTGCGCGGCGCGGATCCTGACGCCTGATGAACGCATTATCGAGACGCTTGATGTGCAAGGCATTGCCGCCCATCATTTGCGCCGCACCAGCCAGACAGAGCTTCTTGAAAGCGATCCCTGGACCGCGACGATCTTCCTGTTCCACGATCACGATTGGGAGATCGACTTGATGGAGCAGGCGCTGCAACAGCCGCATTTTTACATCGGTGCGATGGGGGGGAGAAAGGCGCATGCCTTCCGGTCCGAGGAGCTTATGGCGCGCGGAGTGAGTGCCGAAGCAATCGCCACCATTCGTGCTCCGATCGGCCTGTTCCACTCCTCGCGCGATCCGCACACGCTCGCGCTTTCGACGCTGGGCGAGGTCATCCGCACCTATGAGGCAAGTGATTTCGGGGCCGCTTTTGTCTGATCCGCGCATATTCATGGCGGTGCTCGCAGCCGGAGCTTCGCGCCGCTTCGGTGAAGCCGACAAACTGGCTGCACCGTTTGCTGGCAAGATGCTTGGCGAGCATGTCTGCGCCAATCTTCCCTTTGAACGTGCAGCGCGGAACGCGGCAGTGGTGATCGCATCGGCATCCAATCATCCCTGCCAGGCCGAATGGCAGAAGGCCGGCTTCGAGCTGGTTCTCAATCCCGATAGCGCTGCGGGGATGGGAACATCGATCAGCCTCGCGGTTCGCTTGGCTCGCCGTGCCGGTTGCGAGGCTATCCTGATCGCACTTGCCGACATGCCGATGGTGCCGCGCGAACATTTCGATGTCCTGCTCGATGCTTATTCCGGCCCGGACAGCATCGTGTGTTCGAGCGACGGCCGCGTGCGGATGCCTCCGGCGATCTTTGGGGAAAAGCATTTTGACGAACTGCTTTCCTTGCGGTCCGACCAAGGTGCGCGCCCTTTCCTGAAGCAGGCGCAGGCAATCGTCTGCCCCCGTCGCTGGCTGATCGACATCGACACGCCCGAAGCGCTCGCAACCCATGGACAGCGCGCCAGCGAAACCCTTAAGACAGAGCCAAGAGGAGATTGAGTCTTGAACGGTTTTGTCCAGCGTCCGCAGCAGTCCTACGATACCCATTGCACCGGCGTTCAATATGCCGCGATGTACGAACGCTCGATTGCCGATCCCGACGGTTTCTGGCTCGAGCAGGCAGAGCGGCTCGACTGGACGACAGCCCCGACCAAGGGCGGCGAATGGTCGTTCGATCCGGTCGAAATCAAGTGGTTCGCCGATGGATCTCTTAACCTGTGTCACAATGCGGTCGACCGTCACCTTGGCGACAATGCCGACAAGACCGCGATCATCTTCGAACCCGACGATCCCGCCACACCCTCGCGCAATCTGAGCTACGCGCAGCTCCATAGCGAAGTCGTCGAAATGGCGAACGCGCTCAAGGCACTCGGCGTGACCAAGGGCGAGCGGGTGACGATCTACATGCCCAACATTGTCGAAGGCGTCACCGCGATGCTCGCCTGCGCACGGCTGGGGGCGATCCATTCGGTGGTGTTCGGCGGTTTCTCGCCTGAGGCGCTGGCGGGCCGCATCACCGACTGCAAAAGTCGTTTCGTCATCACCGCGGACGAAGGCAAGCGGGGGACGAAATCGGTCCCGCTGAAAGCCAATGTCGATGCCGCGCTCGATCACGAAGGCGTGGAGGTTGCAGGCGTTCTGGTGGTCAAGCACACCGGTCTCGACGTGCCGATGACAGAGGGGCGCGATCACTGGTTCCATGATGTGAAATCGGACGCCGACTGCCCGTGCGAGGTAATGGCTGCCGAAGACCCGCTGTTCATCCTCTACACCTCCGGTTCGACCGGAAAGCCCAAGGGCGTGCTGCACACCACCGGCGGCTACGGCGTGTGGACCGCGACGACTTTCAACTACATCTTCGACTACCAGCCGGGTGAAGTTTACTGGTGCACCGCCGACATCGGCTGGGTCACCGGACACAGCTACATCGTCTACGGCCCGCTGATGAACGGGGCGACCAGCCTCGTGTTCGAAGGCGTGCCCAACTATCCCGATCACGGGCGTTTCTGGGACGTGGTCGACAAGCACAAGGTCAACATCCTCTACACCGCACCCACCGCGATTCGCGCGCTGATGCGTGAAGGCGACGGGTTCGTCACAAGCCGCGACCGCTCCAGCCTGCGTCTGCTCGGTAGCGTGGGTGAGCCGATCAATCCCGAGGCATGGCGCTGGTATTTCGATGTCGTGGGCGAGGGGCGCTGTCCGATCATCGACACCTGGTGGCAGACCGAGACGGGCGGCTGCATGATCACCACGCTCCCCGGCGCGCATGACATGAAGCCGGGCAGCGCAGGCCTGCCGATGTTCGGCGTGCGCCCGCAACTGGTCGATAACGAAGGCGGCGTGCTGGAAGGCGCGACCGAGGGCAACCTGTGCATCACCGCCAGCTGGCCGGGGCAGGCGCGCAGCGTCTATGGCGATCACGAGCGCTTCGTGCAGACTTATTTCAGCACCTACGAAGGCAAATATTTCACTGGCGACGGGTGCAAGCGCGACGAGGACGGATATTACTGGATCACCGGCCGCGTCGACGATGTGATCAATGTCTCGGGCCACCGCATGGGCACTGCCGAGGTAGAGAGCGCTCTGGTGCTGCACCCGTCCGTCGCGGAGGCGGCGGTGGTCGGCTATCCGCACGATATCAAGGGGCAGGGCATTTATTGCTATGTCACCACCAATGCGGGTGTCGAGAATTCGGACGAGTTGCACGCCGAGCTGCGCCAGCATGTGCGCAAGGAAATCGGGCCGATTGCGACGCCCGATCTGATCCAGTTTACCGACGGCCTGCCCAAGACGCGTTCGGGCAAGATCATGCGCCGCATCCTGCGCAAAATTGCCGAGAATGACTATGGCTCGCTGGGCGACACCTCGACATTGGCCGATCCTTCGTTGGTCGACCGGCTGATCGAGGGCAGACAGAACAGCTGAGCGCACGCTGGACAGCCCGCAACATCTCCTGCTGATCGGAGGCGGGCATGCGCATGTCGCTGTGCTCGCCGACTGGATCGAGAACGGTTTGCCGTGTGCGGCAAAAGGCACGCGGGCGACGCTGCTCACGCCGGGTCCGACGCTTCGCTATTCGGGAACAGTGCCCGGATGGATCGCGGGCCAGTATGAACGCGACTTCGGCCTCGTCGACCTCGCCGGACTGGCGAAGCGTGCGGGGGTTGAACTGCTGCTCGATCGCTGCGTGGCGATTGATCCCGTTGCAAAGTGCGTCACGACCGGAACCGGAGAGCGGCTGGACTTCGACATCGCTTCCATCGACACCGGCGGTGTCGGACGGGCGGCTTCGGTGCTGGGCGATGATCCGCGTCTGATCGACATTCGTCCGATTGACGGTTTTGTGACGCGATTGGAAGCGCTGCCCGAAGCGACACGGATCGCGGTGATCGGGGGTGGAGCTGGCGGTGTGGAGCTGGCTTTCGCGTTGAAAAATCGCGCTGGCTTGCAGCCCGAAGAAGTACTTTTTATCGCCGGAACGCAAGGGCTTATGCCGGATTTCTCCAAAGGTGTTCGACGCAGGGTCGCGCAGGAACTGCACCAGCAGAATATCACTCTTATTGCCGCTGACGCGCGGATAGAGGACGGTGTTCTGATGGCAGGCGGCACGTCGCTCGAAGCCGTCGACGCGATCATCGCTGCATTGGGAAGCGCTGCACCAGAATGGCCGAAAGCGGGCGGGCTGGCGTGCGATGAGGACGGTTTTATTTTGGTGGATAAGCACCAACGCTCGACTTCGCACCCGCATGTCTTTTCGGCGGGCGATGTCGCCGCCCGGCACGATTGCAAGGTGCCCCATTCGGGCGTTCACGCGGTCCACGCAGGGCCGGTGCTCGCCGCCAACCTCCGGGCTGCGATGCGAGGCGAGCGCCCGCGGCAAAGCTATACCCCGCGTCCCGCCAGCCTCTATCTTCTCTCGACCGGGCAGGGTGAGGCGGTTGCCAGCTACGGGCCGCTCGCGGCGAAAGGGCGCTGGGCGGCGCGGCTCAAGCACTGGATCGACAATCGCTGGCTGGCGAAATACGCCGCACTCGTGCAGAGGCTGTAACCGAACCGGCGCTAGCGCCGAACCCGGGAGCATTCATGAAGAAAATTGCCATTCTTGCCGCTCTCGCCGCGCTGGTAGCGGCCTATTTCGCGTTCGATCTCGGCTCCTACCTCACGCTGGAAGGAATCAAACAGGTCGCAGGCGAGGTGAGTGGATTTTATGCCCGCAACCCGCTGCTGGTGCTCGCCGCCTTCTTCCTGACCTACGTCGCAGTCACCGCCGCATCGCTGCCGGGGGCTGCCGTCATGACGCTGGCGGCGGGCGCACTGTTCGGGCTCGTCGAAGGCACAATTCTTGTTTCCTTCGCCTCGACCATCGGCGCGACGCTCGCTTTCTTGTCCTCGCGCTATGTGCTGCGCGACAGTATCGAGGCGCGGTTCGGTGATCGGCTGAAATCGATCAACGAAGGGCTTGAACGCGACGGCGCGTTCTACCTTTTCACGCTCCGCATGATCCCCGCGATCCCGTTCTTTGTCATCAATCTGGTCATGGGTCTCACCCGCATTCGGACATGGACCTTCGTATGGGTGAGCCAGCTGGGGATGCTGCTGGGGACGATTGCCTTTGTGAATGCGGGCACGCAGCTGGCGCAGATCGAGAGCATGAGCGGCCTGCTGTCGCCGACGCTGATCGGTTCTTTCGTTTTCCTCGGCATCGTCCCTTGGATCGCCAAGGGCATCGTCGGCGTGATCCAGCGGCGCAAGGTCTATGCAGGCTTCACGCGGCCCAAGAGCTATGACCGCAATCTCATTGTTATCGGCGCGGGATCGGCGGGGCTAGTCAGCGCCTATATCGCCGCGACGGTGAAGGCCAAGGTGACGCTGGTCGAAGCAAACGAGATGGGGGGCGACTGCCTCAACACAGGCTGCGTGCCGTCCAAGGCGCTGATCAAAAGCGCCAAGGTCGCAAGCACCATGCGCCACGCTGACCGCTATGGCATCGCGCCGGTCGAACCGCAGGTGCCGTGGCGCGAAACGATTGCTCGGGTGCTGGATGTGATCAAGGCTATCGAGCCGCACGACAGCGTGGAACGCTACACCGGCCTGGGTGTGGATGTGGTCAAAGGCTATGCGACTATCGTCGATCCATGGACGGTGGAGATTGCGCTCAATGATGGCGGCACGCAGCGGCTCACCGCGCGCAGCATCGTGATAGCCAGCGGGGCCGAGCCGGTTGTGCCGCCGATCCCGGGGATCGAGGCGAGCGGATATCTCACCAGCGAGACGATGTGGGATGCCTTCGCCCAAATGGACGCAGCGCCGGATCGCATAGCGGTGCTCGGCGGCGGGCCGATCGGATGCGAGCTTTCTCAGGCACTTGCTCGCTTTGGCTCGAAAGTGACTCAGGTCGAAATGGCCGAGCAACTGTTAGGCCGCGAGGATGCGGACGTATCCGACGCAGCGCGTTTAACGCTCGAGGGTTCAGGCGTGCGGGTTCTCACCGGTCACAAGGCGGTGCGCTTCGATGGCAAGGTGCTGGTGGCCGAGGGGCCGGATGACGAAGTCAGCGTGCCCTTCGACGCGGTGATCGTCGCTGTGGGGCGCAAGGCACGGCTCACCGGCTTCGGGCTGGAAAAGCTCGGCGTGGACACCGAAGCAA
>JAYPMZ010000035.1:19773-22157 GCA_038130205.1 Erythrobacteraceae bacterium | reverse complement strand
GCTGGTGGGCCTATTACGAGCTTGGCTGGGGCGGCTGGTGGTTCTGGGACCCGGTTGAAAACGCCTCGCTGATGCCGTGGCTCGCGGCGACGGCGCTGCTCCATTCCGTGAGCGTGCTCGCTGCCCGCGACGCCTTGCGCACATGGACGATCATGCTCGGTGTGCTCGCGTTCTCTATGTCGATGCTCGGCACCTTCCTCGTGCGTTCAGGCGTGCTGACCAGCGTCCATGCCTTCGCCGTGGACCCCGAGCGCGGGACTTTCATCCTCGGTCTGCTGGGGCTTTATATTGGCGGCAGCCTGCTGATCTTTGCTCTGCGCGCGGGCAGCATTGCCGAGGGCAAGCGCTTCTCCGCAGCTAGCC
The DNA here is from genome assembly GCA_038130205.1 of Erythrobacteraceae bacterium. Lineage (GTDB taxonomy): Bacteria > Pseudomonadota > Alphaproteobacteria > Sphingomonadales > Sphingomonadaceae > Erythrobacter. The sequence goes on along the minus strand of JAYPMZ010000035.1, from coordinate 21,794 downwards.
GTGAAGGCGCGCTGGTGTTCAACAATGTGATGCTCTCGGCAATCCTCGCCATTGTGCTGCTGGGGACGCTCTATCCGCTGCTCACCGAAGCATTCGATGTGCGCGTCAGCGTCGGGCCGCCCTACTTCAATCCGGCCGGGGCGATCTTTGCAATTCCGATGCTGATTGTGATGGCAATCGGACCTCTCTTGCGGTGGAAGAGCGACAAGCCTGCGCGTATCCAGCTCGAACTGTCGATCCTCGCCGCTATCGTGATCGCGGTCGTGGCGCTGGTGGCTTTCTTTGGCGATTATTCGATCTTGCCGATTCTTGGCCTTGCTCTGGCCGTTGCTCTTGCCGTGGCGGCCTTCCTGCCTTTGCGCGGACGCAATCTAATGCGGCTGCCGCTGGCGACTTGGGGCATGGTCGTTGCCCACTTCGGGATCGCGGTCGCGCTGTTTGGCATGGCGAGCGAAAGCGCCTTCACCAGCGAGAAACTCGCCGCAATGGCCCCCGGCGACAGCACGCAAGTCGCGGGATGGAATGTCGAACTGCTGGGCGTCGAGCCGGTGGCCGGACCCAACTGGACCGCGATGGAAGGCCGTATTGCTGTGGCGCGCGGTGATGAAGCGCCGACGATCATTGGTCCGCAGGCCCGCAATTTCTGGTCGCCGCCGCAACCCACCAGTGAAAGCACGCTGGTGACGCGGCTTGACGGGCAGCTTTACGTGGTGATCGGCGATCAGGCCGGTTTCGATGAGAGCGGCGCGGCACGCTGGCAGGTGCGTGTGTGGTGGAAGCCCTTTGTCACTTTCATCTGGTACGGTGGATTGCTGGTCTCACTGGGAGGCGTCATGGCGATCATCGGACGGCTTTTGGCCGATCTGCGCCGCCGCCGCGCCAAGGCGAAGGGCGATGAACGCCGCGAAGATGTCGCCGCGCTTTCCGAGGATCCCATGCCGGAGCCTGCCGAATGAACCGTGCTCTCTATATAATCCCGCTTGCGCTGTTCCTGTTTTTCGCAGGCTTGGCCGGCTACATGCTGACGCAGAACAAGATCCAGAACGTTCCCTCGCAGATGATCGAGCAACCGCTGCCGGAATTCACGCTCGCGCCTGCGCTCGACGGGATGCCGGGTGTGTCGAAGAGCGACTTCGTCGGCGGCAAGCCGCGCCTGCTTAATATCTGGGCGAGCTGGTGTTTGCCCTGTATCGCCGAGGCGCCGCATCTCGAGCGGTTGAAGCAGGAAGGCGTCGAGATCATCGGCGTCGCCGTGCGCGACCGGCCAGAGGCTGTGCAGGACTTCCTCAATCGCTACGGCAATCCCTACACCCGCATCGGCGCTGACGACATTTCCTCGCTTATGCTAGAAGTGGGGGCTTCTGGTGTGCCGGAAACCTATGTGATCGATGCCAAGGGCAACATTCGCTACCAGCACATCGGCGACGTCCGCGAAGAGACGGTCGATCTGCTGCTGGAAAAGCTGGAGGAAGCGCAATGAGAGGACTGCTGCTCGCATTTCTCGCACTGATCGCTGTCCCGCTTGCGGCGCAGGATACAATGCCGCCTGCGCCCTATGCCTACACCCAGCTCGACGATCCCGCGCTTGAAGCGCAGGCGGTCGAGCTGATGGAGACGCTGCGCTGTCTTAAGTGCCAGTCACAGAGCATCCATGATTCCGACGCTCCGATGGCGGGTGACATGCGCCATCAGGTCCGCACGCGTTTGCTCGCTGGCGAAAGTCCCGATCAAATCCGTAGCTGGCTGATCCAGCGTTATGGCGACTATGTGAGCTATCAGCCCGAAGTCAGCTCGACGACCTGGCCGCTGTTCGTGATCCCGCTGTTGCTGTTGCTGGTGGTTGCGGCGATCTTGCTGCGTCGGCTTGGAAAGCGGCGGGCTGAAGATGACGCAGATACCGGAGTGGACGCATGATCGGCGCATGGCTTGCAATCCTCGCGCTGGCGCTGGTGGCGTTTGCCATCGCCTCCTTTGCGCTGCGGCTTCCCAAGGAAGGCTTCGCTGTTTTCGGCGCCGTTCTG
>JAYPMZ010000035.1:17263-19763 GCA_038130205.1 Erythrobacteraceae bacterium | reverse complement strand
GCCCCAAACAGCCCGTGTCCGAGGAACAAAGCTCCGGCGAGGAAATGGTCGAGGCGCGTCGCCAATTGTTCGATCCTGTGCGCCCCAAGCCAGACTATCTGATGCTGTCCGATGGCTTTGCGCGGCGCGGCAAGTTTCAAGACGCCGCCAATCTGCTGCGCACCGGCCTGCGCGACAATCCCGATCATCTCGAAGGCTGGCTGGCGCTCGCCATGGCGCTGACCGCTCATGCCGACGGGGCCGTCACGCCTGCGTCCTACTACGCATACGGCAAGGCGCGGCTGATCGATCCGGGCAATCCGGGGCCCGACTTCTTCCTAGGCTATTCGTTCCTGCAATCTGGCGAGATCATCGCCGCGCGCGATACATGGCAACGCCTGCTGGAAAATTCGCCAGAGGATGCACCGTGGCGGGCAGAGGTCGAAGGGCGCGTCGCCCGGCTCGACGAGATGATCGCCAACGCCCCCATGCTTCAATAGCGCATTGTTGCAGGTGCGAATGCGGAGTGCTAGAGGCCGCGACCTTGGCCGCGACAACGCAAATCATGCGCGTCCGGCGTTTCGGGAAAATCGCACCCTATGAGCGACACCACAACCACAGCATCAGACGGGCACTCGGGCGGCCACGGCCATAGCGGCTCGAAGGCCGCACTCGCGGTCGGCGCGATCGGTATCGTCTTCGGCGATATCGGTACCAGCCCGCTCTACGCCTTTCGTGAGACATTTGCCGGCGCGGCCAGCGTCGCGATTGACCGAATGCACGTGCTGGGCGTTGTCAGCCTGATCTTCTGGTCGATGCTGCTGGTGGTGGCGATCCAATACGTCACCATCCTGATGCGCGCCGATAACAAGGGGCAGGGCGGTAGCCTCGCACTTGTTGCGCTGCTTTCGCGCCATATCGGCAAGTCGAGCTATGGCTGGCTGGTGGTGCTTCTAGGCGTCTTTGCGACCTCGCTATTCTACGGCGACAGCATGATTACGCCTGCAATTTCGGTGCTTTCGGCGGTTGAGGGGCTGACCGTGGTCGATCACTCGCTTGATCAGTTCGTGATTCCGATTGCGCTTGGCCTGCTGGTTTTCCTGTTCATGCTCCAGCGCCGCGGGACGGCCAAGGTGGGGGCGCTCTTCGCGCCGGTGATGATCGTCTATTTCACAGTCATCGCCTGTCTGGGCGGATGGCAGATCATGCAGAACCCCGATATTCTCAACGCGCTGAACCCATATTACGCAGTGATGTTCTTCGTCAGCGACGGGCTGGTTGCCTTCCTAGCGCTCGGCGCGGTGGTGCTGGCGGTGACGGGCTCCGAAGCACTCTATTCGGACATGGGGCACTTCGGTCGCGGACCGATGCGCCTTTCGTGGTTCGGCTTTGTCATGCCGTGCCTGCTGCTCAACTATTTCGGTCAGGGCGCCATGATCGCCGGCCTTCCTCCCGAGGAAGCCGCCGTGGTGGTGCAGAACCCGTTTTTCCTGCTGGCGAGCGAGGAATGGCGCCTGCCGCTGGTGCTGCTTGCAACCGTGGCGACCTTCATCGCCAGCCAGGCAGTGATTTCGGGTGCGTTCTCGATCACACATCAGGCCGTACAGATGGGCTTCATGCCACGCCTTTCGATCCTCCACACCAGCGAAACCGAAGGCGGACAGATCTACATTCCCGTGGTGAACTGGGCGCTGATGATTGCCGTGATCGTGCTGGTGCTTACCTTCCAGACATCTTCGAACCTCGCCAGCGCATACGGTATTGCGGTGACGGGCGCTGTGACGATCGACACGCTGCTGATGGCGGTCCTGCTCGTCACCGTGTGGAAGTGGAAGTGGTGGTATGCGGCGCCGGTCGTCTTACTGTTCCTGATCGTCGATGGCGCGTATTTCGCCGCCAACCTTGTTAAAGTGCCTGACGGCGGGTGGTTCCCGCTGGTGGTCGGCTTCATCGCCTTCACTCTGCTCACCACGTGGGCGCGCGGACGCAAGCTGATGCGGGATCGTATGAGCGAGGTCGCGCTGCCGATGGAGATTTTTGCCAAGTCGGCCAAGAACTCCGCCTTGCGCGTCCCGGGTACGGCTATCTTCATGGCGTCGAGCACCGCCGGCGTTCCCTCGGCGCTGCTGCACAATATCAAGCACAACAAGGTGCTGCACGAACGCGTTGTGATCCTAACGGTCGATATTCAGGATGTGCCCTATGTCGATCCGGCCGAACGCTGTCAGTACACCGACATGGGCGATGGCTTCTATCGCGGCGTGCTGCGCTATGGCTTCATGGAAGCCACCGACGTGCCCGAAGGCCTTCAGGGCATGGGGCAGTATTGCGGCGGTGAGTTCGACATGATGCAGACCAGCTTCTTCCTGTCGCGTCAGACCTTGCTGGCCTCGGAGAATCCGGGAATGCCGATCTGGCGCGAGAAGATCTTCGCATGGATGCTGAGGAACAGCGCCAGCGCGATGGACTTCTTCAAACTACCTACCAACCGCGTGGTTGAGCTGGGCAGCCAGGTCGAAAT
>JAYPMZ010000035.1:0-17253 GCA_038130205.1 Erythrobacteraceae bacterium | reverse complement strand
CGTCCTTCGCCACGTCCTCTTCCTGCCCGACATCAAGCCCGTGCTTCAGCAGCATCGGGATATTGGCGAAGGTGAAGAGGAAGCTGAGCGGCAGGAAGACCCAGAACTTGGCCCACAACCAACCTTCGAAATCGAGCTGTGCGCGCAGTAGTTCGTTGAGCACGGCGAGGCACAGGAAGAACACGCCCCAATTGCGCGACAGCTTGAGCCAACCTTCTTCGCTCAACCCTTCGAACGCCGCTTCGAGCAATATCTTGAGAAGCGGGCGTCCCATGAAAAATCCGCCAAGCAATGCGACGCCGAAGACGGTGTAGATGATCGTGGGCTTCAACTGCACGAACACCGGATCGCCGAAGAAGATCGTCAGTGCGCCGAAGCCGACGATCAGTGCGGTCGAGAACCACAGCATCGGCGAAATCTTGCCGAGCCGCCATTTCGAGATCGCCAGCGCGGCAATCGCAGCAAGCATGAAAGCAGCGGTGCCGTAGACGATCGCATTGATCTCACCGAAAGGGTTGCTCTCGGCAGGCGCGTTCCAGCGATAAACCGCGAGGAAAACCAGCAGCGGCCCGTAATCGACCGCGACGTTGAGCCAGCTTGAACCGGCGGATTTCTTGGGAGGGGTCTCGTTCATATCTTCGCTCACTATGCCACCCCTGCAATAACCTTGGCGACCAGATCAGGATCGAATGGGCGCAGGTCTTCCATCTTCTCGCCCACACCGATGGCGTGGATCGGCAGGCCGTATTGCTCGGCCGCTGCGACCAGCACACCGCCGCGCGCGGTGCCGTCGAGCTTGGTCATGATGAGGCCGGTGACGCCTGCGACCTCTTTGAACACGTCGATCTGCGACAGCGCGTTCTGGCCGTTGGTGGCGTCGAGCACCAGCACCACGTCATGCGGCGCTTCGGGGTTGAGCCGACCGAGCACGCGGCGGATTTTCGCCAGCTCCTCCATCAACTCTTTCTTGTTCTGCAAACGCCCTGCGGTATCGACCACCAAAGCGTCGATGCCGGTGTCGGTTGCTTGTTTGACCGCGTCAAACACGATGCTTGCCGGATCGCCGCCCTCGGGCCCGCGCACGATATCGACGCCCGCACGCTCTGCCCACGTCGCAAGCTGCCCGATGGCAGCGGCGCGGAAGGTGTCGCCAGCGGCCAGCAGCACGCCGTAATCGTCTTCGGTGAAGAGATGCGCGAGCTTGGCGATCGTGGTCGTCTTCCCGCTGCCGTTCACACCGATGACAAGGATTACTTGCGGGCGCGGGAAGGCGGTGATTTCGAGCGGCTTGGCGACGGGGCGAAGGATCTCCGCGATTTCGTCTGCCACCGCCTGCTTCAATTCGGCCTGCGTGATTTCCAGCCCGAAGCTCTTTTCCTTGAGCTTTGCACGGATGCGCGCAGCCGCCGCGGGGCCCAAGTCAGACACGATCAGCGCATCCTCGACATCGTCGAGCGTCGCCTCGTCAAGCCGCGCGGCAACCCCTGTGAGGTTCGATCCAAGGCGTTCGGAAGTCTTGCGAAAGCCGCCGAGCAGCCGCTCTGTCCAGCTGGAACTCATCGCAAAAGGCCTCCTTCGAGCGTTCGGGGTGTAATTTCGACAATACGTCCGGCGGGAATGCCCTCGGGGACATCGACGCGGGCGTAAGTAGGCGCATAGCCCGTGCCGTCGCGTTCCGCGAGGACGCTGAGCGTTTCGCCCACAAGGCTTTCGAGCCACGCCTCGCGCCGGGCCGCGACAGCATCGCGCAATTCGGCGGCGCGGGCCTTGATCGTGGCTCGTTCGACCTGCGGCATCCGCGCAGCGGGCGTGCCGGGGCGGGGCGAGTAAGGGAAGATGTGGCCATGCACGATGTCGCAATCGGCGATGATCGAGAGGTTGACCGCGTGATGCTCGTCGCTCTCGGTGGGGAAACCCGCGATCAAGTCTGCGCCAATCGCGATCTCGGGACGTTGCGTCTTGAGACGCCGGACCAGATCGACACCCTGCGCGCGACTGTGGCGGCGCTTCATGCGTTTGAGGATCAGATCGTCACCATGCTGGAGCGAGAGGTGAAGGTGCGGCATCAGGCGCGGCTCGTGTGCGAACAGTTCGAACAGCGCCTCGTCGATCTCGATCCCGTCGAGCGAGGACATGCGCAAGCGTTGAAGCTGCGGAAATTCAGTCAGGATTGCGCCTACCAGTGCGCCCAATGGCGGTGTGTCGGCAAGGTCGTGCCCCCAGCTGGTTACGTCGACGCCGGTCAGCACCACCTCTTGCGCGCCTTGGCCAAGGTGGTGCTCCACTTCGCGCAGCACCGCAGGGATGGTCATAGAACGGCTCTTGCCGCGCCCCTGCGGGATGACGCAGAAAGTGCAGGCGTGGTCGCAGCCATTCTGCACCGCGATGAAGGCGCGGGTGCGGGTCGGCAGCGGCGGCGCCTCGGGCAGCGGCACGTTCCAGCTGCGCGGATCGAGCTTGGCGGCATTGGCGATCAGTCCGTCGACCTCGGGCATATCGGCGATCTGGCCGCGCTCGATATCTGCCGCGCATCCGGTGACGATCAGCCGCGCATCGGGCCGTGCACGGCGTGCCTTGCGGATTGCTTGACGCGTCTGGCGCACCGCCTCGCTGGTGACCGCGCAGGAATTGATCACGACGACATCGCCGCTGTCCGCGAGCATGGCTTGCATACGCTCGCTTTCGGCGATGTTGAGGCGGCAGCCCAGCGAGATAACTTCGGGAGTGACGGAAGAGTTCAAGCGTAATCGTCCCAATCGAACGAACCGCGATAGGCCTCCGCAGCGCCGCCGGACATTATGATAGGGCCGCCGGCCTGCCATTCGATCACGAGGTCGCCGCCGGGCAGGGTGACGGTGACGGGGCTTTGCACCAGCCCCTTGCGGATGGCCGCGACCGCTGTCGCGCAGGCTCCGGTGCCGCAAGCGCGGGTGATACCCGCACCGCGCTCCCACACGTGCAGTGTGAGATGGTCTTCGCCCGCAATGCTCGCGACATTCACATTGATACGCTCGGGGAAAAGCGGGTCGGTTTCGATCACCGGCCCGATGGTGGCCAGATCGACCGCATCGGCATCTTCGACGAAGAAGACGACATGCGGATTGCCGACATTGACCGCCATTGGCGCGTCCAAATTGTCCCAACCCACGGGCATCGCGCTTGTATCCATCGCATAGGCGAGGGGGATCGCGTCCCAATCGAAGCGGGGGCTGCCCATATTGACCACCGCGCCGCCCGCGCCGAGCTGCGTTTCGAGCACGCCGCCCGCCGTCTCGATCCGCGCCGGTTCGCCGTGCAGCATTGCGACTGCGCGGGTGGCATTGCCGCAAGCTTCGACTTCGCTGCCGTCGGAATTGAAGATGCGCATGCGGAAGGTTTCGGACGCGCTCGGCTCCAGCAGGATCAACTGATCGCAGCCTATGCCCGTGCGCCGGTCGGCCAGCGCCCGCGCAATCGGCGCGGTGATAGCGGGCAGGGCCTTCTCGCGAGTGTCGAGCACGATGAAGTCGTTGCCGAGGCCGTGCATCTTGATGAAGTCTGTGCGCATAACTTAGCGCGCATCTATGCACGCACAGGACGAAGGTCCAGTGCTGGCTTTGCGCGGTTACTGGCTGAGCGTTTTGGGGAAGGGCGGAGCCTCGTCCCCGTACCCGGCGGGACCGGCATCGATTTTTGCCGCAATATCGCTCTCGCGGCGCGTCGCAAGCCTGCCTTGCAGCGCGAGGCGTTCGCGCACCTGATCGGCAGTTTCCGGGCGACCGTAGAAATAGCCCTGACCTTTGAGTTTGCCCATCTTCTTGAGCGCTTCGAGGATGTTCTCGTCCTCGATACCCTCGGCCGTGATCGGCAGGTTGAGGCCGCGTCCCAGTGACAGAATGGCATCGACAATCGTCGAACTGGCGTGCGGATCGCGCAGCTCGCTGACGAAAATCCGGTCGATCTTGAGCCTGTCGAACGGCAGCGTGCGCAGCTGTTCGAGCGACGAATAGCCGGTGCCGAAATCGTCGAGGCTCACGCGCACGCCCTGGTTGCGCAGCGAGACGATAATCGAACGGACCATGCCGACATTTTCATGCAGGCAGCTTTCGGTCACTTCGATTTCAAGTCGCTGCGGCGGGAAATTGTGCTTCACGAGCATCTTGAGAAGTTTTTGCGCAAACCACGGGTCGCGCAATTGGATCGGCGATATGTTGATCGCCAGCGTCAACTCTTCGTCCCAGCCGCGCGCATCGACAAAAGCCTGATCCATCAACTGGTCGGACAGCTCGGTAATCAGCCCGATCTCTTCGGCGACGGGGATGAAAATTTCGGGGCTGATCACGCCCATTTGCGGCGAGCGCCAGCGTGCGAGCATTTCGAAGCCGACCAGTTCGCCTGTCTCGAGATCGATTTGCTGTTCGTAAAAGGGAACGAATTCGCGATTCTGCAAGCCATGCCGGATGCCGTTCTCGATCTCGTTGCGGAAGCGAAGTTCGTCTTCCATCGAGGGCTCGAACCAGAAGTAGCGATTTTTGCCCTGTTTCTTGGCCTGATACATCGCAATGTCGGCGCGTTGCATGAGCGCATTTGAATCGGCGAGCCCGGGATTGAAGCCGTTTTCGTCGTGATCGGAAGCGACACCGATCGAGATGGTGGCATCGATTGTGACCTTGCCGCGCTCGAACGGCAGCGAGAGTGCTTCGAACAGGCGGATAACCAGATCGTCGACCCGTTCGGGTGTTGCCGGATCGTAGGCGGTGACAATCGCGAATTCATCGCCGCCAAGCCGCGCGAGCGAGGCATCCTTGGGAAGCTGGCTGCGCACGCGATCAGCCAATTCAACCAGCACATCGTCGCCAATCGAATGGCCGTGCAGATCGTTGATCTGTTTGAAATTGTCGAGGTCGATCATGCAAAAGGCGACCGCTTGGCCGAGCGTGCTGGCTCGCGCGCGCAGCGTGTCGGTGGCAATCGGCATGCTGCGGCGGTTGAGGCAGCCGGTCAGCGGATCGGTCTCGGCCAATTCGCGTGCAATCTCTTCCGCGCGGCGCCGTTCGCCGATCTCGTTCTGCAATTCGCTGTAGCGCCGCCAGCCGAAGATGATCAGCACCACATTCAGGAGCAGCGCGTTGACAAGCAGTTGGTCGGGCGCATTGCCATTGCCGAACACGGCGTCGATCGCGCGCGGTAGGACCGAGGAACCGGTCGCGACGAACAGGATGATAGCTGCCGCAGCGATGCCGAGCGCGACGAGATCGCGTTCTGCGGCACCAATGCCGTTTTTAGTGTTCCTTGATGACACTTCGTCTGCCTGCTCCACGACGGGCGCGCCCCGCTTGATTGACCCGCCTCTTCATTGGAGCGACAAATTGAAAATTGCGTTAACCCTTGGGGAAGCTTCGCAAGCGGGGGTGGCACATGGCCCCCCGGCTCTCTAAGTGCTTTTCATAAAGGATGTTTTCGAGATCTAAGGAGGATACGCAGTGCCCGGCTATTGGCTGATGAAATCAGAGCCCTTCAAATACAGCTGGGACGACCTGGTTGCCGAGAATGAGGGAACTTGGGACGGCGTTCGCAATTATGCCGCGCGCAACAATCTGCGCGCCATGGAAGTGGGTGACGAGGCGTTCTTCTACCACTCGCGCGAAGGGCTGGAGATCGTTGGTATCTGCGCAATTTCGGTCGCCGGTATTGGCGATCCTACCGACGACACCGGCAAATGGTCGGCAGTAAAGATCAAGCCCAAGCGCAAATTCGATCACCCAGTGACGCTCAAGCAGATCAAGGCCGAGCCCAAGCTCGCCGACTGCGAACTCGTGCGGCTATCGCGCCTGTCGGTGGCAAATATCAAACCCGATGAATGGGATTTGATCTGCAAGATGGCCGAAGGCTGAAGTCTGGCCGGCAAATATCTGAAATTGCAGGTGAACCCTGCTGGGGAACGGTCTGTCCCGTCTGATCTCGCAATGTCGAAAAGAATTCCCATTTCCATTTCTGTAACAAGGAAAGCTCAATAATTCCATTGGGTTACAGAACGAAAGGAATTCCCTCATGGGCGAACTGATCGACAAACTCAAAGGTAACGCCAACGAAGCAATTGGCGAGATGAAGCAACAATCCGACGACGCCGAAACGCGCGCCGAAGGCAAGGAGCAGGAGCTGAAAGGCAAGCTGCAACAAGCCAAGGGCGAAGTTGAAGGCAAGCTGGGCGACGACATCTAGTCGTCCCAGCCTGACAAGTTAAGAAAAGGGCCGCTCGATCTAGGCGCATAGCGGCCCTTTTCTTATGCGCGATTGAAATCCGGGTCAGGAAGCGCGCGAGCGCAGTCCGCTGACCGTCGCCCCGCTGGCGGCGAGCTGTTCTACATCGATCTTCATATGGATCAGGCGCAGGCCGCTGCGGCTCTGCGCTTCGGCGAGCGCTTCGGTAAACTCTTCCGTCGTGCGCACGGTCGCGGTCCAGCCGCCGAAAGCTGCGCCCAATTCTGCAAAGTTGGGATTGGAAAGATCGGTTCCCGATACGCGCGCGGGATATTCACGCTCCTGATGCATACGAATAGTGCCATAGGCGCCATTGTCGACCACCAGCACAAGCAGGTTTACGCCGTATTGCGCGGCTGTCGCGAGTTCCTGCCCGTTCATTAGAAAATCGCCGTCACCGGCCACCGCTACGACCATGCGATCGGGGTATCGCAGTGCAGCGGCGACCGAGGCCGGGACGCCGTATCCCATCGCACCGCACGTCGGCGCAAGCTGTGTGGGAAGAGCGGAATAGCGCCAGTAACGGTGCCACCAGCCGGAGAAGTTGCCCGCTCCGTTGCAGATAATCGTATCCGCAGGCAGCGCCTCGCGCATGGCGGTGACGCAAGCTGCCATATCTAGCGCTGGTGGATTGTCCTTTGCCTGATAGGTCGCCCATTCGCGCCATTCGGCATTCGCCTGCGCTCCGGCATCGAAGGGAATGATCGAGTCATCGTCCCAGAGCGCTGCCGTTTCAGCGAACTCATCAACCGCGCAGGCAATTCCCAATTCGGTGAGATAGACGCGCCCGATCTCGTTGGGATCGGGATGAACATGGATGAGCAATTGCTGCGGATCGTCGATCCGGGGGAAGTTGTAGCCATCGGTGGTCGCTTCGCCCAGGCGTGCGCCCACGGCCAGCACAAGGTCGGCATCCTTCACCCGCTCGACGAGCTTGGGGTTGGGCCCATATCCCAGATTACCGGCATAGACCGGGCTATCGGGCGAAATCGCGTCCTGACGGCGGAATGCAGTTGCGACCGGCAGGCCGATGCTTTCGGCAAAAGCCGCGAAATTGTCGCGCGCCTTCGCATTCCAACCCGCGCCGCCGATGATCGCAATCGGACTGGCTGCATCGGCGAGCAGCGAAAAGAGGGTCTGCATCGCGTCGGGGCAGGCTGCCTGCGCGGGGCGACTGACGCTCGGGCGCGGTTTGATGCTGGTCGGAACGTGCTCGCACAGCTTGTCTTCGGGCAGGGCGAGCACGACCGGGCCGGGCCGTCCGCTGATCGCGACCGAATAGGCGCGGGCGATGTATTCGGGGACGCGCGAGGGATCGTCGATCCGCGCCGCCCATTTGGCGATGGGGCCGAAAAATGCCTCGAAATTAACTTCCTGAAAGCCCTCGCGGTCGCGCATCGGCCGGGCGACATCCCCGATGAAGAGGATCATCGGCTGCGAATCCTGCTGTGCGATATGCACGCCGATGCTGGCATTGGTCGCGCCTGGACCACGGGTGACAAAGGCGACACCGGGGCGCAGACAATCGCCCGCCGCGCTCATTGCGCCGTCCGCACAGGCCATAAATGCCGCGCCGCCTTCCTGACGGCAGACGACGGTTTCGATGCCGATATCGGTGTGCAACGAATCGAGCACGGCGAGGAAGCTTTCCCCCGGCACGGTGAAGATCCGGTCGGTCCCCTGTTCCTTCAGGCAATCGACAAGCAGTTGGGCGGCGGTTTGTGTAGCTTCGCTCACGGCAATCTCTCTTCTCTCAAGCGCTGCGCTTAGCCTTGGTAGAAGCGGGTGGCAAACCCTGCGGAAGCGAGCCTCGCGATTAACCACGAGCCTGACTAACTGTCCCCTTTTCGGGCAGTTGAAACGGCCCACTGGCAGGAGGTTAAGAAAGTGTTAACTCCTGTCCTCATGAAAACGACAGAACTCTCGATCGACACTTTCCTGAACTTCCGCGACGGAGCGGAAATCGAGCGCAGCCCTGAGCATCGCCGGGCGCGTCCCGCTTTGCATCGCAAGGGCCGTCGTTCGCTTGTGCTGACCGATGAGAGCGCGGGGCATCCGTTCCGCCGCAGCCTGCCGCCGCATGTGAAGAAAGAGCTGCACGACATTCCGGCCGAGAGCCTGTGGCGCCTCACCATGGATGACGTGCGCGGCGTCGCCAGCACCTACATCGCGACCTTTGCGGCGGTGCTCGTCTTCATCATGTAGGCAGCTATTCGGCGGGGGCCGGATCGACGACCGTGTTGGCGGCGGCGTGCTTTTCTGCCTGATACAGCTTCCAGCCGAGCCATGCGGAGATGACTGTCATCCCCGCTGCCAGCAGCAATTGGTCTGCGACGGGCACGCCCAGCGAGCTGAAGCCGATAGCGATGGCCGAACCCACCACCATGGCGACAGAATTGACGATGTTGTTCGCCGCAATCGTCCGGCTCGCCGCGTCATGCGCGCAGCGGGTGGTGAGGAAAGCGTAGAGCGGCACCACGAAGATGCCGCCAGCGGTCGAAATGCCCAGCAGCATCAGCGACAGCGGGATAGCGAGCGGCTCGTGTATCCACTCCTGCACCGGCAGCAGACCGCCGCTCGGATCGGGCGTCCAGGCTTTGGCAACGATGTAAAAGCCCACCACGAACGCGCCCATCACCACGACCGAAACGGGCGAGAACCTTGCGGAGACTTCGCCTTTCAACAGCGCGTTGATGCACACTGATCCAATCGCGATTCCAAGCGAGAAAATGACCAGGAAAATGCTTGCAACTTCAGGCGAGGCTTGCAGCTGGTTCTTGGCGAGCGGGGGGAACTGGATGAACAGCACTGCGCCAATGGTCCAGAAGAAGCTGATCGCGACGATGGCGAGCCAGATCTCGCGATTGCGCGTCGTCTCGCCGATGAGCCTGCCGCTCATCACCACCTGATCGGCCACAGCGACAAACGGGTAGCCGAGCCACCGCAGCAGCCGATTCTTCGTCTTCTCAGCGTAGGGCTCAAGCAGCGGGAAGTGCATCTCGTAGTCGCTCTGCGGCGGAGCCTCGGGCACAAAGCGTGCGGATAAGTAGCCGACGAACGAAGTGATCACGATCAGCACCAGCGCCACTTCCACCTCGACGAATCCGGCGAGGATCGTGCCTGCAAGGATCGCGATATAGGTTCCTGCTTCGACGAGGCCCGTACCCGCCAGCACCTCTTCGCGTTTGAGGTGTTGCGGCAGGATTGCGTATTTGATGGGACCGAGGAAGGTCGATTGCGTCGCTGCGAGGAACGTCACCACCAGCAACAGCGGAATGGCGACCGTGTGCAGCGCAATGCCCTGCCAAGCCATGTAGAGCCCGACCGCGCCCAGACTCGCCCAGCCGATCTCGCACAGTTTCACCACACGGATGATGGCTGCCTTGTCGCGCGTATCGGCCAATTGGCCTGCCAGCGCCGAGAACAGGACGAAAGGCAGCACGAAGATGAAAGAGGCAATGCCGCTGAACAGCGCTTCGGCCTGCTCGTCGCTATAGACCGAATAGATCACGAACAGGACCGCAGCGGTCTTGTACAGGTTATCGTTAAACGCGTTGAAGAACTGCGTAATCATCAACGGCATGAACCGCTTGCGATGCAAAAGGTGCGTCGATGTGGTCATGCGTGAAGTGTGTTAGCCCGTTCTCTGCCCAGCCACCCCCATAGCGCACATGGGCAGTGTCGCAAGGGCGATAGGATGCAAGTGTTAGCGAAGCGTTGTGCGCGACTTGCGCCAGCGCGTGCGCACGCTAAGGCGGGTGGAGAGCCATGCTGACCCTGCCCAACATCCTGACGCTGTCGCGCATCTTCGCAGTTCCACTGCTCGGCTTCCTGCTGTGGTGGCCCGAATGGCAGCTTGGCTATGCGATCGGATTTGCGGTCTATTGCGTGATCGCGATTACCGACTTCTTCGACGGTTATCTCGCCCGTGCGCAGGGGACGGTGTCGAAACTGGGCATCTTCCTTGATCCGATTGCGGACAAGATCATGGTCGCCGCGGTCATCCTGATTCTCACCGCGCAGGGCTATCTGCGCGGGCCGTATGTGGGCGATGTGCATGTGATCGCAGGGCTGGTCATCCTGATCCGCGAGATCACGGTGAGCGGCCTGCGCGAATTCCTCGGCGGTATCCAGGTCTCGGTTCCGGTGACCAAGCTCGCCAAGTGGAAGACCACCTTCCAACTGGTCGCGCTGGGCGCGCTGATCCTTGGCGGGGCGGTGCATGGTCCGCCGTGCCAGTCGGTCGGCCATGCCTGTGCGGGCTTTGCCGAGAACTGGGTGCATGTGCTCGGCCTTGCGAGCCTGTGGGCGGCCGCGGTGCTGACCTGCATCACAGGTTGGGACTACCTGCGCGTCGGCCTCAAGCACATGGAGTAGGGCGCTCCTGCCAAGGGGCAAACCCAACAGGATGGAACAGGTGGAACACTGTCCTGAACCAAAATTCCAATCGATCACAAGTGCCCTGTTTGAGCGCAAATTCCGATTAAAGGTGAAGGCGTCAGGCATGGTGCGCGCAGAATAGCGCTGCTTCCCCGAGTAGGAAAATCACCAGCCCGACATTCAGCCAAGCGGTTCGTGCGGTTCAAAGCCCTGTTCGTGGAATTGCGATTGAGTCGCAACTTTCGTTTCCGTACCTCGGCCACATGCGTGAATCCCCCTTCATCGCAGAGCAACCCGACTGGCTGCCGCATCGTATCGATGAGGCAGGGCGGCGCGTCGAATTCAGGAAATTCCGCCGTGAAACGACCGACGGGCCGGGCTTTCTTGCGAACAAGCAGGGGGCCGAGCAGGTCTGGGTCGGGTTCGACGATGTTCTCGTCAGCCAGCCGCCCAAAGGCAACAACGCCTTCATCTTCCATTCGGGCTTTTGCCGCTCGACCCTGTTGCTCCATGCGCTGCGCCGACCGGGGCGCAGCCGTGTGCTCAACGAACCTGAAATCCTGAACGCGATTGCCCGTCAGGCAAGGCCCGATCCGCGTCTGGCCGATACTCTGCTCAGCCTGCTCACCAAGCCGGCGCGCAACGGCGAGACAGTGCTGACCAAGCCGAGCAATTTTCCCAACCGGCTGATTCCCTTCCTGCTCGAAGCCAAGGAAGACGCGAGAGCGATCATCATCACCAACACCTTGCGTGAATTCCTCGAAGCGGTGGCGCGTAAGGGTGTGCAGGGGCGACAATGGGGCCGCCAGACCTATCTCGCCGCGGCGCATTACGCCGGGCGCACGCGCGAATTCGACGCGCAGATTCCCGGCATGAGCGATCTGCAAGTCGCAGGGCTCGGCTGGTTACTGATGCAGCACTGGTTCCAGTCGCCGCAGATGAAGCCATCTTGCGACCGCATTGCAGTCGTTCACAGCGCTTGCTTCAACGCGCGACGCAAGCAGACAATCACAGCCGCATCGGATCATTTGGGATTGGGTTTTGACGAAACGGACGTCGATGCGATCCTTGCCGGACCCGTGTTTGGCACCGATGCAAAGACCGGCGTGAACTACGAGGCCAAGCGCGTCTCGGATGAAGCGCGCTTTCGCAGCGACGTGCTCGATGAAGAAATCGAAGAAGTCGAGGGCTGGGTCAACGCACTCGCCAGCGCATCGGGCATCACTGCGCCGGTGCGCCAGACGCTGATCTAGGCTCGCCATGGTTTCAGATTGGCGCGTTTCAGATTGGTGCGTTTCAGATGGGCGCGTTTCAGACAGATGAGGGGCGCTAGCCCGCGCGCAATTCCTCAGCCAGCAGCCGGAAATCGGCTTCACGCGGCGAGTTCTTGCGCCACACAAGCACGATCTCGCGCTTGGCGTTGTCGCCTTTGACGGGGCGCGCCACCACATCGGTGTCGTTCAGAATGCCACCATCAATCGCCATTTTGGGCAGCATGGTAAGCCCAAGGTCATTGTCGACCATCTGCACCAGCGTGTGCAGGCTCGTCCCGATCATGCTGGCAGAGGCGCGCAGCTCGCTGCGGTTGCAGGCGGCAAGTGCGTGGTCACGCATACAGTGGCCGTCTTCGAGCAGCAGCAAGCGTCCCTGATCGATCGCATCGGGGTCAATCTGCGCGGGCGGATCGCGCGGGTCATCCTTCGGGAAGGCGACATAGAGCGGATCGTCGGAAATATGTTCGGCCTCGACCTCGCCGGTGTCGAAGGGGAGGGCGAGCAGCACGCAATCGGTGCGGCCATGCTGGAGCGATTCGATCGCGTCCTGACTCTGTTCCTCGCGCAGCATCAGCTGGAGGTCGGGGCGCTCTGTCTTGAGGCGCGGGAGCAGGCGCGGGATCATGAAAGGCGCAATCGTGGGGATCACGCTCATCCGCAGCTGACCCGAAAGCGGCTTGCCCGCAGCCTGCACCAGATCGGAAAGTTCTTCTGCCTCGCGCAGCAGGCGGTTCGCTTTCGTCACCACCTGTTCGCCCAGCGCGGTAAAGCGCACCACGCGGCGCGAGCGTTCGACCAGCGTCACGCCCAGCAGCGATTCCAGTTCGCGGATGCCTGCTGACAGAGTCGATTGCGACACGAAGCTGGCATCAGCCGCACGACCGAAGTGGCCGTGTTCGTGCAGCGCGACGAGATATTGCAGCTGCTTGATCGTGGGGAGGTAGGTGCTCACTCGGCCTCCAGCGCCTCTTCCATGCTGGCCTGCATGTCGTCGATATGGGTCATCGCCAGCTTGCCCTTGCGCACCGCAAAGGCAAGCTTGCCTTCGACCAGTTCAAGCGCGTCCTTGCCGAACACGTCATAGCGCCAGCCTTGGAGCACAGGCAGGTCGCGCACACCGGCAGCGAGCGATTCCATCTCGTCAGCACGGGTGAGCAGGCGCGCCGCCACGTCGATCTCGCGGGCGCGGATTTTCAGCAGGAGTTTCAGCAGGTCTGCTACCAGTGCGCCCTCCTTACCCAGCGGCGCGCCGCGCTTCATCTTTTCGGGCATTTCTTCGGGACTCAGCGGCTCGGCATCGGCGATGACTTTCATCAGCCGCTTGCCGATATCATTGTCCTTCCATGCAGCGGAAAGCCCGCGCACTTTCGCCAGATCGGCCTGCTTCTTGGGCGGGTGGCTAGCGATATCGGCCAGCGTTTCGTCGCGCATGATGCGGCCGCGCGGAATGTTCTTGTGCTGCGCCTCGCCCTCACGCCATCCGGCGAGCGCCTTCAAGCGCCCGAGCACCTGCGGATTGCGGCCCGGCTGGCGGATGCGCTTCCACGAGGTTTCGGGGTCGATCAGATAGTTGGAAGCATCGGCGAGCTTGTCCATTTCGGCATCGAGCCATGCGCCGCGTCCGGTCTTGATCAGTTTTTTCAGGATCTTGGGGAAGATCACCGAAAGGTGCGTCACGTCGCCGATGGCGTATTCGATCTGGCGATCGGTCAGCGGGCGGCGGCTCCAGTCGGTGAAGCGCGCGCCCTTATCGACGGTGATGTTAAGCCAGTGATCGACGAGATTGGCGTAGCCGATCTGTTCTGACTGGCTGATCGCCATCATCGCAATCTGCGTGTCGAACACCGGATGCGGGGTCTTGCCCGTCATGTTGACGATAATCTCGACATCCTGTCCGCCTGCATGGAAGACCTTGAGCACGTCTTCATTGTCGCACATCAGGTCGAGCAGCGGGGTAAGGTCGATACCGTCGGCCAGCGGATCAATCGCGGCGGCTTCTTCGGTGTTGGCGATCTGCACCAGGCACAGTTCCGGCCAATAGGTGTTCTCGCGCATGAATTCGGTATCGACGGTGACGAATTCACTTTTCGCGAGGCGCTCGCAAAGGTCGGTCAGCGCCTCGGTTGTGGTAATCAGATCGTGTATTTTCATCGGTCTTCTTGTCGTTTGAGCGGAGTGCCGCTCTCGGCCCCCGACGGGAGCCATCTGTGGTTGAATGGTGCGCGACTTGACAAAGTGCAGGCCATGCCCTGTTAGCGCAGCGTTTTTACGCATAGGTCGTATTGCCCTATGAGACGCGGCGCGCTGTAGCGCCTTACACCCAAACAGGACAAGAATTTAGATGCACGCCTATCGTTCCCACACTTGCGCACAACTTTCCGCTGCGAATGTTGGTGAAACCGTCCGTCTTTCGGGCTGGATTCACCGCAAGCGCGACCATGGCGGCGTGCTGTTCATCGATTTGCGCGATCACTACGGCATCACCCAGATCGTCGCGGACGAGGATTCGCCCGCGCTGCCCGTGCTCGAAAGGCTGCGCGCCGAATCGGTGGTGACCATCGACGGCGAAGTGAAGGCCCGCGCCGAAGGCACGGTGAACAAAGACCTGCCGACCGGCGAGATCGAAGTTTTTGCCCGCTCCATCGAAGTGCAGAGCGCCGCTGACGAGCTGCCGCTGCCGGTTGCGAGCGGCGAGGAATATCCCGAGCACATCCGCCTCAAGTATCGCTTCCTCGATCTGCGGCGCGAGGTCATGCACAAGAACATCATGCTGCGCTCGCAGGTTATCACCTCGCTGCGCCAGCGCATGATCGGGCAGGGCTTCACCGAGTTCCAGACCCCGATCCTCACCGCATCTTCGCCCGAAGGCGCGCGCGACTTCCTCGTGCCGAGCCGCATGCACCCCAACAGCTTCTACGCGCTCCCGCAGGCGCCGCAGATGTTCAAGCAGATGCTGATGGTCTCGGGCTTCGACCGCTATTTCCAGATCGCGCCGTGCTTCCGCGACGAAGATCTGCGCGCTGACCGCAGCCTCGAATTCTACCAGCTCGACTTCGAAATGAGCTTTGTCACGCAGGAAGACGTGTTCCAGGCGCTGGAGCCGGTCCTCGCAGGCGTGTTCGAGGAATTCTCGGGCGGCAAGACCGTCACTAAATCGGGCGATTTCCCGCGCATTCCCTATGCCGAAACGATGCTGAAATACGGCACCGACAAGCCCGATCTGCGCAACCCGCTGGTCATCACCGACGTCACCAGCCACTTCACGCAGTCGGGCTTCGGCCTGTTTGAAAAGATCGTGGGCGGCGGCGGCGTGGTGCGCGTGGTGCCTGCGCCGAACACGGCGGACAAGAGCCGCAAGTTCTTCGACGACATGAACAACTGGGCACGCGGCGAAGGTTTTGCCGGCCTTGGCTACGTCACCCGCAAGGGCGGCGAATTCGGCGGGCCGATTGCCAAGAACCACGGCCCCGAGCGCATGGAAGAGCTTTATAACGAGCTGGGCCTCGGCCCCGATGATGGCCTTTTCTTTGCCGCGGGCAAGGAAAAGGACGCTGCAAAGCTGGCAGGTGCTGCGCGCACGCAGGTCGGTGAGCAGCTCGACCTGATCGAACAGGATTGCTTCAAGTTCTGCTGGATCGTCGACTTCCCGATGTTCGAATATGACGAAGACGCGAAGAAGATCGACTTCAGCCACAACCCCTTCTCGATGCCTCAGGGCGAGATGGAAGCGCTGGAATCGCAGGACCCGCTGACGATCAAGGCGTGGCAGTACGACATCGTCTGCAACGGCTACGAGCTGTCCTCGGGCGCGATCCGGAACCACAAGCCGGAAATCATGTACAAGGCCTTCGAAATCGCGGGCTATGACAAGGCGACCGTGGACCGCGAATTCTCCGGCATGATCGAAGCCTTCAAGCTCGGCGCACCGCCGCACGGTGGCTCGGCTCCGGGGATCGACCGCATCGTGATGCTGCTGGCAGGCGAGGAGGCGATCCGCGAGGTTATCGCCTTCCCGATGAACCAGAAGGGCGAGGATTTGATGATGGGCGCACCGTCCAAGGCCGAACCCGCACAGCTGCGCGAACTGCACCTGCGACTGGTCGAGCCGCCCAAAAAAGAAGGCTGAAACCTGCGCCCATCCCCCACTTGGCAAGCCGTTCACGCGCGATAAACTGCGCGTGCAAGAGTTTGGGACAACGGTCTGCTGGCAGGCTGAAAGGGGGATGAAGCGTGAGCTTTTCGAGTATCCGGCGCGCGGGCGCTGTTCTGGTTGCACTGTTCGCAGCGGTCGGCGCGCAGGCAGAAACCCTACGCGTTAGCGGCGTTTATGCACCCGGCGCCGAAATTTCTGCCGACATCGAACTGGTCGTGATCGAACGGTTTGAGGGCGATGTCGGGCAGGACCTCGAATTCAAACTCGCGCAATTGCTCGGTGAAGTGCGCGTGGGCGGGGCGGAATGGTTCGACATCATCTCGCCCGAGGCGCTCGACAATTCGGTGGTCGAGATCGAAACCGAAGACGGCACCATAGTCAGCGAGCCACTGGTGGCGGACGCGCAATTGCGCGGCACGGTTCGCAGCGAAGTGTACGAACGCCAGCGCGACTCCAAGATCGAGCGTGACTGCATCAAACGCGACAATGAGGACAATTGCCTCGAATATCGCGAAGTGCGGATCGAGTGCTTCGAACTTACCGTGCGGATCGACCCGCGCCTTGCGCTGATCGACAGCGCCGGACGGCAGATATTCACACGCAATTATCCCGAGGTCGAAACGCGCAATTATTGCGCGGACGATTCCTCGATTCCCTCGATCCTCGAAATCTCCGACCGGCTGGTGGAGAAGATCGCCTACACCACACGAAGCGCGCTCGCGCAGAGGAATAACAGCTACAACGTGCGCATCATGGAAAGCCGCAGCGGGCTGGTGCGTGCCGACCGCAGCGCTTTTCGTGACGCGGTGAAGCTGACCGACGACGATCCCGATGCCGCCTGCCGCGCTTTCGCTGCGCTGGAGGCGAGCAATCCCGAACACCTCTCGGTCCTGTACAACATCGGGCTGTGCTGGGAGGCGTCGAAGCAATTTGAACGCGCCGCCGACTACTACCGCAAGGCGCTCTCCGTCGATGCCGACCATAGCTATCCGCAGCGCGGAATGTCGCGTGTTCGCAGCTTCCTGCGCGGGGCTGCCTTCGTAGAGGAACGCGAGGCGCGCTAGAGGCGCTATGGCAGGCGCAAAAATCGTGGTATGATCCGCTCCGAGAGAGGAGAGACTGCCATGAGCCTGTTTCCCAAAGTGCAGAGCCCGTGCCCGTATAAGGGCAAGTTCGCCGACCTCATGCAGGGCAACCAGTGTCGCC
>JAYPMZ010000034.1:20175-22284 GCA_038130205.1 Erythrobacteraceae bacterium | reverse complement strand
GTCATGTCCATCGCGCCCGAAGCCACGCCAACCCCCTCTGCTGCCGCGCCGATGCGGCCGGCGCTGAGCATGGCATTGAGGATCGCGCGGCCGCCGTCGACTTCGCCGATCACGGCATCGCCGTCTAGCTCCACGCTGTCGAAACGGGTGTGCGTCGCCATGGCGCTATCGACCAGACGGACCGCGTCGTGGCTCATGCCCGATGCGTCCTTGGGAACCGCGAACAGGGTGATGCCGTCTTCGTCGTCATCGGCGCCGCTGGTACGCGCTGCGACCACGAGCATATCGGCGCTCGCGCCGTGGATGACGAAGCTCTTGGTGCCGTTCAGCTTGAAACCGTTACCCGATTTTTCTGCCTTGCAGGTGATGCGGTCGGGGCGGTGCTTGGCGGTTTCATCGATTGCGACGGCGAACACGCTGTCCCCTTCGACGAGGCCGGGCAGGTAGCGCCCCTTGAGGTCAGCCGAACCGTGATTGAGCGCGGTTGCGGCAAGAACCGAAGAGGTCAGGAACGGCGACGGCGTGAGATTACGCCCGATCTCTTCAAGCACGATGCCCGCCTCGACATGGCCCATGCCGAGCCCGCCGTCGTCTTCGGATACCAGCATGCCGGTAAAGCCCATTTCGGCCATCTGCTTCCACAGGCCGTGGCCAAAGCCATCCTTGCAATCGCGGTCACGCCAGTGGCGCAGGTGTTTGGCGATATTGCCCTCTTCGGCCATGAAGCTGGTCGCCGTGTCGGCGAGCATCGCCTGATCTTCGTCGTGAAAAAGTGGCATTTGATGTGTCCTCGTCATCCCGGAGCATGGCCGGGATCGGTGCATTGGGGTGAGCGGCCCCGGAACGCGTCCGGGGCGACTGAACGGTTAGGCGCCCGGCAGTTCGAGAATGCGCTTCGAGATCACGTTGAGCATGACCTCGCTGGTGCCGCCTTCGATCGAGTTCGCCTTGGTCCGCAGCCAGTTGCGCGAAGGCTTGCCGCCGTCGGTCGTTTCGCTCTCCCATTCGAGAGCCTGCGCACCGCCGGTGCTCATCATCAGCTCGTGCCGACGCTTGTTCAGCTCGGTCCCGACATACTTCATCATGTTCGGCTGAGCCGGATGGCCTTTGCCCGCCTTCATTTCGTCCATGAACTTCTCGGACATGGCGGTGAAGGCCAGCGCATCGACATCGAACATCGCCAGATCGGCGCGCAGCAGCGGGTCGAGCTCGTCGCCGGTCTTACCTGCCTGACGCTGCATCGCCGCACCAATCGCCGCGGTGCGGTCACCGCCGCCCATGCCCGAGATCATCTCGCGTTCGTGGCCAAGCAGATATTTGGCAACGTCCCAGCCGCGATTGATCGTACCGACATAGCCCGGCACGTCTTCGCCATAGGATTTGGGCACCTTCACATCATCCATGAAGGTTTCGCAGAAGGGCGAATTGCCGCTGATCAGCAGGATCGGCTTGGTCGAGACGCCTTCGCTGGCCATGTCGAACAGCATGAAGGTGATACCGTGATATTTGTCTTCCTTGTTCGTGCGAACGAGGCAGAAAATCCAGTCGGCATAATTGGCGTAGGAGGTCCAGATCTTCTGGCCGTTGACGACCCAGTGATCGCCCTTGTCTTCGCCAAAGGTCTGCATCGAGACGAGGTCCGACCCGCTGCCCGGCTCCGAATAGCCCTGACACCAGCGGATTTCGCCGCGTGCGATTTCATTGAGGAAGCGTTGCTTCTGACCCTCGGTGCCGAATTGCAGCAGCGCCGGGCCGAGCATCCAGATTCCGAAAGAGGACAATGGCGGGCGCGCGTTGATGCGGCTCATTTCCTCGCGCAGCACCTTGGCTTCGGCGGGGGCAAGGCCTGCGCCGCCATATTCCTTGGGCCAGCTCGGCACGGTGTAGCCCTTGTCGCGGCAAGCTTCGAACCATGCTTTTTGCGCGTCGTTCTTGAAGGTGGCGTTGCGGCCGCCCCAATATGTGTCGTCGTCGTCGCGGACGGGCTCGCGCATTTCGGGCGGACAATTCGCCTCCAGCCATGCGCGGGTTTCGCTCCGGAATGCTTCCAGATCAGACATGTCGGGCAACTCCTCTTTCCATCATCTCTCTCAATTGCCGTTCTTGATA
>JAYPMZ010000034.1:14372-20165 GCA_038130205.1 Erythrobacteraceae bacterium | reverse complement strand
ACCGCTCTTTCAGGCAAGGATGGATTTGCGCTCGTTCGGCCAAACCGATGGCAACCTATCCTTGCCGTAGCGTCATACGCAATGCCATTGACGGGCCAGCCCTCACGTTTACGTTCACGGAAGCGTTTGGGAGAGCAAATGTCGGTAAGATTCGCAATTTCCGGTGAGCCGGACGGCACACGGGTGATGTGCCCGTGGTAGGCTTTGTCGAAGGCAAGCTGCCGATGCGGCTCAAGCTGATCCACGGCTTTGGCGCGATCGCTTTCGGAGTGAAGGATTCCGGTTTCAGCTTCTTCCTGCTGCTGTTCTACAATCAGGTTCTGGGCATGGATGCAGGGCTGGTCAGCCTTGCGCTGCTGATCGCGCTGGTGGCCGATGCTATTATCGACCCCATCCTCGGCAATCTGTCGGACCGCACCTACACTCGCTGGGGCCGGCGCCTGCCTTGGCTTTATGCGGCTCCGATCCCGCTCGCCTTCGCGTGGGTTTACCTTTGGTCGCCGCCAGGCGGTGAAGCGCCCTCTTTCCTCGGCCTGCTTGGCATTGCCGTTACCGTTCGCATCCTGCTTTCTGCCTGTGAAGTGCCCTCGGTTTCACTGCTGCCCGAAATCACTTCGGATTATGATGAGCGCACCACGCTGTTCCGCTATCGCTACCTGTCAGGCTGGCTCGGCGGCATCCTGATGATGATACTGGCCTATACGGTTTTCATGCCGGGGGCCGACGGATTGTTGAAGCAGGACGGTTATGTCTGGTTCGGGATCTTTGGCGCGCTGCTGATGGCGGTGTCCGTGCTGGGGTCGGCTCTTGGCCAGCATGCCATCGTTGCGCATATCCCCACGGTCAAACCGCCGCCATTCAGCCTCAAGGTAGCCTTTTCCGAGATATTTGAAGCCTTTAGCGAGAAGGCCTTCCTGATCTTCGCGGTCGGTGGGCTTGCCGCCTATGTCAGCCAAGGCATGACGTTTTCGATTACGAATTACGTAAATGTATTCGTTTGGCAGTTCGATCAGAACGCGCTGATGATCTATCCTGCGGTGCTGTTTCTGTCAGTGGTGCTGATGTTCGTCATCGTCAGCCCGATGCACAAAAAACTGGGCAAACCGAAAAGCGCAGCCGTTTCCTCGATCACCGCTCTGGTGTTCCTCCTCACTCCATATCTCCTGCTGTTTGCAGGCTTCTGGCCGACCCTCGGCAGCAGTCTTTCGACCGGCATCTATCTGGCTTTCCTGTTGGTGGCCAACACGATGGGCATCGTGATGATGATTTCAGGAAGCTCGATGATTGCCGAAATAGTAGAAGCCTATCTGGAGCGCACAGGCCGCCGTGCGGAAGGCGCATTCTATTCCGGTAACTGGCTGGTGCAAAAATGCGCGACCGGGCTCGGCATCTTCATGACGGGTCAGATCATCGCCTATTCGCAGCTACCCAATGATGCCACGCCGGGCGAGGTGCCGTGGGACGTCATCCTTGATATCATTCTGCTTTATGGCGGGATTTCGACCGTGCTTGCACTGGTCGCGGCCTTCTGGCTCGGGCGCTTTCCGATTACCCGCGAACAACACGAAGCGCGTGTCGCTGCGCTTTCGGCACAAACTTCACAGCGCGATACAAACTAACGACAAACGGGGTTGGCGCGCCTGCTGCGCTCTGCCACGGTCATACCACAGATTCGATTGCAAACAGAAACGAGAGAGAACCCCTATGGATTTCCAACCTACCGAACGTCAGGTCTATTGGCGCGATCGTGTTCGCGGCTTCATCGAGAAGCATGTGCGTCCGAACATGGCCACCTACAAGCAGCAGGATGCTGAGGGCGATCGGTGGAAAGTGATCCAGATCATCGAGGACAAGAAGAAGATCGCCAAGGAGGAGGGCATCTGGAACCTCTTCATGCCGCCCCGCAACGACAGCCACCACCACGTCGACGAGACTTTCGAATTCGAAGGCCCGGGCCTCACCAACCTCGAATATGCGCTTTGCGCCGAGGAAATGGGCCGCATCGGCTGGGCTTCGGAAGTCTTCAACTGCTCGGCTCCCGACACCGGCAATATGGAAGTGTTCCACCGCTACGGCACGCTGGAACAAAAAGAACAGTGGCTGCGCCCGATCATGAACGGCGAAATCCGTTCGGCCTTCCTCATGACCGAGCCGAACACCGCCTCGTCTGACGCGACCAACATCGAAACCCACATCGTGCGCGATGGTGACGAATACGTCATCAACGGCCGCAAGTGGTGGTCGTCGGGTCTCGGCGATCCGCGCTGCAAGGTCTCGATCGTGATGGGCAAGACCGATTTCAGCGCCGGCCGTCACGCCGCGCAGTCGATGATCCTCATGCCCAATGATGCGCCGGGCGTGAACATCATCCGCCACCTCCCCGTCTTCGGCTATGACGATGCGCCGCACGGCCACATGGAAGTCGAAATGAAGGACGTCCGCGTCCCCGTCACCAACATGCTGCTGGGCGAAGGCCGAGGCTTCGAGATCGCGCAAGGGCGCCTCGGGCCGGGCCGTATCCACCACTGCATGCGCACCATCGGTGTCGCTGAAGAGGCGCTGGCCAAGATGTGCCGCCGCCTGCAGGAGCGTGAAGCTTTCGGCAAGCCGATCTACAAGCACTCGGTCTGGGAAGAGCGTGTCGCGCGTGCCCGTATCGACATCGACATGACCCGCCTGCTCTGCCTCAAAGCGGCAGACATGATGGACAAGGTCGGCAACAAGTCCGCCAAGGCCGAGATCGCCATGATCAAGGTTCAGGCGCCGAACATGGCTCTGAAGATCATCGACGATGCCATTCAGGCCCACGGCGGTGGCGGTGTTTCGGAAGACTACGGTCTTGCCAATGCCTATGCCCACCAGCGCACGCTGCGACTTGCTGACGGTCCGGACGAAGTCCACGCGCGTTCGATCGCCCGCATCGAATTCGCCAAGCACGCTCCCAACCCCGGCCCGACTGCCAATGCTCTGCGCGATGGTGCTCCGACCAATGCGGGCAATGACGACCGGCTGAGCTCGGGCGACATGGGCGTGGCACGCTAAATCTGGGCGAACGGAGAAAGTAACATGGCAAAGGCCGCAATCCTCGAACAGCCCGGCAACGGGCTGACCATCGGTGACATCGAAGTTGCCGATCCGATGCCGCATGAAGTGTTGATCGACACGAAGGCCTGCGGCCTGTGTCACTCCGATCTGCACTTCATCGACGGTTCCTATCCGCACGCCCTGCCCTGCGTCCCCGGCCACGAGGCCGCAGGCGTGGTGCGCGCGGTGGGTAGCGAAGTGAAGACGGTGAAGCCGGGCGACCACGTCGTATCCTGCCTTAGCGCCTTCTGCGGCACTTGCGAGTTCTGCGTGACCGGACGCATGGCTCTGTGCCTTGGCGGACCGACGCGTCGGGGCAAGACCGACGCGTCGCGCCTCACCCGCAATGGCGGCGAGACGGTCAACCAGATGCTCAACCTGTCCGCGCTGAGCGAACAGATGCTGATCCATGAAAATGCCTGCGTTGCGATCGACAAGGACATGCCGTTCGACCGTGCCGCCATTCTCGGCTGCGCCGTCACTACCGGAGCAGGCACGATCTTCAACGCCTGCGCGGTCACGCCTGGTGAAACGGTGGTCGTGGTTGGTTGCGGCGGCGTCGGGCTGGCTGCGATCAACGCTGCAAAGATTGCAGGGGCCGGCAAGATTATTGCCGCTGACCCGCTTCCCGAAAAGCGCGCTCTGGCCGAAGTGCTCGGCGCGACCCACTCGGTCGATGCCCTCGCTGATGACGTGGTCAAACAGATCCACGCCATATCGGGCGGCGGCGCGGACTGGGGAATCGAGGCGGTTGGCCGTCAGGCCAGCGCAGACCTTGCGGTTGCCTCGCTCAAGCGCGGCGGCACGGCTGTGATCCTTGGCATGATGCCGCTCGACTGCAAGGTCGGACTCGGCGCGATGGACTTGCTCGGCGGGAAAAAACTGATGGGCGCGATCATGGGGATGAACCATTTCCCCGTCGATCTGCCGCGTCTGGTCGACTTCTACCTTCGCGGACTGCTCGATCTCGACACCATTATCGCAGAGCGGATTTCGCTCGACGAGGTCAACGAAGGGTTCGACAAAATGAGAGGGGGCAGCCACGCACGCAGCGTGGTAGTGTTCGACTGATGACACAGAACAGCACGGGCGCGCCCGCTATCGATTTTGACAAGGAAATGGTTGGCACCGTCGAGGTGGAAGAGCGGGACAAGCTCGACCTCGACGCGCTGACCGCATGGTTCGAGGCCAATGTCGAAGGTTTCGAGGGACCGATCAGCTACACCAAATTCAAGGGTGGGCAGTCGAACCCGACCTATAAGATCGACACACCCGCGACGAGCTATGTGTTGCGTCGGCAGCCTTTCGGCAAACTGCTGCCCAGCGCGCATGCGGTGGACCGCGAATACAAGGCGATGACCGGGCTTTACCCGACCGGCTTCCCCGTGCCGCGCACCTATGGCCTGTGCGAAGACCCCGAGGTTCTCGGCTCGAAATTCTTCGTGATGAGCATGGCCGACGGGCGTTCGCTGTGGAGCGGTGCGCTGCCCGGCATGGAACCGGAACAGCGCCGTGAACTCTACAATGCGCTGATCGACACCATGGCCGATCTGCACCTC
The DNA here is from genome assembly GCA_038130205.1 of Erythrobacteraceae bacterium. GTDB lineage: Bacteria > Pseudomonadota > Alphaproteobacteria > Sphingomonadales > Sphingomonadaceae > Erythrobacter. The sequence goes on along the minus strand of JAYPMZ010000034.1, from coordinate 15,522 downwards.
AACAAGCCCGACGAAATCGGGCTTGGCGATTACGGCAAGCCGATGGACTATTGCGCGCGCCAGATCTCGCGCTGGACCAAGCAATACAAGCTTTCCGAAACCGAGCACATGCCGAAGATGGAGCGGCTGATCGATTGGTTGCCGCAAACGATCCCGCCGCAGCATGAATCGAGTGTGGTGCATGGCGACTACCGGCTCGACAATGTGATCTTCCACAAGACCGAGCCGCGTGTAATTGCCGTGCTCGACTGGGAGCTGTCGACGTTGGGCGATCCGATTGCGGACTTCAGCTATCTGATGCTCAACTGGCACAACCCTGCCGATGGCCGCGCAGGCCTGATGGGCCTTGATCTCGAAGAGCTCGGTAATCCCTCTGCGGATGAGGCGGTCGAACGCTATGTTGCACGCACTGGTTATCCGGTTCCGCCGATGGACTGGTATTTCGCCTACAACCTCTTCCGGCTTGCAGGCATCATGCAGGGTATCAAAAAGCGCGTGATCGACGGGACAGCATCCTCCGCCCACGCGCAAGCGATGAGCGAGCGGGTCACCCCGCTGGTTGACCGTGCCTACGAGTTCGCGCTTGCTGCCGGGATGCCCGAATAATCCTTGCGCTTGTCGGGCGCGGTTGCACTCGCTAGCAGCAACCAAACTGTTAGCGGAGACATCATGACCGACAACCTAATCGCCCAGATCGAGGAAGCGTGGGAGAACCGCGCCGACGTCACCCCCGGAAGCGAAATCCGCTATGCCGTGACAGAGGCGCTGACCCTGCTCGACAATGGCGAAGCGCGCGTTGCCGAACCCGACGGGAACGGCGGATGGAAGGTCAACCAGTGGCTCAAAAAGGCCGTGCTTCTGTCTTTCCGTCTGAACGACAACCGCGTGATGGAAGGCGGCGCCGGGGGTGAGGCCGCCTATGACAAGGTCCCGCTCAAATTCGCCGGATGGGGTGACAACCGCTTTCGCGAGGCCGGTTTCCGCGTGGTGCCGGGCGCAGTGGTGCGCCGTGGCAGCTTCATCGGCAAGGGCGCGGTGCTGATGCCGAGCTTCGTCAACATCGGCGCCTTTGTCGGTGAAGGCTCGATGATCGACACCTGGGCCACCGTCGGCTCCTGCGCGCAGATTGGCGCTGGCGTGCATATTTCGG
>JAYPMZ010000034.1:1043-14362 GCA_038130205.1 Erythrobacteraceae bacterium | reverse complement strand
TTCATCGGCGCCCGCGCCGAAGTGGCCGAAGGTGTGCGCGTGGGCGAAGGCGCAGTGCTGTCGATGGGCGTCTACCTTGGCGCGTCGACCAAAATCATTGATCGCGCCACGGGCGAAGTGCACCGCGGTGAGGTTCCGCCCTATGCTGTGGTCGTCCCCGGTTCGCTTCCCGGCAAGCCGCTGCCCGACGGTACGCCCGGTCCCTCGCTCTATTGCGCCGTGATCGTGAAGACCGTCGATGCGCAAACGCGCGCGAAGACCGGCATCAACGAATTGCTGCGCGACTGAACGTCTTTAACCCGCGCATTTGAACACCATATTATCCCCCAACAGGAGGAAAACACATGAGCAATACCGACAACGAAGGCCGCGTACACATCGAAAAGGAAGACGCACGCGGCGGTGAAACCACCGGCCGCCTGCGCTGGATTCTCGGCATTGGTCTTGCCGCCGCGATCATCGCGATGAGCGTGGTCTGGATCATTCCCGCACTCAGCAACTGAGCATGCGCGATCAGTCCTCCGACGGAAGGACTGTCTCGATAGGAAGCCTGTCCGAAGCCTGCGCCGCATAGCGTTCGGCTTCGCGCAGGACGCGGATCGCGTTGCGGCTTGCAATCAGCTCCAATTCGACCTGCGAGTAGCCGCGCCGTGCCAGCTCGGCGAAGAGCTGCGGGTAGCCGCTGACGTCTTCGAAGCCGACAGGGCCGGTGGGCATACCGTCAAAGTCACCGCCGATACCGATATATTCGACCCCTGCGACTTCACGGATATGGTCGATGTGGTCGGCCATCACCCCGACATCTGTTTCGGGCATTGGGTTGCCTGCATCCCATTCGGCCATGGCGCGCGCAACGACGTCGGGCTGGCCGCGGAACAGTGACTTCTGCATTGCCTCTTCCGCCTCGCGCGCGGCGAGCCATTGCCGCTGGTCGTCGTTGAGAAAGCCGGGCAGCGCCACCACCATGACGATTCCGCCATTTTCCGGCAGGCGCGCCAACACGCTGTCGGGCACATTGCGCGCATGGCCGTTGATCGCCCGCGCACCCGAATGGCTGAAAATCACCGGCGCGCCGGCCACGTCGAGCGCGTCCATCATCGTCTCTTCGCTGACATGGCTGAGATCGACCAGCATGCCGAGGCGGTTCATCTCGCGCACCACATCCTTGCCGAAGTCAGTAAGCCCGCCGTGTTCGGGATCGTCGGTGGCACTGTCCGCCCACGGCGTGTTCGACGAATGGGTCAGCGTCATATAGCGCGCGCCTAGCGCATACATCTGGCGTAACACGCCGAGGCTCGATCCGATCGAGTGCCCGCCCTCCATGCCCAGCATCGAGGCGACCTTTCCCTCGACAATCGCGTTTTCGACATCGTCGGCGGTTTGGGCGAAGGCGAGCGCATCGGGATAGCGTGCGATCAGGCGCTTCATTACGTCGATCTGTTCGACGGTCATCTGCACCGCTTCGGGTTCTGGCAGACTCGCCGGCACATAGACCGACCAGTATTGCGCCCCCACATGCCCTTCTGCGAGCCGCGCGAGGTCGGTGTGCATAGTGTTCCTGTCACCCTCGCCCGTGTGGCTGGTGTCGGCAAAGTCGAACCCGTTGATCTGGTTGTTGAAGCGCGAGCGCAGCTGGATCGGCACGTCGTTATGCCCGTCAAACACCGGCGCGATGTCCAGAGCGACGAGCGCTGCCTGAAGTGCGGGATCGGTCTCCATCTCGGAAGCGGTCTCTTCGACCTCTTGCGCGGCGAGCGGCGCGCCAATCGGTGCCGCCAGACAGGCGGCGATGGCGACTAGGTTAAGCGCTGTGTGTTGCATGCTTGCAGAAACTCCCGATACTGCGCCCCGAAACCAGAGGGACCCTTCAATGAGCCATACGAATAGCGCGGACGCGCTGATCGAACAATTGGGCCTGAGCGCCCATCCAGAAGGAGGCTGGTTCAAGGAAACCTGGCGCGCCGAGGCCGATGACACGGGGCGCGCAAAGGGAACCGCGATCGTGTTTCTACTCAAATCGGGAGAGAGCTCGCACTGGCACCGTGTCGATGCCGACGAGATGTGGATCTGGCAGGGGGGCGATCCGCTCGACCTCGCACTGGCCGATGATGATGCAGGTCCCGTTCGCACGATCCGGCTCGGCGGCGATGTCTCTGGCGGGGAGAATCTGCAGGGTCTCGTGCCCACGCAGGCATGGCAAGCCGCGCGCCCAGCTCCGGCCAGCGAGGCTGCGGCAGGCTATTCGCTGGTCTCGTGCATCGTTGTGCCTGGATTTGAATTTGCAGGCTTCGAACTCGCCGCCCCTGAATGGGCACCGGGCAAGGGCCCAGCGCTATGATCCGCGCAATCATGAGGGTCATCCTTGCCGCATTCTATGGCTATGCGGGCTATCTCCACATCGTCCGGCCCGAACCCTTCCTTTCGATCATGCCGGAGATGATCCCCTTTCATCAAGAGATCGTGTTCTGGACAGGGGTCGCCGAGATATTGGGCGCCATAGGCCTGCTGCAATGGTTCGACATCCGCCTGCGCCGCGCCGCGGGGGTCGGCCTTGCGCTCTCTGCGCTGTGTGTCTGGCCTGCCAATATCAACAATTTCGCGATGGACATGATGCGCGAAGACGGCGGGTTAGGCCTTGCCTACCATGTGCCGCGCATGTTCGCGCAGCCGCTGATCATCCTGTGGGCGCTATGGGCGGGCGAGGTGCGTATTCCGCATCGCAAGGACGGCGACGTCGAGTAGGGTACGCAAGACAGCTGCCCGAAACGCAAACGGCCCGGCAGGCGGATATCGCCGGCCGGGCCGCTGTATGTTCGGAACCGGAGTTCTTAGCTGAGGTGCTTCGAAACAGCAGCCGTCATCTTGAACATCGAGATCTGGTCGTTGCCGATCACCTTGCCGAGCTTGGCATCGGGATTGATCTGACGCTTGTCCTTGCTGTCCTGCAGGTCGTTGGCCTTGATGTATTCCCAGACCTTCGAGGTGACCTGAGCACGGGTCATCGGGCCTTTGCCGACTACCGCTTCAAGATCAGCCGAAAGGTTGACCGGCTTTTGCAGTGCGTTTGCCATGATAATTCTCCCTTATGGATGGCAGTTTATTCGAAATCGATATCGTCGATGAAGCCGTCGTCGGCCTCAACTCCGGTGAAGGGCGCGTAGAGCACCGCGCTGGCGGTGATGAATCCTTTAATCGCTCCCATTACTTCCTCGCGACTTGCGCCCGGCATCAGCGTGAGCGGCAAATCGGTTGCGAAGATCTGAAACACGTAATGGCGCGTCTCGCCAACGGGCGGGTCGGGCAGCAGCCATTCGGAATTGCCAAAAGCGTTCTTGCCCGTGCGCGGGGGAACTTCGCCTTCGAGCAGCTTGCCGCGCTGGCCCGCGAGGCCCCACACCAGCCACTGGCACGAGGGTTCGGCATCGTGATCGGTCGCATCTTCGACAATCACGATCAGTTCCTGCGAACCGGGTGGCGGCGCAGTCCACTCAAGCGGAGGCGCAACCGCGTCCTCTTCCTTGGCGGTGAAGCAGGGGTCGAGTTCCTGGCCGGTCTTGAACGCGGGGCTCGTCAAGGCAAACCCGCCGCGCCCATGCGTCTTGGCGTCGCCGAGGCTGGCAATGGCCAGGCCGGGGTGACGCGCCGCAGGCGGTAGCTGGGATGCGATCCAATCGGGCAGGTCAGGCATGATTCTGTCTTTCCATGCCCCGGTGCTAGTCGCAACGCGGAGGCAAAACGAGGGAGCACAGGGGGATTTGCCCCAGTTTCTGAGGAAAACACCGCAAAAATCGAGCAATTTCAGTCTGACATTCAGCTTCGTGCCCGTGGACAACCACCATCAACTTGCCGTGGAGCGCCGGAGGCGGCATGTCGGAAACACGCATTGCCTTCACGTTTTGCGCTAGAATGCCGCCCAATACCTATTCGGAGTCGCACCACCCCATGCCCAATAGCCTTCGCACCGTCGGTCGCTTTTCGTTGACTGCTACGCTCGCCATCGCGCTTGCTGCCTGTGGAGGCGGTGGATCGAACTCGGGCACTAGCACCGGCGGCGGTGGCACGGGCGGCGGCGGAACCGGCAGCGGCGGCACTTGCTCCATTTCGAACCAGATCGCCTTCGCCAATGACGTGCTCAACGAATGGTATCTGTTCCCCGACCTGCTCGACAACTCGGTGAATCCGGCGTCCTTCAACGCGGTGCAGCCCTATCTCGATGCACGAGTTGCCCCTGCGCGCGCGCAATCAAAGGATCGCGGCTTTACCTTCGCCACGTCGATTGCCGACGAAAACGCGCTCATCAATTCGGGTTCGAGCGCGGGCTTCGGTATTCGCCTGACTTACGACACCACCAACAACCGCGTCTTCATCGTCGAAGCTTTCGAGAATGCGCCCGGTTTTGCTGCAGGGATCGACCGCGGGACCGAATTGCTTGCGATCGGGACCACCAGCGCCGATTTGCGTACGGTGGCATCGCTGATGGTAAGCGGCGGCCCGCAAGCGGTGGTTGACGCTCTGGGCCCGTCCGACCCCGGCGTCGCGCGCGTCCTGCGGTTCGCACAAGTCGGCGGGGCGGTTCTCGAAGTCAGCGTTACCAAGGCCGACTTCGCGCTCGACCCGATCTCGGACCGTTACGGCGTCGTCATCATCGACGACGGTGGCAAGAAGGTCGGCTATATCAACATGCGCACTTTCATCATCGCCGACGCGATCAACCAGCTGCGCCAGGCATTCCAGCAGTTCAACGCCAACGGCGTGAGCGAGCTTATCATCGACTTCCGCTACAATGGCGGCGGACTGGTGAGCGTGGCGAACAACTTTGGCGATCTGATGGGTCAGGGTCGGGTTGGTCAAGTGTGGAGCCGAACGGTCCTGCGCCCTTCCAAATCTTCGGAGAACGAGACGCGGCTGTTCCAGAATGAAGTGCAAGCGCTGCGCCCTACCAAGGTCGCCTTCATCGGCACCGGCAGCACTGCATCGGCGAGCGAGTTGGTGGTCAATTCGATGCTGCCTTACCTTGCCACCGACAGCGTGGCGTTGGTGGGCGACAACACTCTGGGCAAGCCGGTGGGGCAATTCGGTTTCGACTTCGACGCCTGCGACCTGCGGATCCGCGCCTTGGCGTTCCAGACGGTCAACGCAAACGATCAGGGCGAGTATTTCACCGGCCTCGCCAGCGTGGTGCCGAACACCTGCCGCGCAGGCGACGACATTTTCACGCCTCTGGGCGATCCCGCGGAGGCTTCGATTGCCAAGGCGCTCGATTTTCTGTCCAGCGGCGCGGCAGCCTGCACGCCGATCAGCGGCGGGAAGGATGGCAGCGTTGCCCAGCGCGAAAGCCTGCGTGAAATGCTCCAGCCTGCGCAGCCCAATGCTGCCCAGCACGAAATTCCCGGACTGTATTGAGGGAAGTCGCTCAATCTTCCTGATGTGTGAGCAGGAAGACGAGGAAACCGATTGCAAACAGCGCATCGCCGGCGAGGATTCCCGCGATCATGCGGTCACCGCCATCGCCCACGGCTGCCGGTCCGAGCAAGGCGACGACGCCGACCTTGCCGACCAGACCAGCCCACAAGGTTGCGGCGTAACGTCGCGGATTGATCGCAACGAGCATGTAGATGATGCCGAAACACGCGACCAGTAGACCGACGATGCGCGCATCTTCAGTTGCAACTGGCGACACGATGCCGAGCGCGCCGATCACGAGATTGTAGGCGGTAGCGAGCCAGAAAAGGCCGCGCCATAGCCAGCTGACCGGCTCCGATCCGAGCTTGGCGCCGACCCGACCATCGCTTTCGTGAGTGCTCATGGTGCTGCGTTTCCGGTGAAAGGCTCGTCGCTGGTATAGGCACAGCCGAACAGAGTAGAATCGCCAAGCGAAACGGTGGCGGTATAAGGATAGCTTCGGTCGCTCATCCCGTCGCTGCAATCGCCCGGCGTGATAGCTGCGCTTATCGCCTCGCCATCAAGCATGCCCGAAAAGCCGACGCCATTGTTGCCCGCGAACCGATCGACGGCAAAACGTGTGCCTTCGGGATTTTCGGGCGAGGAGTAGGTTGCCCTATGGCCATCGCCTTCGGACTCAATTTCAAGCGCCCAGAACGGCTCTGTCCCGAGCACGGAGATGGTGGCTTCTGCCGCAATGCCGTCAAACGCCTGCGTGTCCTGGCTGATTTCTCCCGGCGTCTGCGAACAGGCAGCAAGCAGGAGGACGAACAGCGCGGTCAGGCGGAGAGGGTTGGGCATCGACGGGGGTTTAGCACCGCTTGGGGGCAGTAGGAACCACCCCCAAGCGTGCACATAGTTTTAGCCCGGCATCAGCACGGTATCGATCACGTGGATCAGACCGTTCGATGCTTCGACGTCAGTCGCTTCGACAGTTGCGGTGCCGCCTGCGGCATCGGTGAGGACCACGGCGCCATCGACGAGGTTCGCGGCCAGCGTAGCGCCGTTGACGGTGGTAATGGAGTAGCCCTCATCGCCTGCGCTCTCGATCGCTGCGATGAGCGTCGGTGCGTCGATTGCGCCCGAGACGACGTGGTAGGTAAGAATATTGCCGAGCGTTTCGGTGTCGTTGGTGGTCAGCTCGGTCAGTGTGGCTTCGTCAATCTTGGCGAAGGCATCGTTGGTCGGAGCAAAGACGGTGTACGGGCCTTCGCCGCTCAGCGTTTCACCGAGGTTGGCAGCGCCGACAGCGGTAGCGAGGGTCGAGAAATCAGGATTACCCGATGCGACTTCCACGATGGTGCCTGCAGCCGTGGCGTCTTCTGCCATTGCAGTTTCGTCGGCCATCATGTTGTCATCTGTGGTGGCTTCGCTTCCGCAAGCAGCAAGCGCGAGTGCAGCGCCGGTGGCAATAGCGAGATGCGAGGTAAACTTGGTGATGTTCATGAGATCATCCTTTGAAATTCTGAGGGGATGGTTGGTGACGGAACCGGGATTTCATTGTCCGATCCCGCGACCAGCTACGTAAGCATCAAGGATATGGATGTGCCTCCCCCGCATATCGACCGTTTGTGCGGCAGAGTGTGGCTCTGATTGGACGCCTGACATACGGGCCGAGGGCGCTTCGATCCTATCCAGTCGGTTTCTTCCGCGTGTAAACCATTGCGGATGGGAGGTTTTGCATGGCAGGCGGACTAGGATTGGCACTCAGCGGCGTCGGAGCGCATGGTGCGTTTCAGGTGGGCGTGCTCGATGAATTGATCACGCGGCGCGGGGTCGATTTCGAAAGCGTCGTGGGCACCTCGACCGGAGCGATCCAGGCTGCGGCAGTCGCACAGAATTCGCTCGATGAACTGGTGGAGTTCTGGACCGGGATCACAGGGCCCGACGACATCTACAAATCGCGCGGCGGGCCCTTGTGGGCAATCGTTACAGGCAAGGACTCGATCTATTCGGTCGGTCCACTGCACGCGCTTTTGCGCAACGCCTATAAAGACGAACGCATCCGTGCAACGGGCAAGAACCTGCGGCTGGCGGTGGTCAATATCACCACTGGCGAGTTCAAAACCATCGCCGAGAGCACCGACAATATTGCTGACTGGGTTCTTGCGAGCGCTGCACAACCGCCGTTCTTCCCGCCTTGGATCACCCGCGACGCGCAAGGGCGCAAGGAGCAGTGGGTCGACGGCGGGGTGAAGGACGTAACGCCCTACAACTCCCTTCTCGAACTAAGGCCCCGGGCGATCCTGTGCGTGCGGGCCGAAGCGCCGCTCGCGCACCCGCGCAAACCCTACAACAGCGTCATCACGATCGGGCTGCGCTCGGTCGAGCTGCTCACCCGCGAAGTCGCAGATAGCGACCTTTCCGGGGTGGAGCTGGTCAACGACATATTGCGAGCCGCCGCAGCGCAAGAGGCCAAGCTTGTCGCCATAGGCCTGACACCGGTGCAAGTTGCCGAAGCGATGTCCCCGTTGCGCGAGCGGATCGACCGCTATGCGCTAATCCCGACAATGGTGATCGAACCAGCGACCAACCTTTACGAAACGATCGAGTTCATCCCAGAACTGCTGTTCCAGAACATCGAGCGCGGGCGGGAGGCGGTGCGCAGCGACTGGCCGAACATCGCCTCCTTTCTCGGTGTGCCCGAATAGCTCCTGCTAGATCACCTTCTCGGGGCGCGGGTCGTGGCTATGACGGGCTTCGCGGCCCAGCACACGCTCTAGCCGCTGCACCATGGTCGACGCCGCCTTGCGCGCGACTGCATCCACCTTCGACCCATGCTCTGTCACACCGATCGGACGACCACCGCGCGGACGCGCTTCGATGGTGCAGGCCTTGTCGTCATGGCCGTGCTTGTGCCCGTTCTCGTCGGAGACGTGGACCTCGATCCGAGTGAGCCGATCCTCGAACCGTGCGAACTTGGTCCGCATCATCGCCTCGATCCGTTCGGCGACGTTTTCGGTCCCCATGACGGTGTGGTCGGTGTTGAACTGGAACTGCATTGCGAGTCTCCTCTTCTCTGTTCCCTGTTGCACTCCTGATATGGTGCCCATCATGCGCAATTGCGAGCCCGAATCCTACACGATGGAACACTTGGAACACTGTCCAGAGAGTATAAACCACGGCTTGCCGAGAATGGTTGCGCGAATGCGGTAGAACGTGCGCAAGCGCCCGAAAGATCACGGCTTTCCATGCCTGCAAGGCTAGCGCGCGAACGCCTGTGTAGGAAAGCGCAAAGCCGCCGGAGCAGGCCTTCAGATCTTGCTCTGGTCGGGCGGTACGCCTTCGGGCAGTTTGGCCGCGCAAGTGGGGTCTTTCGCCAGCTCGACATGCGCGCCGATGCCATAGCTCGTCATGCTGATCGAGCCCAATGCGTGTCCCTCCAGCAGCGTTTCGACTTGCGAGCCTTCTTCCGCCGCAATCCCTGCCAGATAGAGCATCGGCAGGAAGTGATCGGGCGTCGGCACCGCCATTGCATAATCGGGATGCTCCAGCAGCTTGAGAATGTCCCCCGGCGCCTCGCGCAATTGCTCGCCCGCCGCCTCGTCGAAGCGCCGGCCCCATTCGGTGCCGCTGTCGGGCTTGTCCCATTCGACCCGCCGCAGATTGTGAACGATATTGCCGCTGCCGAGGATCATCACGCCTTCATCGCGCAGCGCCGCAAGCTTCCGCCCCATTGCTACGTGGTAGTCGATCGGCCGCGTCGCGTTGAGCGAGAGCTGCACCACCGGCACATCGGCATCGGGATACATGTGCTTGAGCACCGACCACGTCCCGTGATCGAGCCCCCACTGGTCCTGATCCAGCCCCATCCATTCGGGCTTCACCAGCTCCTGTATCCGCCCCGCAAGTTCGGGATCGCCCGCAGCGGGATACTCGACATCGAAAAGCTCCTGCGGGAAGCCGTAGAAGTCGTGAATGGTGCGCGGGCGCGCCATCGCGGTGACGGCGGTCGCACCGAAATACCAATGGGCAGAGATCGCAAGGATCGCCTTGGGCTTCGGCAGATTGCGCCCCATTGCCGCCCACCCCTGCGTGTAGCCATTGTTCTCCAGCGTATTCATCGGGCTACCGTGGCCGATAAAAAGAGCGGGCTGACGCATGGGGCAAGTCTCCTGTGGCGGGTTGGAGACTTCAAGATAGGATCGGCTTAGCCGGTTTCCATAAGCAATTCAGATCTGTGCAGCGCTAGTTCGCTGCGGCTTCGCGCATGGCGGCGCGTTCGGCAGCGATCTTCTCGCGCTCCTGCGCGGCTCCACGCGCGGCTTCTGCCAGCGCACGCCAGGTTTTCTCCGCCCGCAATTCACGGTCGCGGACATTGTCGAGCTTTGCAGCTGTTGCAGCCTTTGCAGCGGCATCGGCGCGCTCGGTGTAAAATTCATAGGTCTGGGCCATGGGAGCCTCGCTTTCGGATTGGAGGGACAGGGAAAAGGGGGCGCGCCACCGTATGCGCCGCGCCCCGTTTTCTATCAGTCAGCCGCCGAAAGGTTCACGGCGCTTTCCTTGCCGTTGCGTCCGGTTTCGACTTCGTAATTGAGGCGCTGCTCCTTATCGAGCGTCTGCATGCCTGCTGCCTGCACGGCAGTGATATGCACGAAGCTGTCGGCAGAGCCGTCGTCAGGCTGGATGAAGCCATAGCCCTTGTCGGCGTTGAAGAATTTTACGGAGCCAGTTTTGCTGGACATAGAGACGTTCCTTTCAAGAACGTAAGTGTTGCCCGCGCAGCAGGATGCTGTGCGGGTTGTGCGTCAATTCGATCAAATGAAAGGAAATCGTCGTCCGGTTTACGCCGGGGCCGGAGCAGTCCGTTGGAAGGGACCCAAATGGCAAGCGGCGGTCGTCAAATTTCAAGATCCGTCGCAAATTCCGACGTCAGCAAGGGCCTTGTAGCACAAAAACGGCGAAACGCCTAATGCCTCTCGGATGAACGGACCTGTCACCATCCTCGTCGACGCCGATGCCTGCCCCGTGAAGGAGGAGGTCTATCGCGTGGCCGACCGTTTTAAGGCCGAGGTTCGCGTGGTCAGCAACTCCCCCTTCCGCGTGCCGGTAAGCGAGCGGGTGAAGCGGGTTGTGGTGAGCGATGGCTTCGACGCGGCGGACGACTGGATTGCGGAGAACGCGGACAAGCGCAGCGTGGTGATCACCGCCGACATACTTCTTGCAGAACGCTGCCTGAAGGCAGGCGCGAGAGTGCTGAAGCACGATGGACGAGAGTTCGACGCCGCCAGCATCGGTTCAGCGATAGCGACGCGGGCGATCATGGAAGACCTGCGCGCAGGGATGGACGGGATGGGTGGCGGCCCGCCGCCATTCAGCAAGGCGGATCGCTCGCGGTTCTTGCAGGCGCTGGACCGGGTGATGGTGGGGATGGGGTGAGACTGACACGCACGACAAGGCGGGTCCTCGCGAGCGTATTGACTATCACGCGTATAGTTGCTTAGCCAAGACAGCAGAAAATATCCCTGAGAATCAATAGCCTGCCATTCCTAGCGGTCTGGATTACAACATCGATGACCAATCTGTGAGCACTGCGTAAAGACAGGAAGTCGGAGAGAAAAGATGCGCCCTCATTTTATCGCGCTGGCCCTCGGTATCATTCTCACAATCGCATATCCCGCTGTCGCGCAATCCCGATCAGACCAACCGTCCCCACTTCGAGAATACTGTCCTTCGGCCTCCGCTCTGGTGGCGAAGGTGGGGTATAATCGGGATTTCTCTCAGTACGCGCTCGTGGATGCTGTGCTTCTTTGGGATTCGGCAGGCCGCGACGCATTTTTCGATCAGCGCGCCGGCAAGCGGCTCGCAACTGCCGGCTTGTTGCAATACGCATTCGACTCAGGACGTGAGATTCCCAAGGATCGTCGGCTCGCGAGAGTTTTGAACGAGTTCGGTTCGGCCCTTTACGAATACGAACTTCGGAGCAGGTCGCAGTATCTCGAAGCTGAATTTCCTTCTTGGCCGGAAAAGCTGCCCGAAAAACCGCCTGCAAATCTATTGCAGTGGGCGACCGCCAATGCAGCTTGCATCTATGACCCGGAGGAAGTCGAAAGGCGTGAAAATTTAACGGCTGCCGAACGCGCATCCGCAGATGCGAGGAGACTGAGTGCTCGCGACGATCGCGCAGCCGCTTTCGTACAAACGAACCCGCAAGCGGCGCGCTGCGAACACTACGCTGATCTATTCTTGGAAAGAGAAGCACTGGTTCCTTCAAATGATCGTCGTAACGCTGAAGAAGCCGTCTGGTTCAGAATATGGACTGCTTTGAGGGATCGCGGCTTACCCTGCGAAGAAATTCCCGAGACGCTTGTCTCGCTCGAGAAACACAAAGCCGATGTGGCCGCTGGCCGGCTAGCTCCGGATTTCTCCTCGCTACGCCAATCATTTCGCTATCCGCGCCTTTCGACCTCTGGCGGTCCACCAGCAAACGAATACTGGTCTGCAGGCATATATGATGATCCGACCGGCGCACTGACCCGACAGATTGTCTTGGGCCCGATCATCCATGCGACAAGCCCTTCGCAGATCGATTGCTCAACCGCATTTCGTGCCGTCATCGTCGCGAGCCTGCATTTCGGTGAAAACGCAATAGAACCCGAAGCGCGCAATTGGATCAGCGAGGGCGCACGTGAGTGCGTTTTCATCCCCGCGCAAGCGGCCAGACTCGCGGAAGATTACGCCATGCGCTTCGGTTACGAACTGAATGGCAGCGGAGGCATCTCGGCAGACTTTTCGATGGGCGGTGAGAACATTACATGTCTGAATCTGTTGCAAACAACTTATTTCCGCCGGGACGATCCGACATCGGTCCGTGAGGGACGGCAATGGATGCATGCACTTCTTAACGAATACGCGAGACAGCCGAGCGCGCGCAAAGAACCGTTCTCAAGACAAAAGGCCTGCCAGCAAATACCTGTTACCCATGTGGCCCGGCTATATGAGTATGAGTCCGAACGCTTCGCCGCGCGCGGCACGCGTGAAGAGCAACGGCAACGGTGGTCCGCGAGGCATGACGACAGGCTGGCCGAAGCTCGGGCAGCACGAGACAGACGGTGGGCCGCCAGTGAAACCAGCGCAACCTCGCCCCGTTACAAAACGGCTGCGGAAGTGCTTGAGGAATGGGAGAGAGCACTCGACTCAATGAAGTCTTGCGTAGCGGAATTCGGTTTTTGCGAGTGGGATCGCGATTAGGCCGCGTCATCGCGGTTGTGATGTCGTCGACTGCGTTTACGTCGCGCCTCGTCGCCAACCCCCGCATATCGCTCTCGCAACCCTGCACCCAGAACCCACCAACCGAGCGCCCATAGCGCGCCGAAGCTCCAGCCGGCGAGCACGTCGCTGGGCCAGTGCACGCCTAGGTAAACGCGGCTGGTGCCAATCGCGAGGACCAGTGCCGCTGCCAGCAGCACCACGTATATGCGCTGGACATGGGTTTCGAGAATCTGGGTGAGCATGAGCGCGGCGGTCAGATAGACGATCGCGCTGTTGGCCGAGTGGCCGCTCGGGAAGCTGGCGGTGCCGACATCGACGAGGTGCTCGATCACATCGGGCCGGTCGCGTCCGAACAACAGCTTGGCAAAGCTCACCGATAGCGAGCCGCTCACAACCCCTCCGGCCAGCAATGCGGCAGTCAGGACATGGCGCTGGATCAGCAGCAGGCCGAGCGCGCCGAGCACGACCAGCGTCAACACGGTCCCGCCGCCCAATGCGGTGATGTCGATCATCGCCTGCACCAGCCACGCAGGGCCTTCGGGCACCATCGGTCCGACTCCGCCCGGAGCCGGATCGCGCATTTTCAGCAGGATCGCGCGGTCGAAGGCGTAAATCCGATCACCCGCGAAAGCGAAGCCGAGCAAGGTAACAAGCAACACCGCCCC
>JAYPMZ010000034.1:0-1033 GCA_038130205.1 Erythrobacteraceae bacterium | reverse complement strand
CCCCTGCACCGAGCGCAATGCCGATCATCGCCAGCGGATAGCGCCGCGCGGCCCCGCTGCGCTCGGGCGTGACCTGCGCGTCGGCGAGCTCGGAGATATCCTCGGCGAGCTCGCGGTCGGCAGCCCTTTGGTCGTTGGTGTGGTCGCTGTTCAAAGCGCGGCGTCAGTCATGCTCGCGGTCGCCCTGCCCCATGTAGAGCTCGCGGCCCGTGTCCTCGTAGACCTTGCTCATTTCGGCCATGCCCTTCTCCGCGTCCTCGGCGGCGACGAAGCCGTCGGAGGACTGGTTTTGCAGCCTGGCAAACTCGCGCACTTCCTGGCTGATCTTCATAGAGCAGAATTTCGGCCCACACATGCTGCAGAAATGCGCGGTCTTGGCGCCTTCTGCGGGGAGCGTCTGGTCGTGATATTGCTCGGCGGTTTCGGGATCGAGCGAGAGGTTGAACTGGTCGCGCCAGCGGAACTCGAACCGCGCTTTCGACAGCGCATCGTCGCGCACCTTGGCCGCCGGATGGCCCTTGGCAAGGTCCGCCGCATGCGCCGCCAGCTTGTAGGTGACAACGCCGACTTTCACGTCGTCGCGGTCGGGCAGGCCGAGGTGTTCCTTGGGCGTGACGTAGCAGAGCATGGCGGTGCCATACCAGCCGATCTGCGCTGCGCCGATGCCGCTGGTGATGTGGTCATAGCCCGGCGCGATGTCGGTGACGAGCGGCCCGAGCGTGTAGAACGGCGCTTCGCCGCAAGCCTCGAGCTGCTTTTCCATGTTCTCCTTGATCTTGTGCATGGGCACGTGGCCCGGCCCTTCGATCATGACCTGAACGTCCTGCTCCCACGCCTTCTTGGTGAGTTCGCCCAGCGTGTAGAGCTCGGCGAATTGCGCTTCGTCATTGGCGTCCGCGATCGAGCCGGGGCGCAGGCCGTCGCCCAGCGAATAGGCGATGTCATAGGCCTTCATGATTTCGGTGATCTCGTCGAAGTGCTCGTAAAGGAAGCTCTCCTTGTGATGCGCGAGGCACCATTTCGCCATGATCGA
>JAYPMZ010000033.1:17917-22492 GCA_038130205.1 Erythrobacteraceae bacterium | reverse complement strand
CAACAATTGCGAGCCGAGACGCGCCTCGAGCCTTTCTATCGCACGGCTCATATGGGTGGTCGATGCGCCGAAGGCCCTTGCGCCGCCTGTAAAGCTGCCGGCGCGGGCCACGGCGACGAATTCTTCGATACCATCCCAGCCACCGATCACGCGACGCTCCTTTTTCCCTATACAGGGATAGACTATTTCAATTGCTCCTATTTATCACCCTTAGGTATCAATGATAGGGAGCGGCAAACAATTTCAGGAGTGACCCATGAAGACCCGTGCCGCTGTCGCATTCGAAGCCAAGAAGCCGCTCGAGATCGTCGAGCTTGACCTTGAAGGCCCCAAGGCAGGCGAGGTGCTGGTCGAGATCATGGCCACAGGGATTTGCCACACCGATGCCTATACGCTCGACGGGCTGGACAGCGAGGGGATCTTCCCCAGCGTGCTCGGCCACGAGGGGGCAGGGATTGTGCGCGAAGTCGGCCCCGGTGTGACTTCGGTTGCGCCCGACGATCACGTTATCCCGCTCTACACGCCCGAATGTCGGCAGTGCAAAATGTGCCTTTCGGGCAAGACCAATCTGTGCAGTGCGATCCGTTCCACGCAGGGTCAGGGCCTGATGCCCGACGGCACTTCGCGGATGAGCTACAAGGGCCAGACGATCTATCACTATATGGGCTGTTCGACCTTTTCGAACTTCATTGTCCTGCCCGAAATCGCGGTTGCCAAAATCCGCACCGACGCACCGTTCGAAACCTCCTGCTACGTCGGCTGCGGTGTGACGACGGGTGTGGGTGCGGTCGTGAACACGGCGAAGGTGCAGCCTGGCGACAACGTCGTCGTGTTCGGACTCGGCGGCATTGGCCTCAACGTCATTCAAGGCGCGAAGATGGCAGGTGCAGACCGTATCGTCGGCGTAGACATCAACAATTCCAAAAAGGAATGGGGCGAGAAGTTCGGCATGACCGACTTCGTGAACCCCAAGGAAACGGGCAATGTCGTCGAACACCTCGTCGAGCTGCTCGATGGCGGCGCGGATTACAGCTTTGACTGCACCGGCAACACCGATGTGATGCGGCAGGCGCTCGAATGCTGCCACAAGGGGTGGGGCACATCGATCATCATCGGCGTCGCCGAAGCGGGCAAGGAGATCGCGACGCGTCCGTTCCAGCTCGTCACCGGACGCAACTGGCGCGGCACAGCCTTCGGCGGAGCCAAGGGCCGCACCGATGTGCCCAAGATCGTCGATTGGTACATGAACGGCAAGATCGCGATCGATCCGATGATCACGCACCAGCTTACCCTTGAGGAGATCAACAAGGGTTTCGACCTGATGCATGAGGGCGAGAGCATCCGCAGCGTCGTGGTGTTTTGATGGAGACCGTCTCCCAGATACGTAGCCACGGCGGCACGCCGGGGGTGTACAAGCATACCTCCAGCGCAACCGGCACCGAAATGACCTTCGCGGTTTTCGTCCCCGATCATGCACCAGGGACGAAGCTGCCTGTGCTGACCTATCTTTCGGGCCTCACCTGCACCCATGCCAACGTCATGGAAAAGGGCGAATACCGTGCGGCCTGCGCCGAACACGGCATCATCCTCGTCGCGCCCGACACTTCTCCGCGCGGCGATGACGTGCCAGATGCCGAAGACGAGTACGACTTCGGCAAGGGTGCGGGATTCTATGTCGATGCGACACAGGAACCATGGGCGAAAAACTATCGGATGCGCGCCTATATCGAGGACGAGCTTCCGGCGCTGATTGCCGAGAACTTCCCTGTCGACACGGCGCGCCAATCGATCACGGGTCATTCGATGGGCGGCCACGGGGCACTCACCATCGCACTGCGCAATCCCGGGGGCTTCCGCTCTGTCAGCGCGTTTTCACCCATTGTGGCTCCGGCGCAGGTGCCATGGGGCGAGAAGGCGCTGGGCCGTTATCTGGGCGATGATCGCGCGGTATGGCGCGATTATGATGCTGTGGCGCTGATCGAGGATGGGGCGAAAGCTCCGCCGATGCTGGTCGATCAGGGGACAGCCGACAACTTCCTCGAAGAGCAGCTGCAAACCCATCGCCTGTCGGACATTTGTGCTGCGAAGGGTATCGAAGCCCAGATCAGGATGCAGGAAGGGTATGACCATTCCTACTTCTTCATCTCGACCTTCATGGCCGATCACATCGCCTGGCACGCGCGGTGGCTGAAGGCTTAAGGCCCCAAGGTTCAAGAAGGCTCCAGAATTCCCTTGTCGCAATCGCGCGCGACTTGAAGAAAGGAGCGCGTCAGGGCGCTGTCGTCTTCCTCGCGCCAGATGATCGACAGTTCGAAGCGGACGTTCTCGGTCGGATCGAAAGGAACGTAGCGGATTCCGGGCAATTGCAAGGTCCGGGCGGAATCCACCGCGAAAGAGGTTCCGATGCCGCTTGAAACCAGCGCGACGGCGGTCACCACCCCGTCGACTTGCTGGACGATGTTCGGATTGATCCCGCGGTCGTGGAATATCTTCATCAATTCATAAGTGAAGCCGGTCGGTCGCGAGACGCGCGGATACATGATCAGCGGTTCGTTCGCGAGATCGCGGAACCGCATGGTATGACGCTCCGCCAGCCGGTGGTTGGCCGGAAAGACGGCAAACAGGCGTTCGGAATAAAGCGCCTCGCAATGCAAGCCCGGCTCGTCATCGAAGAAGCGGTTGATGCCTATGGCAATCCGGCGGTCACGCAAGGCTCTGACCTGCGTTTCGCGATCCATATTGTGGAGCACCACCTCGACTTCGGGGTAGAGTTCGCGGAACGCTTTCATGATGCGGGGGATGGTGTTGAGCACTGTCGAGCCGAACACTCCGACGTCGAGCCTGCCCAATTGGCCCATACCGGTCCGCCGCGCGCGTGTCGCGGCGCTGTCTATCAGTTGCAGGATATTGGTCGCATCCTCGAAGAAGGCCTGCCCCGCCGGAGTTGCGGTCACACCGCGCGCTCCGCGCTCCAACAGTTTGACTCCAATCACGTCTTCGAGCTGTTGGACCTGCCGCGTGAGTGGCGGCTGCGAAATATGGACAGCATCAGCAGCGGCGCGGAAGCTGCCGTGCTGCATGACCGCCACGAAATAGCGCAATTGACGGATTCCGACCTGTTGTGCAGCGCTCATTGATACCTTTTCCGTATAGCTAGGCGCTATAATCTATATTGGACGGTGTAGGTCAAGCGCAATAACCTCCCCCTCAACCACGGCATGCTTCATCAGCAATACCGCACGTGGATAGGAGAGAGGCAAAGATGGGCGATTCGAGTGCAGTGCTGGCTACGGCATCAGCTGGCACAAAGACATTCCAGCACTTCATCAATGGCGAGTTTGTCTCAAGCGAGAGCGGACGCAGCTTTGAAAAGCGCCGCCCCTATGACGGCGCGGTGGTTGGCTCGGTTAGCGAAGCCGGCCGCGATGAAGTTGCCGCAGCGGTTGCCGCAGCGCGCGATGCATTGAATGGCCCGTGGAAGACCATTTCGGTCGAAGACCGCTCCGACATGCTGCGCGCTATTGCCGATGGCATCACCCGCCGCTTCGATGATTTCGTCGAAGCCGAAATGGCGGATACCGGCCAGCCGCGCTCGATGATGCAGCACGCTTTCGTTCCGCGTGGTGCTGCCAACTTCAAATCTTTTGCCGACCTTGTGAAATCGGTCGCGACCGAGAGCTTCCAGACGCCTACCCCTGACGGGGTCGGTGCGCTCAACTACGCAATTCGCAAGCCCAAGGGTGTGATCGGCGTGATCAGTCCGTGGAATGCGCCTTTCCTGCTGATGACGTGGAAGGTCGCTCCGGCGCTGGCCTGCGGCAATACTGTCGTGGTCAAGCCTTCGGAAGAAACGCCCGGCACAGCGACCTTGCTTGGCGAGGTCATGAACGAAGTCGGCGTGCCCACGGGCGTGTACAATGTCGTGCACGGTTTCGGTCCCGACTCCGCGGGTCAGTTCCTGACCGAGCATCAGGGCGTCGACGCGATCACTTTCACCGGCGAGACGCGCACCGGCACGGCCATCATGCAGGCGGCTGCACGCGGATTGCGCGATGTTTCGTTCGAAATGGGCGGCAAGAATAGCGCGGTCGTGTTTGCCGATGCGGACCTCGACAAGGCGATCGAGGGGTTGACCCGTTCAGTCTTCCTCAATTGCGGTCAGGTGTGCCTGGGGACCGAGCGCGTGTTGGTCGAACGTCCCGTTTTCGACGAGGTCGTGGCGCGCTTGAAGAAAGTGGCCGAAGGGCTGCGTCCCGGTCACCCGGACAATGGCGATACCAACATCGGCCCGCTGATTTCGCCCGAGCACCGCGACAAGGTTCTGTCCTACTATGCCAAGGCGGCAGAGGAAGGCGCGACCGTGGTCACCGGCGGCGGCACTCCCGATCTTCCCGACGAACTGTCGGGCGGTTCGTTCGTAGAGCCGACCATCTGGACCGGACTGCCCGATGATGCGGCCGTGGTCCGCGAAGAAATCTTCGGCCCTTGCTGCCACATCCGTCCGTTCGACAGCGAGGAAGAGGCAATCGCCCTTGCCAACAACACCGAATATGGCCTCGCGACCAGCATCTGGAC
>JAYPMZ010000033.1:0-17907 GCA_038130205.1 Erythrobacteraceae bacterium | reverse complement strand
CATCTGGACCGAGAACCTGTCGCGTGCGCACCGCGTCGCGGGTGAAATCGACGTTGGCCTGACCTGGGTCAATTCCTGGTTCCTGCGCGACCTGCGCACGCCCTTTGGCGGAACCAAGCAATCCGGCATCGGTCGCGAAGGCGGGGTGCACAGCCTCGAATTCTACACCGAGCTGCGCAATGTGTGTGTGAAGCTCTGATGGCCCTCGATCCCAAAACCATCGAATCCGCTGGCGACGAGTTGTTTGAGGCCTGGGGCGCGAATGCGACCCTTGCTCCGTTGCGTGATCGCTATGGCGGTATCGATATTGTTGATGCCTACCGGATTCAGGAGCGTTTTATTGCCCGCCGTCTGGAGCAGGGCGCGCGGATCGTCGGCAAGAAGATCGGCGTGACCTCGAAGGCCGTGCAGGAAATGATCGGCGTTTTCGAACCTGACTTCGGTCAGCTGACTGCTGACATGCAGTTCGAGGACGGCTCGACGCTCGATCTCGACCAGTTGATCCAGCCCAAGGCCGAAGCCGAGATCGCTTTCGTGCTCAAGGAGGACCTCAACGGTCCGGGCATTACCCCCGTCGACGTCCTGCGGGCGACCGACCATGTGCGGGCCTGCTTCGAGATCGTCGATAGCCGGATCGATGATTGGGATATCCGTATTCAGGATACGGTCGCCGACAATGCGTCTTGCGGGGTCTACGTGCTCGGCGAAGATCGCGTCGATCCGCGCGACGTAGACCTGACGCTGGCCGGGCTGCTGGTGGAAAAGAATGGCGAGCCGTGCGCGACGGGTGTCGGTGCGGCGGTGCAGGGCTCCCCAGTCAATGCGGTGGTCTGGCTCGCCAACACGCTCGGCAAGCTCGGTATGCCGTTCAAGGCTGGCGAGGTCATTCTTTCGGGCTCGCTCGCGCCGCTCATTCCGGTTGCCGACGGAGACGAACTGGTCGCGCATATTGGCGGGATCGGAAGCTGTACGGCCCGCTTTGCAAAGCTTGGCGGAGCAAAGGCTGGCGCGGCCTCCAGCAAGGAGAGCGCAAATGCTTGATGCGGCAACACTCGACACGATCGCAACGCAGGTTGCCGAAGCGCAGGCCGCTCCGCACACCATGCCCAAGCTGACCGATGATTTTCCGGGGCTGGATGTCGAAGGCGGTTATGATGTGCAGGACCGTCTGCTCGCCCGCTGGAGCGACGATGGCCGCCAACTGATCGGTTACAAGGCCGGTCTGACTTCGAAGGCCAAGATGGAGCAGATGGGCGTTACCGAGCCCAGTTTTGGCATTCTGATGCGCGACTTCGTGGATTGCGAGGGCAGCGTTATTCCCACCGGCGGAATGATCCACCCGCGAGTCGAGGCCGAAATCGCTTTTCTGATGAAAGACGAGCTGGCCGGGCCGGACGTCACGATCGAGGAAATCCTCGATGCGACCGAATTTGTGCAGCCGGCAATCGAAATCCTCGATAGCCGCTTTGAGAAGTTCAAGTTCGACCTCGCCAGCGTGATTGCGGACAATGGTTCTGCGGCAAGCTTTGTGCTGGGCGGCCGCCCGCGTCGGCCGCGCGATCTCGATCTTCGCACGATCGGTCTGGTGCTTGAGCGCAATGGCGAGATTGCCGCGCTTGCCTCTTCAGGTGCGGTTCTCGGCCATCCCGCCGAAGCGATCCGCATGATGGTTTCATGGCTGCATTCGCGTGGACGCACCCTGCCTGCGGGCAGCGTGGTGCTGACCGGCGGTGCGACCGAAGCCATTCCGGTGGAAGCGGGCGATGCCGTTTTCGCAAGGTTTCAGGATATGGGGGAAATCAGTGTCCGGTTTGCTTGATGCATATCGCCACGTCCTTCGGACGGGAGGGCTGCAATGCCGATAATTTCGGTCGTGCTCGCCGTAGGGCGGAGCAATGAACAAAAGCAGGCGCTTTGCCGCGCGCTTACCGAAGCCGCGATGCAGACTGTCGACGTCAGGCCCGAGCAGGTGCGGGTCGTGATCCAGGAAACCCCGCTTGAAAACTACGCAGTAGGCGGCGTTACTTTCGCCGAAAGGCAAAGCAGCGCCGGTGATGGAGCTATGAAATGACCAAGGTGAAATGCGCGATCATCGGCCCCGGCAACATCGGCACCGATCTGCTCTATAAGCTGATGCGCTCGGACGTGCTCGAGCCTGTGTGGATGGTCGGGATTGACCCCGAGTCCGAAGGTCTCGCACGCGCTGCGGATATGGGCATCAAGACCAGCGCAGAGGGCGTCGACGGCATGTTGCCGCACGTGCTCGAAGACGGGGTTCAGATCGCTTTCGATGCGACCTCGGCCTATGTCCATGCCGAGAACAGCCGTAAGCTCAATGAACTCGGCGTGTTGATGATAGACCTTACTCCGGCCGCGATCGGTCCGCTGTGCGTGCCGCCGGTCAATCTCGAAGAGCTGATCAGCCGTTCGGTGATGAATGTGAACATGGTCACCTGCGCTGGTCAGGCGACCATCCCGATGGTGAACGCGGTCAGCCGCGTGCAAACGGTCGATTACGCAGAAATCATCGCCACCGTCGCCTCGCTCTCGATCGGGCCGGGCACGCGCAAGAACATCGATGAATTCACCCGCACGACGTCTGCCGCTGTTCAGAAGGTTGGCGGCGCGGGTTCGGGCAAGGCGATTGTCGTCATCAATCCGGCAGAGCCGCCGCTGATGATGCGCGACACGATCTATTGCGAAACCGCGGAGACACCCGATCAGGAAGCGATCACCAAGTCGGTGCATGAAATGATCGAGCAGGTGCAGAAATATGTGCCCGGCTATCGCCTCAAGAACGGCCCGACATTCGACGGCAACAAGGTTGCGATCTTCCTCGAAGTCGAAGGCCTGGGCGACTTCCTGCCGAAATATGCCGGCAATCTCGACATTATGACCGCCGCCGCGACCCGTACGGCCGAAATGTTCGGCACGGAAATTCTGGCTGGCCGGATGGAACTCAAAGCAATTGCGAAAGGGCTCGCAGCATGACCCAGACCATGGAGTCACAGATCAAGGGCAAGCGCGTCAAACTGCACGACATGTGCCTGCGCGATGGCATGCACTCGATGCGCCACCAGATCCCGGTCGAAAAGATGGTCGAGATTGCCAGCGGTCTCGATGCGGCTGGCGTCCCTCTGATCCAGGTCACCCATGGCGACGGGCTGGGCGGTTCCTCGCTCAACTATGGCCGCGGGATGCACAGTGACGAAGAGTATCTGCGTGCTGTGGTGCCGGTAGTGAAGAATGCCAAGGTTTCGGTCCTGCACGTCCCCGGTATCGGAACCTTGGATGAATTGCGAATGGCTGCCGATTGCGGTGCTGGCTGTGTGCATGTCGCAACGCACTGCACCGAAGCCGATGTTGCCGAACAGCACGTCGGGCTTGGCCGCGAGCTGGGGCTCGACACGGTAGGCTTCTTGATGATGGCGCATATGACCCCGGTCGACGCACTGGTCGAGCAGGCGTTGCTGATGGAAAGCTATGGCGCGCAGACGGTCTATTGCGTCGACAGCGCAGGCTATATGCTTCCCGATGAAGTGACCGCACGGATCGGCTCCATGCGCGAAGCGCTTCAGGATGAGACCGAGATCGGTTTCCACGGGCACCACAATCTCGGCATGGGCGTTGCCAATTCTCTCGCCGCAATCGCGTCGGGGGCCACGCGCATCGACGGATCGGCAGCAGGCTTTGGCGCAGGCGCCGGTAACACGCCGCTCGAAGTGTTTGCGGCCGTGCTTGATCGTATGGGTGTGGACACCGGCGTCGATACATTTGCGCTGATGGATGTCGCCGAAGACAGCGTCCTGCCGATGATGTCGAAGCCGCCGCGTGCGGACCGGGATTCGCTGACGCTGGGCTATGCCGGTGTCTATTCGACCTTCCTGTACCCGGCGAAAGACTGCGAGCGCAAATACGGCGTTCCAGCCCGCGACATCCTCGTCGAACTGGGGCGCAAACGGATGATCGGTGGTCAGGAAGACATGATCGAAGACACTGCGCTGACCATGGCGAAAGACCGAGGTTTGATGGGTCACAACAGCAAGGGTGACAAAGCACTAGCCTGAAACACGGCGGAGTGACCGGACAAAAGGACCGGCGCTTTGATGGAGAGCATGATGACGGGCAGGCATTCGAAAGGACAGGAAGGCGCGGCTTTGTCGCAGCCCGACACCTTTGAAATCCGGATCGAAGGTGAAGCTGGAAGCTTTCCCTGCCGTTCGGATCAGCCTGTGCTCATAGCCATGCGCGCAGCAGGCAAAACCGGCCTTCCGGTCGGTTGCCGCAGCGGTGGTTGCGGGATTTGCCGGATCAAGATCGCCAGGGGCGACATTCGGACCGGCTATATGAGCAGCGCCTATGTCTCGCCCGAGGACAAGGAAGCGGGCTACGCTCTCGCTTGCCGCGTCTATCCGAAAAGCGATCTGGAAGTGGCGCATGCCCCGTGCCGCTCCAAATCGCAGCCGACCCCGGCAAGGAAGGCGCAGGCAGCATGACCGCAGTGCTCCATTCCCGTCTGGTCGCGCATATGCTCGAAGCCGCGCTTGATGCCTCACACGATCTGGGTGCCCGCGTCGCGTTCGCTGTCGTCGATGCTGCGGGCAATTTGGCCGGTTTTGTCCGCCATCAGGACGCGTTTCTGGCGTCCAGCGATCTGGCGATCGACAAAGCATGGACTGCAGCGAGTTTCGGCATGGGGACGCGCGAATTCTCGCAAATGCTCGAGACGACACCGCGCGCTGTGCGCGACGGGCTGCTCAGGCGGCCGCGCGTGACCGAGGTCCCCGGCGGGATGGTGTTCCAGATCGACGGGCGCAGTTCAGGTGCGGTGGGCGTATCCGGCGGCAGCGAAACCCAGGATGAAGCAATAGCGACAGCAGTTTTAAAAGCCGCTGCACAAGTCGAGTTTGAGGAGAAGTGATATGGCAATAAGCGGACTTTTGAGGTGCGGTGAAGTCGCGATCCGCGTTTTCGATCTCGACGAAGCGCGCCATCACTATGGCAAATGCATCGGCCTGATCGAGAGTTATGACGGCGATGACGACAAGATTTATTACAAGTGCCCGGACGAGCACGACCAGTATTCGATCGTGCTGCGCAAAGACGACAAGCCGGGCATAGATTATTTCGCCTTCAAAACGCTGAAGGACGAAGATCTGGAAGTCTATGAAAAGGGCCTCGGCGAATTTGGCATTGAATGCAGCTGGATCGAAGCGGGTGTCTATCCCAAGAGCGGGCGCCGTCTCGCATTCACGCTTCCGACCGGCCACGAGATGCACATCTATGCTCATAAGGAGCAGGTCGGCAACGGGATGGCGACGCTCAACCCGGGCACGATCCCTGACGAAGGCTACATCCGTGGCATGCGCACCGTTCGCGTCGATCACTTGCTGGTTGGCGGCCCGAACATCGACCAGAACCGCGAGATCTTCGAGAAAGTCTTCGGCTACAAAGTTAGCGAGCAGCTGGTCAGCCACGAAGACGGCAGCAGGCTGGCGATCTTCATGTCCGGTTCGAACAAGCCGCATGACATCGCCTTCATCCTTCAGCCGGAACAGGCACGTTTCCACCACGTTTCGTTCCTGCTGGATTCGGTCAACGATCTTTATCACGCAGCCGATCTGATCGGGAAATACAATATTCCCGTCGACGTGCCGCCGAACCGTCATGGCGTGACCCGGGGGGCCACGATCTACTTCTTCGACCCTTCGGGAAATCGCAACGAAGTCTTCACCGGTGGATACGTCCACTATCCGGACACGCCGACGCTCACCTGGGACACTACCGAACTGGGGCGGGCAACCTTTTCGCACGACAATCTGCCGCGCGAGAGCTTTCTGAATGTTTTGACTTAACTACAAATTGAGATGGCCGGCGAAACCGGCCCTTGGGGAGATAGGTAATGAAAACTCGTGTTTTTCACAGCGCTTCGGCGCTGACGGTGGCGCTCGCCCTGATGACTCCGCAGATTGCGGCAGCGCAGGACGCGGAAACGACCGTCGATCAGGATGAGGCAGCACCGATGGCAGAGGAGCGCCAGAGCGGCCTCAACACCATCGTGGTGACCGCACAGCGTCGCGCAGAAAGCGCGCAAGACGTTCCGATTTCGATCACGGCCGTGTCGGCCGCCGCGCTTGAGCAAAAAGGCCTGACCAGCATCGTTGATGTCGGCTCGCAAGCGCCGAACGTGACGCTGAAGAACTCGGCATCCTTCGCAGGTTCGAGCTCGATCCTGGTGTCCTATATTCGCGGCATTGGTCAGAACGACTTTGCGTTCAACCTCGAGCCGGGCGTTGGCATCTATGTCGACGGCGTCTATCTCGCTCGCAACATCGGTGCGAATGTCGACTTGCTCGATCTCGAGCGCATCGAAGTTCTCAAAGGCCCGCAAGGTACGCTGTTCGGACGCAACACCATCGGCGGCGCGCTCAACATCGTGACCCGCGATCCGGGCGATGATCCCTATGTGAAGGCGGAAGTCACCACCGGCAGCTACGGACGGATCGACGTTCGCGGCGCAATGGATCTTCCTATCGCTCCGGGCACGCTGACGGGTAGCCTTGCGTTCTCGACCAAGCATCGCGACGGTTGGCAGGAGCGTATTCCCTACACCGGTCCGACCGACAACAATCCGATCTTCCTGCTGGGTTCGGGCGGTGCGTTCGGCGGTCCGACCAATACCAATGCCGACAACCAGTTCATCTTCCCGATCCAGAACGGCGAACGTTTCGATTCCTCGGGCGGCGAGAACCAGACTTCGGCACGCTTCAAACTGGTCTATACCCCGACCAGCCGTTTTAAGGTCACGGGAATTGTCGACTATCTGAATGTCGACCAGTCCGCGGCGCCGTTCTCGATCGTCGATGTGAATCAGGAACTGTATGTCGCGCTCTACAACACCTGCATCACCGGCGATCCGGGCGTTTATGCAGCGGTCGGTGCGCTCACCGGACTGGGAGGCGGCGTTGCCAATTTGTGCAATGCACCGCGCGGCAATCCGAATTCGCCTGCGGGTGTCCAACCTTCGCTGGGATCGCAGGCTGGGCAGAACCTGCCCTATGACGATCGTTATGTGATCCGCAACGACGACGGTTCGATCAACCCGGACCTCAGCTATGCCAATGGCGCAAATTTCGACAAGGTCGACAATTGGGGCGTCAACTTCCAGATGGAATACGATCTGACCGATGACATCGCGGTCAAGTCGATCACTGCCTACCGCGTGCTGGATTCAACCTTCGGGGCAGACATCGGCGGCGCGCCATTCCTCACTCTGGCTCCCTCGTTCGAAACCAATGAGCGCCAGTTCTCGCAGGAGCTGCAACTCAGCGGCACGCTGATGAACGATGCATGGAACTTCGTGCTGGGTGGATACTATTTCCACGAATACGGCACGCTGACTGACCTCGTTCCGTTCGCCGCCGGCCTGATCCAGATCAACTCGCCGGACAATGAGTTCGATACGAAGTCGTATGCTATCTTCTCGCACAACGACATCGAGCTGATCCCGGACGTTCTGAGCATCACTCTGGGCGCACGTTACACTTACGACGAGAAAGAGTTCACCGGCACGCAGCGGGACGAAAACAACTTCGGCGGAACCGTCCTGGGCCTGCCTCCGTTTGTCTATCCCGACCCGACCGATCTCAACCGGCTTTATCCGTTGGGGCAGAATCGCCAGACCTTCGATAACTTCTCGTATCGCTTGGGCGCACAGTTCTACCCGACTGATGATGTGATGCTCTACGCATCCTACGCAACCGCGTTTAAGGGCGGTGGCTGGACTACGCGTCTCACGGTGCCGAACTTCGATCCGGCAACGCTGACCCCGTTACCGGCACCGACCTTCGGTCCCGAAGAGGCGGCGACAGCGGAATTCGGCGTGAAGTCCGAGCTGTTCTACAACCGCCTTCGGCTCAACGTTTCGGTCTTCAACACCGAATATGACAACATCCAGCTGACGTTCCAGAACGGTTCGTCGCCGGTAACCGCCAACGGTGGCGACGGTCGTATTCGCGGCATCGAAGTTGAAATGAACGCAGAGCCGATCGACAACTGGTCGCTCGACGCAAGCGTTGGTTACCTCGATGCAGAGTATCAGA
The DNA here is from genome assembly GCA_038130205.1 of Erythrobacteraceae bacterium. GTDB lineage: Bacteria > Pseudomonadota > Alphaproteobacteria > Sphingomonadales > Sphingomonadaceae > Erythrobacter. The sequence goes on along the minus strand of JAYPMZ010000033.1, from coordinate 9,805 downwards.
CCATCCTTCCGGGTGTGCCGCTGACGGGTGACGAAAGCTTCGTTAACACGCCCAAGTGGACCGCACAGGCGGGCACTTCCTACACGATCGAAACGGGCGGATGGAGTATCACCCCGCGGGTCGACTGGAACTATGCTTCGCAAGTGTTCAATGACGAGGCCAACACGCCGATCCTCGCCGCCGATCCGCGCAGCATCTTCAACAGCTCGCTGACGGTGACCGAGCCCAGTGGCCGTTTCTCGGTCATGGGCGGTGTGACCAACCTGACCGACGAACGCTACGTCGTATCGGGCTACACCAACGCACTTGCGATCTATTCGGCGACCTACAGCCGTCCGCGCGAGTGGTATCTGACACTGCGTTACCAGCTGTAATTCGCTGGTTCTCTCGCGGCAGGCGCGCGCTTCTCTCTCTCTTACGCGCCTGCCGCACCTTTATTGAATGGAGTATTTTGTGACGCGTGAAACGGCAGTTATCGTCGGAGTTACCGGAGCCTTCGGTCAGGTCATCGCCAAAACACTGATTGGCCGAGGCCTGAATGTCGTCGGCGTTGCGCGCGACGGCGAAGCTCTCGAACGGGTGAAGGCCGAATGCGGCGAATGCTTTGTTTCATGCGTTGCAGATATCGGTAGTGACGCTGCAATTGCGGCGATTGAGGCCGCGCTTCCCGAAGGCGATGTGGCAACGGTCGTCCATTCGGTCGGATTGCCGGTAGCAGGGGGGGTTCTGAATGCACCGCCTGATGCGCTGGCTCTCGCTTGCAACCTCAAGGTTTCCGGCTTCCTGCGGCTGGTGCGTGCTTGCGAAGACCGCATGCGGCGAGGTTCGCGACTGGTCGCAATCGGCGGCCATTACGGCTTCGAACCGTCACCCTATGCTGCGACGGCCGGCGTTGCGAATGCCGCTCTTGCCAACCTCGTGCGGCAGATGAGCTGGGGGTATGGCGAGCGAGGGCTTACAGCGCACCTGCTCGCTCCCGGTCCTGCCGACACGGACCGGCTGCGCAAGGTTGCGGCGGCACGCGCCGAACGGGCGGGCAAACCGCTCGATGTGGAGTATGAAGAGATGCGCGGCGAAAGCGCCATCGGTTCCTTCACCACACCCGAACAAGTTGCATGGGCGGTTTCGATGCTGCTTGCGCCAGAGGCTGATGCTCTGGCTGGTTCCACGCTCGGACTCGATTCCGGCCGACGCAAGGGAATTGGCTAATGCCGATCATGCAACTGCATCTGCCCGAAGGCGTTTGCGATGACGCTGCAGTGGCAAAACTGCTGGTCGAGGCGAGCGAGTTTTATTGTGATGTCTTCTATCCGCAGGTGACGCCGCGTCCGATTGAACGCGTGCGCGCCTTCGTCGCACCGACGCCAGCCAATCTTTGGGCGACCGGCGGTCAATTGGTGAGCGAAGGTGGAGGGCTGGCGCCCTATTTCACCGTGCTCGCTCTCACCGGAAGACCACCCGAACAGCTCGCGGAGCTGATGGATGGCTTGACCTCGATGATCGTAACGCACCTCGAATGCGAGCGCAAAGCGGTGCGCGGGCAGGTGATCGAAATCGAACCGCAGAACTGGTTTATAGGCGGCGTTCCGGCAGCCCGGGCCCGTGCCAATGAAGCCGCACAGCGCCGCCAGGGCTTCGGCAAAGACGAGAAATGAAAAAGCGCTTTACATTTTTGTAAAACGGCGACCGCTTTTACAAAAATGTAACGCCCGTCGGCCGGATAAATGGCTGAAAATCAATGTTTTGAAGTTGGCACGCCTCTTGCGAAGTAGAATCCAGACGACGCAAACGTCGCGGAGAGGATTATACTGGATGAGCGATACGCACACTGACGGCATGGCGCTGCTTGCGCAGAAATTCGTGAGGGTACGGAACCGGCGCGCCAATGGGCTCGTCGAATTCGATTTCGCCATCGGAGCTCCGGAAATCTTTGTCGAGCTGCTGTTGCCGATCGAGGCTTTCGACAGGTTCTGCAGCGACAATTCCGTCATCAATGTGACCGGGCAGGACCTCGCCCAGGACGACTTCGAAGTGCGCATGCAGCGCGTCTATTCCGGCGAGGCGCGCTGAGCGCCTCTGCCGCCAAGGTTTTTCGGGAGAGCAATATCATGCAGATGGATCTGAAAACGGTCGAGATCAAACCGCAGCGCGAAACTTACGCGCATGTCGCGGCACGGATCGGATCAAAGCCGGCCTCGCGCTATCAGGAGGGGACGTTCGATCTGCAATCGACAGGCAATCCCCACTATCGCCCCTTGTGGGACCCGCGTTTCGACTATTTTGACGAAGCGCGCACCAAGATCGCGATGAAGGACTGGTACGACTTCAAGGACCCCCGCCAATATTATTACGGCAGTTATGTCATGGTGCGCGCCAAGCAGCAGGAAAATGCCGAGGCATCCTTCAGCTTCGTGGAATCGCGCAATCTGGGTCACGCCATTCCCGAAGACGTGAAGGAAGCCGCGCTCCGTTTGCTGCTGCCGCTGCGCCATGCTGCGTGGGGCGCGAGCATGAACAATGATTTCATCGCAGCCTATGGCTTCGGGACGGGTATCACCCAGCCTGCGCTCTACGCTGCAATGGACCAGCTCGGGATCGCGCAATTCATAACCCGCAGCGCGCTGCTGTTCGCAGATGCGGACGCGCTCGACGCCGCCAAGACGCAATGGATGGAGGCCGACGAATGGCAGCCGCTGCGCCGTCTGGCCGAAGACCTGATGGTCGAGCAGGACTGGTTCGAGCTGTTTATCGCGCAGAATCTCGTAATCGACGGCCTGCTGTTCCCGCTGGTTTATGGCACCATCATTGATGACGAGATTTCGATGCGTGGTGGCAGCGCCTTTTCCATGACCTGCCAGTTTCAGGTCGATTGGGCGAAAGAGGCGGTCCGCTGGACCGACGCCCAGATCAAGGCGGCAGTCAAAGAAAGCGACGAGAACGCCGCGCTGGTTTCGGAATGGGTTGCCAAGTGGAAACCGCGCGCGATCGCGTCGCTTCTTCCGGTGGCGCAGATCGTGCTGGAAGATCGCGCCGAAGCTGCGCTCGAAGAAGTTGCGGCAGAATTCGACCGCCGACTTGGCAAGCTGGGGGTGGCAGCATGAGCGAGCCCCAATCCAAAGTGTTCCTGTGCCTGCAGGCCAATGACGAAACGCGCGGGATTGTCGAAGCGATCCGCACCGACAATCCCGATGCCGAGTTCGACTACCAGCCCGGCATGGTCCGCATCACCAACAAGGGCACGATGAAGGTCGTGCGCGAGACGGTGGAGGAAGAGGTCGGGCGCGAATTCGACCTGCAGGAACTGCACATCAACATCATCTCGCTGTCGGGCCACGTCGATGAAGACGACGATGTGCTCACTCTGACCTGGAACAGCTGAACCCGAAATTCCATCCAAGGAGAATAGCCATGGATATGCCCGCAAAACCGAAGAAGAAGCTTGGACTGAAAGAACGCTACGCGGTGATGACCCGCGGCCTTGGCTGGGAGCCGAGCTATCAGGACATCGACGACATCTTCCCGATGGACAGTTTCGAGGGGATCAAGATCCATGATTGGGATGCGTGGGAAGACCCTTTCCGTCTGACCATGGACAGCTACTGGAAATACCAGGCCGAAAAGGAGCGCAAGCTTTATGCGATCATTGATGCTTTTGCCCAGAGCAACGGGCACCTGACCGTCAGCGATCCGCGCTATATCAATACGGTCAAAATGTTCGTGAACGGCTTTGCGCCGCTCGAATATATGTCGCACCGCGGCTTTGCGCATATCGGCCGCCAGTTCCGCGGCGTTGGTCCGCGTGTGGCTTGCATGATGCAGTCTCTCGACGAAATGCGCCATGCCCAGACGCAGGTCCACGCGATCAGCAACTACAACAAGTATTACAGCGGGATGGAGAACTTCCGTCACCACCACGACTACTTGCCATACCTGCAGGTTCCCAAGAGCTTCTTCGAAGATGCCGCCACCGGCGGGCCGTTCGAATTCATCACCGCAATCGGCTTTTCCTTTGAATATGTGCTGACCAATCTGGTCTTCGTGCCGTTCATTTCGGGTGCGGCGTACAATGGCGACATGGGCGCGATGACTTTCGGCTTCTCCGCCCAGTCGGACGAAGCGCGGCACATGACGCTCGGTCTCGAAGTCATCAAGTTCATGCTCGAACAAGACCCGGACAACGTGCCGATCGTCCAGAAGTGGCTCAATAAGTGGACATGGCGCGGTGTGCGCGTTCTGACGCTGGTTGCTATGATGCAGGACTACATGCTGCCCAAGCGTGTGATGAGCTGGGCCGAGGCTTGGGAAATCTACTTCGAGGAAAACTGCGGCGCGCTGTTCCGCGATCTCGAACGCTATGGCATCGTCATGCCGCCATGCGTCGAACAGGTCCGCAAGGAACGCGACCACCTTTCGCATATGGCGTGGTGCCAGTTCTATCAGGCCCGCGGCACGAGCAACTTCCACGTCTGGCTACCCTCGGAAGAGGATATGGACTGGCTGTCACAAAAATATCCCGACACGTTCGACCAGTATTACCGTCCGCGCTTCGAGGAATGGCGCCGGATGGAAGAGGCGGGCGCGCCGTTCAAGACCACCGGCATCAATATGCAGTGCCAGGTGTGCCAGATCCCGATGTTCTTCACCGAACCCGGCGATCCCACGCGCCTCGCGCAGCATCACTGCCACCACGAAGGCGAGCAATACCACTTCTGCTCGCAGTGGTGTCAGGAGATCTTCGAGGACGAACCTGAGAAATACATCCAGTCCGCGATTGCCGGACACGATGTATTCAAGGGCAAGGCCATGCGCCCCGAGGCCGATCCCACGGCAGAGGACTTCAACCCTGCCGCAGAAGCGCTTGCGTTCTGGAAGCTGGAAAACGGGCGCGACAACGGCCTGCACTACGGTTCGCAGGACGAACGCAATTTCTCCATGTGGCGCGGTCTTGCGTCGAGCAATTCGTAGGAGGCTGCCATGCCGGTTAATGCTGTTGCAGATTACGACTTTCCCGCGAATGATCGCGAGGAGAACTTTCATGGCGCACGGGTGATTTACGCTGGGTGGGACAAGCACCTCATGTTTTCGTCCCCCTATGCCTGGCCCTTGCCGCCCGACTTGCCATTCGCGCACTTTCTCGCCGGACCGCTGGCGGAAGCATTCGGGCAGCATCCCGACTTTGCCAAGATCGACTGGTCGCACGCAATCTGGACGAAGAATGGCGAGGCTTTCACGCCCGATCTCGACAAGACTATTGCCGAGAACGGCCTGATCCATAAGGACTCGCTGCGCTTCGAAACACCGGGTCTCGACGGCATCGGGGGCCAGTTCATCTGATGAGCTACACTCTCACGATCGAGACAACTGGCGACGAGATCGAGGTCGAAGAGGGGCAAACGATGCTCGATGCCTGCCTGCGTGCAGGGGTCTGGCTGCCGCACGCCTGCTGTCACGGCATGTGCGGGACCTGCAAGATTGACGTAGTTGACGGCGAAATCGAACATGGCGAGGCTTCCGGCTTTGCGCTGATGGATTTCGAACGCGACGAGGGCAAGGCGCTCGCCTGCTGCGCTACGCTGGAAAGCGATGTCTCGATCGAGGCGGAGATTGAAGAAGACCCGGATGCGGAAAGCATTCCGGTCGAAGATTTCAATGCGACGGTCGAGCGGATCGATGATCTCACTCCGACGATCAAGGGGCTGCACCTGCGCCTTGACCGGCCAATCCGGTTTCAACCGGGCCAATATATCAACCTGACAATCGCGGGAAAGCAGGGCACGAGCCGCGCCTTCTCCATCGCTAGCGATATGAGCGATCCGACGAAGCTGGAACTCAACATCCGGCTGGTACCGGGTGGCGAGGGGACGAGCTGGGTCCACAATGAATTGCAGGTGGACGACAGCGTTCACCTTACGGGCCCCTATGGCCGTTTCTTTGTCCGCCATTCGGCACAAATGCCGACCCTGCTTCTCGCCGGAGGTTCGGGCCTGTCGAGCCCGCGCTCGATGCTGCTCGACCTCATCGCCCGCAAGGAAGAACAGCCGATCACGATGGTCTACGGCGCGCGCAATCGCAGCGAGCTCTACTATCACGACGAGCTCGCAGCACTCGCCGAAGAGCACGACAACGTGACCTATGTGCCCGCGCTGTCGGACGAACCTGAAGCTAGCGAATGGGGCGGCTTCCGTGGTTTCGTTCACGAGGCGGCAGAGGCGCATTTCGACAAGGATTTCCGCGGACACAAAGCCTATATTTGCGGCCCGCCAGTGATGATCGAGGCCTGCATTACATCGCTGATGCGTGGCCGCCTGTTCGAACGGGATATCTACACCGAAAAGTTCCTCTCCGCTGCCGATGTGCAGCAAACGCGAAGTCCCCTGTTCAAGCGCATTTGACCTGTTAATTTGGTAACTTGCGACCCGACAGACAAACAAGCGGGCGCCGGGGAGGAACAGCATTTGGCCAAGGCGCCGCAAGACACCGTCGATATCTGGTCGAAACTCCGGTTCGATGCGGAATCGGGCTCCGTCTGGCTTGATGAGCAGCGCATGTTGCTGCTTCACGCAGGCTCCCTCGGCGCGCTACGCGCTGAACTGATCCGCACGCTTGGCGAAGACCGCGCGAGCGGTTTGCTGTTCCGCATGGGCTATCATTCGGGAACTCAGGATGCAGAGATCGCGCGCCATATGGTGGGCGACGGTGATTATGAGCAGGTTTTCCTGCTTGGCCCTGCGATGCACCAGCTTGAGGGGGTTGTGCGGGTTGAGGTGATCGAGTCCGAACTCGACCTCGAAAAAGGCACCTTTAGTGGCGAGTTTCGCTGGCACGAGGGGTGGGAAGCCGACAGCCAGCTGGCCGAGTTCGGCATCGGCGACTGCCCGACCTGCTGGAACCAGTTGGGCTATGCCACCGGATATGTCAGCGCCTTCATGGGCCGCCGCGTTGTCTTTCGTGAGACAAGCTGCCGCGGGAAGGGCGATCCGCATTGCACTATCATTGCCAAGACAGCGTCGAAAAGCTCCGGCGAGGATCCCGACGGCGATCTGATGCCCGATGACATCGCAGGCGAAATTGCGGAACTGGCAGACGAGATCCACGATCTGCGGCTGGCGCTAAGGGCAGAGCCTTCATCATCGTCGCTGATCGGCGAATCCAAGGAATTCCTGAAAACGCTCAGTCTTGTCCGGAGAGCAGCGAAAAGCTCGATTGCTGTGTTGTTCACCGGCGAAACCGGGGTTGGCAAAGAGGTGTTCGCGCGCTGGCTGCATGACAATTCCGAACGGCGGGACAAACCCTTTGTCGCGGTCAATTGCGGCGCAATCCCGCACGATCTGGTCGAGAGCGAATTGTTCGGCGTTGCTCAGGGCGCCTATACCGGCGCCACAAAATCGCGGCTCGGGCGGTTCATGCGTGCAGACGGCGGGACGCTGTTTCTCGATGAGATTGGCGACCTGCCTTACGAAGCACAGGTCAAACTGCTGCGCGTCCTCCAGACCGGAGAGATAGACCGTCTAGGCGGCCAGCAGTCGCGCAAGGTCGACGTGCGGCTTGTCACAGCGACCAATGTCGATCTTGCAAAGGCGGTAAAAGACAAGACCTTCCGCGAAGACCTGTTTTACCGCATCAGTCCGTTCCCGGTCGCTATCCCGCCCTTGAGAGAGCGCCGCACCGACATTCCGCTGTTCGTCGAGGAATTCGTTGAGCGCCTTGCCAAAAGGCACGGTAAACCCATCAGGGGTTTGTCGGACAAGGCGATGGAGACGCTCATCCGCTACGATTGGCCGGGCAACGTGCGCGAGCTCGAAAACGTGCTGGAACGCGGCGTCATGCTGGCTGAGCCCGGTGGCCGGATCGAACTCGACTCCCTCTTTCTATCGCTCCCGCAGGCACCGCAGGAGATGGCCGGGCTTGGCCCGGACGGGCGGATATGCCCGGACCAGGACGCACCTTCGCTCGAAGTCGCTGAAGACCTCTCGCTGGCACGCCATGAAGCACGGCTCATCGAAGAAGCCATGCGGCGCGCCGATGGAAACGTCGTCGAAGCGGCAAAGCTGCTCGGCATCACCCGCCGGCAGATCGACTACCGGCTGAAGGCGATGCGCGAGGCAGGCTGACGTTCGCGTTTATTCGGCTGCGATTGCGACCTCTGGTTCCAATTCCGCCTCGACCATGTCGCGCAGGCGCCGGCGCACCTTCACTGCGGCAAGGTCGTTCGAAAGCAGCATCGGCTTAAGGTCGAAGAAATCCTCGCCACCCATTTCCTGTTCGGTCTTGATGATCAGCGGGCCGTCCTCGTTCTCGAAGGCATCATGCATCGCAGCGATCTTGAACGCGTTGTATTCGGCATCGTCCTCGATGTGGTTGCGACGCGTGCAGAAGAAGTAGTGCGTGGTGTTCTCGTCTTCCGGGGTGGTGCTGTGCAGGTCATACTGACCGGGCCCCTCGTTCACAGGCGTGTTGTCCTGCGCGCAGAAGAGCGAAAGCTGGATGTTACCCGGCGCGCTCCACGTGACCTTGATCCAGTGACGCGCTTCTTCCTCGGGGCGGGGCAGGAACTGGTTGAGAATCAGGATCGGCGGTGTCTGTTCCCACTCCCAACTGGCTGAAACGGTGGTTTCGGTCTCCTCGACATTGGGGATGAGCGGCGAGAGCTTGCCGCGGGTCGAAATGATCTCTCCGTGGACGTGGTCGACATGGCTGAGGTCCATGACGTTATCGAGGATCATCCGGTAATTGACCGGAAGCTTCATATAGGTGTGGGCAATACCGGTTGCCGGGCCTTGGTCAAGCGGCCCGAAGTGCGGCAGTTTGTCGAAGTCAGCCTCGGCTTCATCCATCCAGATCCACAGGAAGCCGTGCTTCTCGACGATGGGAAATGTGCGCACGACCTGCTTGTTCGGGAGCGCACCCTTGCCGTGGGGGTTGTGCGTGCAGAAGCCTTTCGAATTGAATTGCAGTGCGTGATAGGGGCAGGCGATCTCGTCACCATGGCGTTTGCCCTGCGAGAGCGGGGCAAAGCGGTGCGGGCAGCGGTCCTGCATGGCAACCGGATTGCCTTGGGCATCGCGGTAGATGAGGACCGATACTCCTAGCAGCTTGCGGTGAAAAAGAGCCTCTGCATCAACCTCGTCAGAGGTCGCTGCGACATACCATTCCTGCGTCAGAAAGCTGCGCTCTTCACTCATTGTTCCGTCTCCCTTGGTTTGCACTGATGTGCTTGCCGCAGTTGGAGCAAAGACCGTGCCAGCGTCGGAAAATGCTGTTTTCTGGGAAATCGTTTCGGTTGATTGCCACCTTTATGTAGAATATTCTCCAATCAGGCAGCGCGGCTGTCGAAAAATAAACAGGAGTGGGTGTGGCAGAAGGAAAGCTGGCAGGGGACACGTTCCAGCTGGAGGAAAACTCTGCGCTGGCCGATTTGCAGGCGAGCTTCGTGTTCGATCCCGCGAATGCCGATATCCGTCTCGGCAGCAGGCGGATGCTGCTAGTCGATGATCTGGGGCTTGGCTTGATGCGGCGCGAGTTGATTCAAGCGCTCGGCTTCGATCGCGCGCGGCGGGTCTTTTCGCGCATCGGCTATGGCATTGGCGTCACGGACGCGCAGTTCGCGCAGGAATTGCGCAATACGGGCGATCTGACCGATGTCTACCGCGCCGGACCGCAACTCCACGCACTGAAGGGCGCGGTGCGAGTGGACGAGCTGGTGTTCGAAGCCGACTTCGAAACCGGCAAATTCTACGGCGAATACCTCTGGCACAATTCGGCAGAGTGTCAGTCGCATCTGCACGAGCACGGGATTGGCCTACAC
>JAYPMZ010000032.1:19204-22631 GCA_038130205.1 Erythrobacteraceae bacterium | reverse complement strand
AATGTGTGGTGATTGCGCGGATTTCATGATGTGCCTATGACCGGCATTCTATTGGCACAGCGGCCGCGCTCCTGCCAAGCGCTGCACCCGGGCGCATGTCGTTTTGGACGGTTGAAGGACGAAATCCCTACAAGGTGTCTGGTATCGGAGCCATTTTTGCGTTGGAGGGTGCGCGAGCCGATGCGCTCGAAACGATGGCTGCATCGCTTGCCGAAACGCTGCACGATGACGCGGGGCTCTGGAGGCAGGGCACGATGGGATTGGCCGCCACCACGCTCCATACAACCGCCGAATCGCGCGAACAGGCGCAGCCGCATGTCAGCAAGGACGGCAAGGTTGCGGCGGTTTTTGCAGGCTTTCTCCTTAATCCCGACGAATTGGTAACCGACCTGACGGCCAAAGGCGCACCGCCTGCCAACCGTTCGGACGTCGCAATTGCCCTCGCCGCCTATGAAGCATGGAGTGATGGTTGTGCCGAGCGGATGCTCGGCGAGTTTTCGCTCATTGTCGCCGACGGCCGGCAGGGACGCCTATTTGTGGCGCGCGACCATCTGGGCTTTGTGCCGCTGTTTTATATGCAGGACGGGCAGCGCTTGATCATCGCGAGCGATTTCAGGACGATGGCTGCGCTAAGCGAAAGGCGGCTCGAGCCGGATCACCTTTATTTGGCGCAGGCGATCGCCAACCGCTGGTACACCCGCGATGCGACGCCGTGGCGGCAGGTGAAGCGCGTGCTGCGTGCGCATGTGATGAGCTTCGACGGCAAGCGACTGGAGAGCCAGAATTACTGGGAGCCGCCGACCGAAATCTCCATCCGCTACAAACGCGACGAAGACTATGTCGAACACTACCGCGAGGTGCTGCTCGACTGCCTGAGGCGTACATCGCGTTCGGATCGCATGGTCGGCGTCGCGGTGAGCGGGGGGCTCGATTCGTCATCCCTGTTCTGTCTCGCCGACCGGCTGGAGAAGAACGCCCAATGGCAAGCACCGGGTTTCGCCGGTTATTCGCTGGCCGCAGGAGAAGACGGGAACGCCTATGAGCTGCCCTATGCCAGGGCGGCCGCCCGGCAGATAGGGCGACCGCTCACCGAAGTGCCTTTGTTCGACCCGGATATCGATTGGTACACAAGGGACGCAGAGTGGCACCGAGACCTGGCGATACCCTCCAACGGCGCGATGATGCTCGATCTGGAGCGACAGGTGGTCGACGACGGCGCGCGTGTCCTCATCAATGGCAGCGGCGGCGACGAGTGGCTGCAGGGCAATGCGCAATATTACCGCGAGTTTGCAAACAGCGCTGACCTGATAGGCTTCTGGAAAGCGCTGCAACGCGACAGCGCGGCCTTTGGCTGGGGCAATGCGATCATGCGCGCTTCGCGGCAGACTGTCGCCGAACTCACCCCCGGACCTTTGCGCCGGGCGATCCGCCGGCGGCTGCGCGAGAGCCGGCGACGCGGCGAGCGCGAGGCCGTTTGGCTTGTGCCGGAATTGCGCGCTGCGCTGGCGGAGGCAGAGGAAGCCTATGACGCGCAAATGCCCGAGAACGCGGTGCATTGGGCCAAGCATAATCTTGTGAAAGCACCGTTTTCGGATCTCACCCACACGATGATGCGGCGTCAGCGGGCGCGGATCGGTCTCGAATCGCGTCACCCGATGCTGAGTCGCGCTTTCATCGAATTTTCCCTGCAAACGCCTGCCTACATCAAGCGGCAGGGGGGCACGACGAAAGTTGTGCACCGTCAGGCGATGGCCGGAGTCTTGCCGCAGGAAATTCTGGACAGAACAACCAAGGCTAACTTCACTAACGTCAAGATCGACGCGCAGTTTGCCAATTACGTCCGCGCGCACGGGCGCGAGCGGCTCGCGGGGATTTGCGATCCCGAAGGATTGGAGCGGGTCTTGGCGGTGGATTTCGCTTCACCGGAAGGAGATTATTGGGCTTGGGAAATCTGGGGGCTTTACGCAAGCGCAGCATTTTTGTAGGCAAGTTAGTTAACAGGTATTTAATCCTGTTTCTGAGGTGCAACAGAAGGGAACTCTCGGCATGACCAAGACTAACGTAAAAGCGAAATATGAAGCTCCGAAATTGACCATTTTCGGTTCGGTTCGTAACCTGACTGGCGGCAGCGGTACCAGCTTCCGTGATGGCGCGGTAACCAACGTCCGCTTCTGATTTTGCTTCGCGCTTGGCGCGAGGTCTTTGGAACATTCGCAAGGGGCGCTCCGTTCGGGGCGCCCTTCGCATATGTGCAGGAAGCGCGGAAATCGGCGGTTTAGAGCAGTATTTCGCGAGCAAAGGGCGAGCCTCGCGCTGAGCTTGCCAGAGCCGCACAACCTCGTTTTCGTCTCGTGCAGTCGCTGCAGGATGCAGATTCGACGTTGGCTTACGCGGCTACCCAAGACAGCAAGAGGCCGTGCTGCGCGGTCCGCAAACACGCTGATCGGTCTGCGTCGCAGCCTGATGCGCGCGGCTCGCGAATCGCTTTGCTCCGAATCGGATCGACGCCCGGCCAAGTGATTCGCCAGATGAAACAGATTTTTAAACTCTTCTGCCAACCGCTTTGCTCGAAATTGAACGATTCGCGCTTTCCATGTGCACACGCCCTTGAGCCACAGCCGTATTGGTCATAGCGCAACACAATGGCACCCAACTGGACCCCAGAGCCCGCGCGCCCGCAGCAAGAGCTGACCAGCGAGGCTTACGACCGCTGGGTCTCGCCCGGTGGGTTCTGTCAGGCCGAATTCCACCGGCACGCCGACGGTTTTTTGATCCGCTTCCCTGGCCAGGCCGATTTCGTACTCGACACCCGGACTTGCGAAAATGCGGCGCCTGCAATCACTGGCTGGCCCGCGCCCGACTGTGACGCCAAGACGGTCATCAACCTTTATCACAATGCGATCCAGCCGATCCTCGGCAATTATTCGGGCGGACTGTTTCTTCACGGGAGCGCGGTTCAGATTGCGGACGGGGGCGGCGCTGTCGCCTTTCTGGGCCTCTCGCGCGGCGGCAAGACAACTCTTGCCGGATCATTTGCGGCTCGCGGTTTCCCCTTTCTGACCGAGGATGTGATCGACCTCGATCACACGCAGGGGCATTATTGGTTGCAACCCAAACGATCGAAACTGCGCCTGTTCGTCGACAGCGCGCGGCACCTGTTGGGCGCAGAGACGACTTTCAACGACGAGGATCGCAAACAGGATGTGGAGGCAGGCGATGCGCTTCCGTTTGCCAGCGACCCCGCGCCGCTGCGGCAAATATATGTGTTGGGTACTGACCACGAGGCCGAGCTTTCGATCCGGCGGCTCAACCTTGCCGAAGCCCTGAGCGCGCTTATGCCGCACGCCTTCATCCTCGACGTCGAGGACAAGAAGCGGTTGCAGGCCCATTTTGCGCGTATGGCCGACCTGTCGCAGGACATCGGCTG
>JAYPMZ010000032.1:1359-19148 GCA_038130205.1 Erythrobacteraceae bacterium | reverse complement strand
ACTATGCAGAATTGCCGCGCGTCCAGGATGCCATTCTGGACAATTACCGCAAGGGCTAGCCTGCGCGGCATCAGGGGGGGTAATTTTTCAGATCATGCAATTGAGCGATAAATTCACGGTGTCCGGCGAAGTTGTCGCGCGCGAAATGGGTGGCGAAATGGTTCTGCTCGACCTTGCGAGCGGGCAGTATTTCGGTCTCGACCCGGTCGGTATGCGGGTCTGGGGATTGCTGTCCGAAAGCCCGCAAACGCTGGCCCAGTTGTGCGATGTGATCGAAGCAGAATACGAGGCTCCGCGCGGCCAGATCGAGGCTGACCTGCTCCAACTGGCAAGAGAGCTGGACAAGCAGGAACTGATCGTCGCCCAAGCCGGCTGAGGGTTTCGCACTCAGGCCCCCACAATTCCTCCGGGTGCAATCCGCACGACACGATCGGCCAAGGCGAGGCTTGCCGGGCGGTGGGTGATGATGATCACCGTATGCCCCTTGAGCGACTGGACGCAGTCTTCGACAAAGGCCGCCTCGCTTTCGAGGTCATACATGCTGGTCGCTTCGTCGAGGATGTAGATCGGCGGGTCGCGATAGAGCGCGCGGGCGAGCGCGATGCGTTGGCGCTGGCCGCCTGAAAGGCGAATGCCGTGATCGCCAATCTCGGTGTCGAGACCATCGGGCAGGCTGGCGATGAAGCTGTCTGCCTGGGCCAGACGCACCGCCATCTTTAACCGTTCCGGATCACCAGCCTCTGATTGGCCAAAAGCGATGTTTGCAGCGATTGTGCCGTTGAACAACAAGGCGCGCTGGGGAACATAGCCGAATTGCCGCCGCAGGTCCTGCAATTGGTATTTCGCAATATCGGTTGCATCGAGCAGAATCGCACCGCTGTCCGGGCGGTAAAACCCGAGGAGCAACCGCACCAAGGTGGATTTTCCGACCCCGTTCTCTCCGGTCAGCGCAACGATCTCGCCGGGCTTGATGTCAAGGTCGAGTCCCGTGAAAAGCGGCGGCCTGCCGGGATAGCCGAAGGCGACCCGTTCGAAAGTGATCGCCCCCTCGGCACGTTCAAGCGCTTGGCCTTGCGCATATCCCGTCTCCGGCTCCAGTTCGAGCACCGCCTCGAGCCGCACAAGCGTGCCGCGCGCCATTTGATAGGCCCCGTACATATTGGCGAGGCCGCCGACGGGTCTGGTCAGCAGTGCGGCGTAGAGCAGGAAGGCGAAGAGATCGCTTGGACTGCTTTCGCCCCCTGCCAATTGGTCGCTCGCCAGAACCAGCACCGCAATTGCCGCGAGCGCCGCCGTCAGCGCCACCAACGGACCGATCAGGGCATTGAGCCGCGCCTGTCCGACTGCCAGCCGACGCGAATTTTCGGCCGCGGCGCTGAATTGTGCGCGGTGGTGCTCCTCGACCGCGAAAGACTTGATCGCCGGCAGCATATCGAGATCGCGCTCGGCAATCGAAATCAGTTCGACCTCGGCGGCGCGGACTTTGGCCGAAATGCTGCGCAGGCGGCGGCCTGCAAGCTTGGTCAGAATATAGAACACCGGGACGAGCAGCGGCACGATCATCGCCATGGCCGGATCGAGCCAGAACAGAACGATCACCGCACCCAAAGCGGTCAGGATCATGGCCGGGGCATTGGCGAGCGTCTCGGCCAGAAAATCGCTCAGATTCCCGACTTCATAGGAAGTCAGCGCGAGCACGTCGCCGCCGCGCGCCTCGTCGTGGAACGACAGCGGCATCATCTGGACGTGGGCGTAGATCTGTTTGCGCAGGCCGGTGAGAATGCGCGCCGAGGCGGTTTGCGAGACCATCGTGGCGACGATGTTCAGCGCTGTCATGATAACCAGTGCTGCGACCAATGCCGTGAGCGTGAAGCCGAAATCGAGACCTAGAGATGTTCCCATATCGCCACCGACAACGCCGCCGAGCAATTCTGCAGCGAGCCATGGGACGGCGAGGGTCGCGAGTGAACTCAGCAATGTCAGCGCGCTGATCATGGTAAGCTGCCAGCGGAACGCCTTCGCCCACCTCATCCAGAAAGAGGCACTCATGAGGTGGTCACCCGGCGAACGATGCGGCCCGCGGTTTCGATCAGCAGGCGCGCCTGCAACAGGGCCGTCGGCCAACGGCTTTGATCAGGATATTTCGTCATAAGATGCGCCCGCGGGGGGAAGCCGCGGTCGCGCACCATGCGAAAGCGGTCGCGCCAACTGGTCGCCGTACGCAAGTCTAGCCAGAATTCGCTGAGGCTGTCGCTTTCCTCAAAATATCGCAGGATGTCGGGGGCGGTAGGCTGCGCTTCGAGTGCTGCGAGGATATCTTGAGGCAATGGCGTGTCGAGGTCGCTTGCGGCAGCACGCAGGGCCTCTGC
Source organism: Erythrobacteraceae bacterium (assembly GCA_038130205.1). Lineage (GTDB taxonomy): Bacteria > Pseudomonadota > Alphaproteobacteria > Sphingomonadales > Sphingomonadaceae > Erythrobacter. The sequence goes on along the minus strand of JAYPMZ010000032.1, from coordinate 16,779 downwards.
CACCAGCGGACCTACGCCGCGTTCATTGCACAGTGCGACCAGCCGCTCCCATCCCTCGTTGCCAAGTCCGCGTGCTAGAAGATCGAAATCGACCGACCAGATGAGCCGCCGGGCACCTTTGACGCGGCCCTGTTCGGTCCAATAGCCGTGGGTGATGTGCCACTTCTGGTTCAGTGTCTCGTGGATCAAAGTCAGCGCATGATCGGGGCGATAGGCATGGTCGCAAAGGCGCGGTAGTGGCTCCTTGTGCGCAAAGAAGTCTTCGAGGCGCAGTACACGCTGCAAGACAGGACGGTCCGAAGGCTCCCAATGCAAATCAAGCGCGTGAACAAACTGCCCTGCTGCGTCGATGAGCCAGCTTTCCTGAAAAACCAGTCCGTGAGGATCGTCGTTGCGGTACCAGCCGCATGCTGTGAGAACCGACCGGGCGCGCTCGCGATCGGGTGGGCGAATGATCAGGTCGCTGTCACCGCGCCGCCTGCTCGCCGGTTCACCGTGGATCGAATAGGCGAGCGCGGTGCCTTTCATCAAAACGGCTTCGATGTTCGCAGCTTCCAACGCCTTCAACAGTCGGGTCAGCGCGGCCGCATGGGTGCTTTCCCATAACCCGGTGATCCGCGCTTCTTCGGCGATGGCCTCGACCATCCTGTCAGGCCAGTTGGTCAACAGTCCGGAGTTTGCGTGAAGCAGCACGAACAACCCGTGGACCTCGAGCCGCGACCATATGGCGTTGAGCGCATCGCTTGTGCGCCAGTCCTCGTCCGGCGCGCCGATCCACTTTGCGGCGTTGCCGGAAAGCAGCGCCCGCAGGGTTCGGCCCAGAAATGCGTCTATCGCGGCAGTTTCGACCATGAAGCCCGTGTGTTGATACCCGTTCCCTTGCTCAGTCCATGGGGCAATTGTCTCGCTTTTACCAGTGGCTGGCTCTTCGCGGGACAGGGTGTGTCCTGGCCATGGTGCACTGCGACATTAAGCATTGACCCTAGGGTGCCAGACTGCGATGCGCTGCGCTCACCTGAACGCAAGTCGGTAGTCCCGGGGGTATCTCAAGAGTGTCGAATGCACGCAAAGGCATTATTCTTGCCGGAGGCTCGGGAACGCGGCTCTATCCGCTGACACGCGGCGTTTCGAAGCAGCTGATGCCGATCTTCGACAAGCCGATGATCTACTACCCGCTTTCCACGCTGATGCTGGCGGGCATTCAGGATATTCTTGTCATCACCACACCCGAAGATGCCGAACAGTTCCAGCGTGTGCTGGGAGACGGCAGCGATTTCGGGGTGAACCTCAGCTATGCTGTGCAGCCGCGTCCCGAGGGGCTGGCGCAGGCGTTCCATATCGGTGCGGACTTCGTGCGCGGCGGGCCGAGCGCGCTGATCCTGGGCGACAATATTTTCTACGGACACGGCCTGCCCAATCTCCTGACGAGCGCCAATGCGCGCCAGACCGGGGCGAGCGTATTTGCCTATCGGGTGAACAATCCCGAAGCCTTTGGCGTCGTCGAATTCGACGCAAGCGGCAAGGCGATTTCGATCGAGGAAAAGCCTTCCGCCCCGAAATCGAACTATGCCGTTACGGGCCTTTATTTCTACGACGACACAGTGGTTGATCGCGCCCGCGACCTTGCTCCATCGGCGCGCGGCGAGCTGGAGATTACCGATCTCAACCGGCTCTATCTCGACGAAGGGACGATGTCGGTCGAGATCATGGGGCGCGGGTTTGCATGGCTCGACACAGGTACGCACTCCTCGCTGCTTGATGCGGCGACCTACGTGCGCTTTACCGAAGACCGGCTGGGCCTCATGATCGCCTGCCCGGTAGAACTCGCGTGGCGACAGGGTTTTATCAGCGACGAACAGCTCGAACGGATTGCCGAGCCTTTGCGCAAGTCAGGCTATGGCGAATATCTGCTGCGATTGCTCGAAAGGCCGATCTTGCCGTGAAGGTTATCGAAACCGCAATTTCCGGCCCGCTCATCATCGAACCGCGCGTGTTCGGTGACCAGCGCGGATTCTTCATGGAAACGTGGAACGAGGCAGGCTTCAAAGAGGCGGGACTGGACCTCAATTGGGTTCAGGATAACCACAGCCGTTCGCAAAAGGGCGTGCTGCGCGGCCTGCATTTTCAGAACCCGGGGCCGCAGGGCAAGCTGGTGCGCGTTACCAATGGCGCTGTGTTCGATGTTGCGGTCGATCTGCGCCGCACCTCGCCCAATTTCGGCAAGTGGGTCGGCGTCGAGCTTTCGGCAGAGAACAAGCGGATGTTCTGGGTGCCAGAAGGCTTTGCGCATGGCTTCCTCACGCTCGAGGATGGCACCGACTTCCTCTATAAATGCACCGCGCCCTATGCCCCGCAGAGCGAACACACGCTGGCGTGGGACGATCCTGCGGTCGGGATCGAATGGCCCGTGAGCGACCTTGATCCGATTATCTCCGAAAAGGACGCCGAAGGGCAATCGCTCGCCGAGGTGATGGCATTCGCATGAAAGTCCTGATTACCGGAGCAGGAGGGCAATTGGGCGGCGCCTTGCAGCGCACCGCGCCTACGCATGCGCAAATCACCGCGATCGACGTTGCGGACGTTGACCTCACCGATGCAGCGATGTTGCGGGCGAAACTGGCGCAGGTCGCGCCCGATCTGATCCTCAACGCAGCCGCGTACACCGCGGTCGACAAGGCCGAAGGTGACGAAGATCTTGCCCGCGCGATCAATGCCGATGCGGTTGCTGTCATGGCGGAAAGCGCAGCGAAGCTCGTGCATGTCTCGACCGATTTCGTGTTCGACGGCCAATCCTCACGGGCTTATCGGCCAGACGATGCCCGCGCTCCGATCAGCGCCTATGGCCGCACCAAGGCGGCGGGCGAGGGCAACCTGCGCGACGCCGACCTGCTGATTCGCACGGCATGGGTCTATGAGGCAGGCGGTGCGAATTTTGTGCGCACCATGATCCGACTGATGAATGAGCGCGAGGATTTGGGTGTGGTGGCAGACCAGATCGGCGCTCCGACCTGGGCGACGGGTTTGGCACGCACGATCTGGGGGCTGGTGGACAAGGGCGCGGCAGGCACTTTCCACCACAGCGATGCCGGGGTTGCGAGCTGGTATGACTTTGCTGTGGCAATTGCCGAAGAGGCGCACGCGCTGGGCCTCATTAAGCGCATTCCGGCAATCAAACCGCTCTCAACCAGCGATTATCCGACCCCGGCGCGTCGGCCCGCATTCTCGCTGCTCGATTGCAGCGCGACCCGCGCCATCCTCGGCGATGCCGCGGTTCACTGGCGTCACAATCTGCGCCTGATGCTCAAAGAGGAAGCTCAGCTTGGCTAATATTCTCGTCACCGGCGGCGCCGGATTTATCGGCGGCAATTTCGTTCACTACTGGAACGCACAACATCCCGAAGACGAAGTGATCGTGCTCGACGCGTTGACCTATGCCGGCAACCGCTCGACCCTTGCCGGCGCGAACCGCACCGAACTGATCGAGGGCGACATCCGCGACGGCGACCTTGTCGAAGAGCTGCTGCGCGAGCGCGAGATTTCGACCATCGTGCACTTCGCCGCAGAGAGCCATGTCGATCGCTCGATCACCGGCCCCGACGCTTTCATCGACACCAATATCCTTGGCACCAATACGCTCCTGAAAGCCGCGCGTGCGGTCTGGCTCGCGGGCGATGGCAAGCCGCACCGGTTCCATCATATCTCAACCGACGAGGTCTTCGGCTCGCTTGGCCCTGAAGACCCTGCTTTCAGCGAGATGACGCCCTATGCGCCCAATTCGCCCTATTCGGCGTCAAAGGCCGCATCCGACCACCTCGTGCGCGCCTATCACCACACCTACGGGCTCGAAGTGACAACCAGCAATTGTTCGAACAATTACGGTCCCTATCAATATCCCGAGAAGCTGATCCCGCTGTTCTTCCTCAACGCGCTGTCAGGAAAACCGCTGCCGATCTACGGCGATGGCATGAATGTACGCGACTGGCTGCATGTCGAGGACCATTGCCGCGGGATCGAGGCTTGCCTAGAGCGCGGGGCACCGGGAGAGACTTACAATATCGGCGGCGGCGCAGAACTTCCCAATATGGAAGTTATCGACACGATCTGTACCGAGGTCGATCTCGCTTTTGCGCAGGTTGACGGGCTGGCCGACCGCTATCCCGATGCACCTGCTGCCAAGGGGGGCAAGTCCGAGAGCCTCAAGACTTATGTGACAGACCGCGCCGGACACGACCGGCGCTATGCGATCGATGAAACCAAGGCGCGCGCCGAACTCGACTATGCGCCCAAGCGCGGCTTCGAGGAGGGGCTGCGCCAGACGCTTCGCTGGTATCTCGACCGTGAGGACTGGTGGCGTCCGCTGCTTAGGAGCTGACCGTTTCCGGCTGCGGCCGGGCGAACCAGACGAACGACCAGTTCAGGCTGTTGCGGATGAGCGACGCGACAAGTAGCCCTAGTCCGGCGCCCGCGACGCCCCAGGCGGGGAGCAGCCAAACCGCAAGCGCGAGCCCCAGAACTGTCGCAAGTCCTTCGACCTGAAGGACTGTCCGCTCGCGATTTTGCATGATCAGCGCGATCCCGACCGGCCCAGCGAGAACGTTAAACAACTGGCCAACCGCAAGAAACTGGAGCGCCAGCGCGCCGCTGGTGAATTCAGGGCCGAACAGGCCGAGTACCCATTCAGGAACTGCCAGAGCGATAAGGCCAACCGGTGAGGCAATAACCAGGCCGACCGTGCCTGCAATCATAATAGTCTTGCGGAACTGGCCTGTCTCGCCCGCCTTTGCGGCGCGCGCGAGATAGGGGCCGGCCATTGTCGCGAACGACGTGTTGACGAGTTCCATCAACATGCAAACCAGCACAGCGATACGGAACACGCCAGCGTCTGTCGCGTTCATCACTGTCGTGATAGCCAGGAGGATCAGCCAGTTGCCCGATTGGGTAATGACGGGAGCAGCAGCGATTGCCGCGCCTGATCGTTTCTCGACCCCGGTAATCCTTCGGGGTTTTGGCCATGCGTTGAGGTGGCGCGAAGTCACTATGAAACCGATCACCACCGACACGATCATCCCGGCTACCAGCAAGACGGGTGCGCTCAACGGCTGAGGTTCACTCGCAAGAATGGCTACGGCGAACAGGCCCACAATCGCAATCGAAACATAAAGAACGCCTTCCAGCGATTGCGGCACAATCACTTTGCCGAGGCTGCGCAGAAAGGCATTCTGGATTCGCAGAAGCGGCAAGAGCAGGACGACCGGTGAAAGCAGAGCGATGTAGGGTCCGAGCTCCGGTTCATCCATAACAAAGGTGGCGAAAGGAAATGCCAGGGAAGCACCGAGACAGGCAAGAGCAATTCCTAGCGTAAAGGTGAAGCGGCGTGTCGAACGAAAGGTTGCAGAGGCTTCTTCCAGTTGCTCGGTCGCGATTAGCGGAGTCACCTTGCGCACAAGAACGATGTCCATGGAGAGCACAGCAACCGTCGCGAGCAGCGTCGCCGTGGTGTAGCCGATCTGATAAAGGCCCACCACGCGAGCGCCGAAATATCGGGCAATAAGCCAAGCAAAAACAAAGCTGCACGCCGCACCCAGAGCGCGCAACGCCAGCCCGACTATCAAGTCGGCAGTAAGTTTTTTGGTGCCAAGTTTCACGCTTGATGTGAGGCGAAAGACGCCCCTCCAGTATTGCCATCGCGAACCGGTTGGGCCATGGCCCGCTGCGAAGCTGCGGTCAAGCAGACCCGAAAAAAGGGGAGCTGACCAACCTTTGTCAATCACTTTGCGAGCCACCCGCCATTCAACTCGACCAATTCTTCGACGTCATTGTCATTGGTGCGGGAATGGGGGGATCGATTGTAGCCTCGCGGTGCGGGGATGCTGGCCTGAAGGTGCTGGTACTCGAGAAAGGCGGAGTGCCTCGTTGGGATGGCCGCAAAAAGGGGCTGTTGGCGCGGCTGCGATCAAACGGAGACGAGGATACAGGCGAGCGGTGGCCAACCCCGCTACTTTTGCGTAGCCACGAGAACGCAACCTATCGAGAAGCAGCCAACGGGCTCGGAATTGGGCCGGGAGGTTCGGGAAGGATCTATGGGGCGGCTCTGGGCCGGGCCGCAAGGATCGACTTTGAACAGGACTTCCAGCCTGCACAATGGGTGAAGAATTATTCTGGCGATGCTCCGCTGCCGAATAGCTGGCCAATCGCTTACGACGATTTTCTCGCCGCGTATCGCGAGGCGGAACGCATTTTGTCGCCAGCCGGGACTCGGGATCCCCTCGATCCCGATGACGATGCAGCATTGGCGGCGCCTCCGCCAATCTCCGCAGCCCATAAGAGCGTAGTCGCGCAGCTAGAGCGAAACGGCAGGCATCCGTTTCGCATGCATGTCGGTATCGCCTACAAGCCCGGCTGCACCGAATGTCAGGGAAGCAGCTGCCCACGCGGCTGCAAGGCCCATGGTTTCAATCGAGCTTTGCAGCCCGCAATTTCAAGGCAGGCAGATATTGCTCTCGAAATTGAGGCCTCGGCGCATAGTATCGATCGTACGCCGGATGGTGGCTGGACTGTACGCTATGAATCTGGCGATGGAGAAGTTCGCGAAGCGGCGGCCACTTCCGTAGTGCTCGCGGCGGGGGCGCTCAACACGCCCCGGCTGCTTGAAAGATCGGCGCACCTCTGGAATGGCGCTGCCCCGCAACTTCTCGGCCGGGGGCTCATGTTTCACGCCGCAGAGATCTTCGCCGTGTCTGCGCCTGAAGGAACCGTTTTCTCCGGGCCGCGCAAGGTCATCGCTTTTCGCGACCACTATTGCGACGGTGACATGCCGCTGGCCGAATGTCAGTCGCTTGGTCTGGTGTCTAATCCTGCACTCGTACGGGCCTTTTTGCGAAATGCAGCGCAGCGGGCGGGGCTGCCGGTCGGCGCATTCGGCAAGATTGTTTTGCGTCCCGCGGGCGAGATTGGCTTTCGCCTTTATGAAGGTAGCGAGATGTTCACCGCAGCCATCCAGGATTTGCCCTATGCGGAGAGCCGAGTAACGAGCGTGCGCGACGATGAGGGCCGGGAAAGGATAGCGGTCACCTATCGCGCCCATCGCGAATTCGTCGAGAGGATCGAACGGTTCCGCAATTTGATGCGCGAGGCGTTTGCTCCGCTGAAGGTCCGTTTCCCGACTGTGGCGGGCGAACCCAATCTGGGTCATCCGATGGGAACTTGCAGAATGGGGTCATCGCCCGATCTTTCGGTGGTCGATCCGTCAGGGCAAGTGTGGCAACAGCCTGGGCTCTTTGTTGCCGACGCATCGGTCTTTCCTTCGAGCCTCGGGATCAATCCCGCGCTGACGGTAGCGGCCCATTCCATACGTGTTGCCGATGCCTTGCTCGCACAATTCGCTTCGCAAGGGGCGCAGGCTTCCCTTGACGCCCAATCCGGCTAAGGTGTCGCCCGTAGCATCGGTGGACACGCTTCCATACAGGACCCACAAGATTATTCTTTTAAAAGCCCCTACACTGCGCGAGGCTTATGCCGCGGTCGACAATCGCGGTCCGGGTTTCGAGGTGCTGCGCCTCGTCGCTGCCAGTGCGGTCGTTCTCCACCATTCGCTGAAGATCGAACACGACATCATCCGTGATGACTGGATCTACCAATATTCGGGTGGCTATATCCAATTGGGGCTGCTGGCGGTGTCGGTGTTCTTTGCGCTGAGCGGCTTTCTCGTGACACCGGGGCTGGTCAAGTCCGGCAACGTCATCGGCTATCTGAGCCGACGCTTCATGCGGATCATGCCGCTGTTGACTACAATCGTGGTGGTCACTGCCCTGGTGATTGGCGCAATATTCTCGACCTTGCCGCCCAGTGAATATTACGCCAGCAGCACAACGTGGAGCTATCTCAAGACCATTACGACCTTTCTGAGCCTGCAACTCCCGGGCGTGGTCGATTATGATGGCGGTGATACGATCAACGGACCGATCTGGACGCTCCACTTCGAATGGATGTGTTATTTGCTGATTGCCGGTCTCGCCGCGATCCATTTGCTGTCCAAGCGATGGATTTTCCTTGCACTATATGTTCTTGCGGCGCTGACGCTGTATTTCACCTTTTCACAAGCACCTGCAGAAGACCTTGGAGGCCGGCTGTTCGCTTTCCTGTTCCTGTTTGGTTATTTCGGTGCAGGGGTCCTATTCTATCTTTTCAACAACGTCGTACGTTGGTCACCGCTGCTTATGGCACTTACGCTGGTCTTGCTGATCGCGGTATATGCCACGCCGTTTGACTATCTGTTCGCGCCGATCCTCACCACCTATCTTGTTGTCGGAATCGGTCTTGTGAAGTTTCCCGAAACGCCACTCACCACCGGGGTCGATCTGTCATACGGGGTATATCTGTCGCACAGCGTGATCTTGATGATGCTGATGAATATCTATCCGTTCCAATCGGGTCTGATCCTGTTTTCCGTTTGTCTTGTGCTGTCCTATCTCACAGCGTTTCTGACCTGGAATTTCATTGAAGCACCTGCACTCAAATACAAGCAGTGGCCCGAAGAGCTCGCCCGTAGGGCGATGGGCAAACTGTTTCCCGCGTCCAAGGCAGACACAGCATGACTGACAGGCGGCATATCGCGATCACCGGAGCCACAGGAGGCATAGGCGCCGCCTTAACGCGGAGCTTTGCCGGGGCAGGCTACAACGTTTCTGCCATTGGCAGGGACAAATCGAAACTCGAAGCTTTGGCGGCAGACAATGATCGCATTGCCTGCATCGAATGCGATGTTTCTGACGGCAATGCTTGCGCAGGAGCTTTCGCCACAGCAGCGGAGCGTCTTGGCCCAGTTGACGCCCTGATTGCAGCAGCGGCGGTCTATCCGAAGGCCTATTTTCTCGATCAGAACCCCGATCATCTCGACGATGTCCTGCGGATCAATGTCGTTGGCGTAGCCAACAGCGTGCGCGAGGTTTTACCTTCGATGCTCGAGCGCAATTTTGGCCGTGTGGTGGTGGTCGGTTCGCTTGCAGGGATGAAGCCGTTACCCGGTTCCCTGGCCTATTCGGTATCGAAATGGACACTCCATTCACTCGTCCGCGGTATCGCTGGGGAGATTGACCGTGAGCGCTATTCGAATGTGCTCATCAATGAGTTTAGCCCCGGCGCAACCAAGACGGCGATGAGCGACTACGGAAATGATCCCGAGGACATTTTTGCTTGGATAAGTCCGCTGATCGAGTGCGGACCTGATGGCCCGCAAGGTCAATTTTTTCAGGAAGGCCGGCAGATCAGAATAGGCGAAAGCTGGAAGGCAGCGATCAAGCGGATCGTCTTGCGTCGCGAGCTCTAGCGCTGCGTCAGATCAATTTGTCAGTCGACAAGTCCAGACCAGATTTCGCTGGCCTTCACGTCACCGCCTTGCTTCGTGACAGCATCCCATAGCCGGACGTCGAGATCGTAGAGCGATAACACTCGTTCGCGTAGCGGGTCGGGCAGGCCGCAATCCTTCACTTCGCGTGTAAAGCGGTTGGCGAGGCCGTTGAGCTCGCTCAGCTTCATGGGCCCGGAACTACCGCCGTACCGCAGGCCCAAAAACCCGGAATGTGCGATGCGACGGTGAACACCGCTGCGGGTGGCCATCCGCGCGGCGTTGATCAACTGGTTGCGCCCACCGCGAGGTTTCGCGCCGCCGCGATTGCCTTGTTCCCTTTGTGAGTGAGAGGTGATTCCCGTCCGGCGCTCGATCTGGGCGATCCCATCATCGAAGCTTTCGGTGAGATAGAGCCACGGATCCACGCGCAACTTCAGGTGGCGGTCGGTGAAGAAGGCATGTTGGGGCTCGTGGTGAGCGTCGAAATAAGAATACTCGACGAGTTCGAGGAAGCGTTCGATTACGATCTCGGCCGGCTCCTCTGCCACGCTGGCGAGTTCTTCGTAAACATCTTCGGGCACTTCGACCCGGTCCAGCCGCGAGGTATCGCTGACTGTGTAATGGGTCATGCGCAGCATGGTCTCGGGCACGCCCGAAACAAAACGTGACACGGGTTCGCGCAGAAATCCGACAATCGGCCCATCGAAGTCGTCAAATTTCACCCAGTCGCGACAATCGAGCCTGACCTTGGATTCGGTCGAAGCATTTTTCGAAATGCGCAGCAGACCCAGCTTTCGATCCTTGCGAACCAGGACATGGCCATGAGGATGGGTTGCAGTGAGAGGTTTTCGTTCTGTCATGATTCTCGTTTGGCTTGACGGGCGAGAGCTCGAAAGCTGTAGGTTCAATCGATTATCTCGCTATCGCACAATGGCATAGCTTGATAGGGTTTCTGCGTAGGCCTATGCAAATCCGTGCTCAAAGGAACCAAACCTCTCCAATGCTGACCAAGAAGAAAATCGGGCGCATGATCCCGTATCCCGTAATCGAAAACGGGCGCCGCGTGCTTAATGCCGGAACGAACCGATGCCGGGTTTGTGATGCCCGGATAAGGCGGCTCAAAGATACCGGTTATGGGTTTGAAGTGCTCGAACGCTTGCAGGTCGTGGGCGGCATGCGCCGCTTTGCCGATCAATGCCCGATCTGCCATTCGAGCGCGCGCGAGAGGCTTATCTGGTTCTGGTTGACGCGAGCGGGGCAGGGTTTCCGTTTTGGTTCAGATATCCACACGGCGCATCTCGCACCTGAGAAAGGGCTGAGCCGCAAGATCCGTGAAGCTGCATCAGAGCATTATGTTGCTTATGACTTTGAGCCATCGCGCTATCGCCATCTCGACAGGGTCGAACATGCAGATCTGTCAAAGCTGCCGATGCCCGATGACAGCGTCGACCTGTTTATCTGCAACCATGTGCTTGAACATGTTCCCGATGTTCCTCTTGCGCTGTCTGAAATCCGCCGCGTGCTTAAACCTGGCGGGACGGCCATTCTGCAAGTGCCGATTGCGATGAAGCTTGATGAGTCAATCGAGATGGCGATCGATTCCAACGGTGACGAGCGGGTCGAGTTGGTAGGACAAGACGATCACCTGCGTCTGTTCAACCAGCCCGAGTATCAGGCCGTGTTGAAGGGGGCCGGGTTCGAACTCGAATTATACGATGCATTCGAGGACAATGACAGTCTCGCAACCCGGTGGCAGCTCGATCCATTCGAGAAACTCCACCTGTGCCGCAAACCGGTTTGATCTAATGAAGTGGAGCAAGCTGATTGTCCCGATGCAGCGTCGGTTCCGCCGGCAACGGGCTAAGAAAATCCTCGAACGCTTTCCCCAGATCAACGGGGCCTTGGTGATCGATATCGGTGGCTCGCTGGCCTTCTGGCGAACGGTGGAGGACATTTTGCGTCCGTCGCGCGTGCTGGTCTACAACATCAGCGACGATCGCATGAAAATGGGACATCAACCCGCGGACGACTACATCGAACTGCATTTCTATGACGGGGTCCGCGTCCCACAGGACGAAAATACTGCCGAGATCGTCATCTGCAATTCGGTAATCGAGCACGTTCCTTTGGAACAGCGCGCGGGCCTCGCTGCCGAGGTCATGCGTGTTGGAAAGAATTTCGTTGCGCAGACGCCTGCACCCGAATTTCCGCTCGAACTTCATTTTGGTATGCCGTTCCTGCACTGGCTTCCTCGCAGTATCGGACGTCGGCTCGTTCGGTTTTCGCCGTTCGCCCTATTCGGGCCCGAAAACGGCCAGCGTTATTTCGACGAGACCCGTCTGCTCACGAGGAAGGAATTGGCGGGATATTTCCCGCCAGCGAAAATTGAAGTCGAGTATTTTCTCGGTATGCCCAAAAGTCTTCTGGCTTTTGGCTGATCGCTGGCGGGACTCTGGCCAAAGAGTTATCCAGTCCCGACCGCACCTGCGGCATCGAGCAGTTCGAATGGAATGCCCCTTATGTCACGGTCGACTGCGGGCGGCTTGAGAGCGGAAAGCAAGACGCTCACAGGTGAGAAGTTTCCTTCTGCGGCGTCGGAGAACAGGTCAGCCATATCTCCACCTGTGGTCGTATCGTCACCAGCAAGGTTTGTGGTGAGTTGCGAGTGATTACCTTTGAGGAAACCGACGGCGAGTGTTTCGCCCAGATACCACTGGAAATGCCGCGTCACATTGTTGGCGATTAGATTGTAATCGTCAGGATGATAGAGACTATCCTGGTAGGCCGCAGACTGGCTGGTCTCCGTGGCGCGCAGGGTGAAACCCTGCGAAGCCCACGAGTTGTGTACTGTCATCACATGGCTGTGTGGCCCGCGGAAGGCGGAGAAGGTGAAGCTGTAGTCGGCATATTGCGAAGTTTGCGTCTTGTTATGCATCGCATTGCACACGACCGCGTAATCCTTGCATGCCTCACCAAATAGCGGTCCCAGGTAGATTTGTTGGCCCCTACAATTGGTGTTCTGGTTGAACGCGATGATGACATTCTCATCCGTCGGATTGCCACTCGAAGCGTCGTTGCGCTGTTGATAGAAGTCTGCGTGCTGATCGAAGCATGAAACAAGAGTCAGCGTCGAATCTTTGACGTTGGTTGCGCCAAAGCCGGTGCCCTTGAGCCCCGCAAGAGAGGCTGATGATGCGCGGCGCGTGTCGTCGAGAACCGTCGCACTCCAGCCGGTCAGGCTGCTCAGCCAATCTGCTACGTCCTGAAAGTAGTAGCCTACGCCATCGGTCGTTGCATCATAGCTCGCAACGTTGGCCGTGGTGTAGCGCGCCTCAGTGGAGCCGACGACGAAGGTGGCGCTGTTCGCACCCCAGGTTGCGGTAAAAGTCCGGGTGGCTGCATCGCTGCCGCCCGCCAGTGCGAGGGTCGCGCTTGCCTCGCTCCCCGTATAGAGGACCTCTAGCGCTGCCAGGTCGCCAAGAAATCCGACCCCTCCCGCATCGTTGATGGTGGGATCGAAGTCGTCAGTCTTATTGTAGATGATGCAGTGGCCGTCCCCGGTGTAATCACCCATTCCTTTCGAGAAGATGTTGCCGCGCGCAAGCTGAGCCAGGTTGCACGGCTCGTTCGCAAATTCGTAGGCGCAGTCGGTGTAGTACGGCGCACCATCGGAAATGAACGCATACGGGCGCACGCCCGAACGCCAGAGCGCATAACGGTTGCCGACGCTGTTGGTGAACTTGATGCCGTCGTACCAGTATTCAGAGGTGGTCTCCGGCCGGATCTGGCTGATGTTATTGAGGTCAACCGTGATGTTGGAGCCTTGGAAATGCAGTCTCGGTACTTGCGGTCGCATCTGGCTCGCCACATCCCCGGTGTAGGTCGAGCGGGCAATCGTGACTGCCTCAGTGGCGGTGATCGTCAACCAATTGTTCGCAGTCCACGACACGCCAGCCGACGAAATGTCGTAAGTCCCTGCTTCTGTAATCGTGACGCGTGCGCTTTGCGCGGTCACTGAGCGCAAATATATCAGGGCTGCACCAATCGACTGATAGCGCGTTCCCGTGACAACATTTTGCGAAGGCGCAACTTCAAGCTCATAGGTGTATTCGGTGTCCCCCATCGAATAGAGGTATGGGCCCATGACCCGGCTTTGCATGGTTGCATCGGCGGGGATCGCCTCGATGTAGAGTTGCGCATCACCAGATTGGCCAGCCGGCTTCTGCATAGTGACCCAATAAGCCCAACAGAAGTAGGTGCTGCCGTCATGACGGGTCATTGCACGCGCCGTCATTTCCATGACGTCGACAATCCGGCCTTCGAATCGGAATCGCACGCGATCGACGCCTCCGATCAGCGTGCCGTTATCATTGGCAAAGGCGAGAAATCCCACATGATGCGTATTGGTGAAACGCTGGCCCGGGACCGTGACAAGCCGACCGGCAGGCTTGGCAGTTGTGCGGACCTGATCCGTTGGTGTTGAAGAAAAGCCGCTCGCGGCGACCCCGTTCCATTGACTCGACGGAGACAGCAACGGTGCCGAGCTGTCATCCGAAAGTACCGAAGAGAGGATCTGGGGCCTGACCCGGCCTACCGAATATCCAATGGGAGAGCGTCCCATTAAACCAACCCGACCAGATCTTGTGCTGTGGTGCCAGTTTCGAGAATTCGGCGAATGCGAACGTCCAGAATGCTTCCGCCAATTGTATTTCGGAACGTGACGGCGGTGTCGGAGCCAATCGGAATTAGGGCAATGTCTCCTCCACTACCAATATAGATCGCTTTTGTTGCATTGGCGAGGTCGGAGCTGTCGCTCGGCACGATAGCGAAGCAATCGGAAGCCGGAGAAGTCAGGCTATCGACGGAGTTTTCGAACTTGTCTTGAAGCATGGTACGTCCTCGTGTTGGAACAAAACAAGAACGCCATAGCGGTCGATTGTCGTGTAGGAAAATTCAAATTTCTGGCTTCGGTGCTGGTGTATCCGCCCGCGCAGGATCAGCCCGGCTGGCGAGCTTATCTGCTCGACAGCGCCAGTCTGCGGCAGTTTTAGCTTTGGGTTTAAGGCAGTTTGCGCAGGTGCCAGTACATTCCGGTGGTGAAGTATTTCTCCAGCGCCGCAATGTTCGCGGGGAGCAGTCCGAGCCGATTCACGACGCTGCGCAAACCTCCCGATCCGGGATTGCGACGAAGCGACAGGAGCTCAAGGGGCTGGTTGCCGAACGCGCGACGAAAGTCGGTGGGAGTCTTGCAATTGAACCCAGCTGCTTTGACCGTAGGATATCGCCGGCCGAAGCGCTCGAACATATGGTCGAGAACAATCTGATCGCCCTTCATGAGGTGAAGCCAGGGAATCTTCGTCGGTGGGCAGTGATGGTGGCCGTAAGGAGAGTACCAGAGCGGCGCATAGCCGAAGTAGAGCTCGGCTCCCGGTGCCGCCGTTTGCACGACCGCGTCTAGCACCTCATCAAGCGGGCTCACGTGTTCCATGGTGTTCTGTGATACGATCAGGTCGACTGGAGCGAAGTCGACTGTGCGGATGTCTTCGGAATAAATCTCGACCTTGTCGCCCCACTCTTGCGCCAGCCGCTTCTTGGCGTATTGCGATGCGCCAAGGTCCAGATCGACCCCCACCGCACTGCTCGCTCCGGCTTCCATCAGACGATGGATCATCCCGCCACTGCCGCTGCCGAAGTCGAAAACTCGTTTGCCTTTGACGTCGGGCTGGCCGCCGAACCGGCGCCAGAAATCGGGGGCACTTACCTGATAGTGCCTGTCAAACTCGCTGGCGTAGAACTCGTCGCCGAGAATCTCGTTTTCGTAGTGCTCAAAATTCGCTTCGAGTGACGTGGTCGTAGCCATGGTGAAATCATTCTTTCAGGCAACTGAGGGTGAAATTTTGGGTGGACGCATCAGGGTTATGGTAAGTTCCGGCGAAGCGCAATAGAGCCCCCTCGCGCGAATTGCCCACAATATAATCAAAGCTGTAACACAGGCACGGATGGCGAAAAAAAGATTGTCGATGCCTCTTGCCTCACCTTTCGACCAAAACCAAAAAAATTACCGGGGGATTCAA
>JAYPMZ010000032.1:0-1349 GCA_038130205.1 Erythrobacteraceae bacterium | reverse complement strand
TTCGGGTTGGCGCGAGCACAAGCCACTTTATACTGACGACCAATCCCGGGGGGTGGATCGACCGAGGGAGGGGCGCGGTGAATGCGCCGGGGCCCGAGTGAGGTATTCGGCAAAACGAGGGGCATGATTTTTGAACAGCAAGAAACTGGCTTGGTCCGATGCGGGGGCAGGATACATCCCGTCACTCGATGGTCTGCGCGCGGTTTCGATTTTGATCGTCTTTGTTGCACACGCTGGTGTCACAAATTTGATTCCAGGTGGTTTCGGCGTAACCGTGTTCTTTTTCCTTTCGGGGTATCTCATTACGACCCTTCTTTGCCGGGAGCATAACCGAAGCGGCGCGATCAATTTCAAAGGTTTCTACTTGCGCCGGCTGGTCCGGCTGGGGCCGCCTTTATTGCTGACCCTGCTTCTGGCTTTCATTCTGGTGCTGCTCGGGCTGGCAGCGGGTGATCTCGATCCTACTGTCTTTTTGGCTCAAATATTCTTCGTTTATAATTATTTCGCGCTGGTTTCGCCTACCGAGAACGCTGTGGACGGGCTGGGTATTCTCTGGTCTCTCGCAGTAGAGGAGCATTTCTACCTCATCTGGCCGGGCTTATTCGTATTGATCGCCCGCCAGAAAATCGGATGGCGACACATTGGCGGATTGTTGGTCGCGATTCTGGTATGGCGCTGTGTTCGCTTTGCGGTGCTCGGCAGCGATGAGTGGGCGATCTACCTTTCCACGGATACCCGGTTCGATAGCCTGCTTTACGGGTGCCTGCTGGCTCTCATGATCGCTCGGGGAAGTATTCCCGATTGGGTGAAGAGACCGCGCATATTTTATCCGGCTCTGGTTGTCAGCGCGATATTACTAGGCGTGTCTTTCATCTGGCGCGATCCCCTGTTCCGCTCCACGTTACGCTATACACTTCAGGGTATCGCGCTGATGCCCGTATTCTACTACGCCGTGCAAAAGAGCGATCACTTCATGTTCCGCCCCCTGAATTTTTGGGTCGTGAGAAAGGTCGGAATTTACTCCTACACGCTTTATCTGGTCCATCTGGTAATCCTCAACGCCTTGTGGCGAGCGGGCTATCCTCAAGATGGGGTCGTCGCAGCCGCGTTTGCCATGATCCTTTCCATCATTTGGGCTGCGCTCGTCTTTCATTTGGCTGAAAAGCCTTTGCATGGCCTCAGAGCGCGACTGAATTCACCTGAGTCAAGAACCACGGTGACAGAAAGCTAGGTCGTTTTCTGTCCGGGGCATGTCAGATTGACACCCGACAAGGGTTCATGCAGACGAAATTACGCTCGCTTGTATCTTCGCGCTTTCGCAGGTTTCAGAAATGGCCACTCTTCTTGGA
>JAYPMZ010000031.1:22234-22918 GCA_038130205.1 Erythrobacteraceae bacterium | reverse complement strand
TCGCAAACATCCTGTGCGGCAGCCGGAGTTGCGAATGCGCCAATCCCCACAACAGCGGCGATTACGGCTGATGAGGCACTAAGCCCCAGCGCCGAAAGTTTATTTCTTGAATTGCCCATCAGATTTTCCCCAAATTGGCGATGCACTAGGGAGTACACCGGGGTGTTGCGAACACGCGACCCAATCAAAGGGGGGGTTGATCTAAGGTCTCAAAAGCTGAGCCCTGGCAGCAACTCCCCCCGGATTGCCCAGACTGCATACGCAATCATATTACAAAGGGAAACCCGTAATCGGCGATTTTAACCATTTCGGATTATCGCTAGGATTCTGCGAAATCTCCCGTTACCGAGGCACTTGCGTTGGCCCGGAACCCGAAAAAAGGTCATAAATTTTGGTCGCGTGGTTAATATGAAGAGCCGGATGCGTGAGTGAGAACATATTAGTTTCCTATGCCCCTGCCACGGGTGACGTGATCTGGCGCGGCCCGCACGGCGATGTCGGCGAAACGGTCAGCCGGTCGCGCCGCGCATGGCCGGCCTGGGCCTCGCAATCTGCCGGTCACCGTATCGAGGTGTGCCGCCGCTTTGCCAATGAAGTGCGCGCCGATGCGGACAAGATCGCCGAATTGATCGCGCAGGAAACCGGCAAGCCCTTGTGGGAAGCGAGGACCGAAGTCGATGCCGT
>JAYPMZ010000031.1:6602-22224 GCA_038130205.1 Erythrobacteraceae bacterium | reverse complement strand
GGCCTATGCCGAGCGCACTGGCAAAAAGAAGTTCGACAGCGCGCTGCAAGGAACCGCTGCCGTCCGACACAAACCGCACGGAGTGATGGCGGTCCTCGGCCCCTACAATTTCCCCGCGCATCTGCCCAATGGCCACATGATCCCTGCGATCATCGCGGGCAATACGGTGGTCTTCAAACCTTCGGAGAAGACACCGGCGGTGGGCCTTGCCCTGCTCGATTGCTGGAATCGTTGCGGCGTGCCCGAAAATGTCGTGCAGGTTCTGATCGGCGGACCTGACGAGGGCAAGGAACTGGTCGCGCATCACGGCGTTGACGGTGTGCTTTTCACCGGCTCGGCGCAGGCAGGAATTGCCATCAATCGCAAGCTGGCCGCCAATCCGGGCAAGATCGTCGCGCTGGAGATGGGCGGCAACAACCCTATTGTCGTCATCGATACGCCGCTGCTCGCCGATGCCGCAGCCACTATCATCCAGAGCGCCTTCACCACTGCCGGACAGCGCTGCACCGCTGCACGGCGGCTGATCGTGAAAGACAGCGTGTATGACGCGCTGATGGACAAGCTTCTGCCGATGACGAAGAAGCTGATCGTGGACGAGCCCTTTGCCCAGCCCCAGCCCTTTATGGGTCCGGTGATCGACAATGCCACGGCAGATGGATTGAACGAAAGCTTCCTCGCGCTGCTTACCGCAGGCGGGAAGGCGCTGCTGCACATGCGCAGGCCCGATCCCGACAAGCCCTTCCTCACCCCCGGCATTATCGACACCACCGACATGCCCGACCGCCCCGATATCGAGCTGTTCGGGCCATTGCTGCAAGTGATCCGTGTCGATGATCTCGACGCCGCGATTGCCGAGGCGAACAACACGCGCTTTGGCCTGTCGGCTTCGCTGATTGGCGGGGGGCCGGATGAGTACGGAAGGTTCTGGGCCAATGTCAGGGCCGGCATCATCAACTGGAACCGTCCCACCAATGGCGCTTCGTCAGCCGCTCCGTTTGGCGGGATCGGCCTGTCGGGCAATCATCGCCCGGCGGCCTACTACGCGGCGGACTATTGCGCCTATCCGGTCGCCAGTACCGAAATGGACCAGCCGCGCGCGAACATCAGCGTCGGCCTGAAGGAATAGCGCGCCCCCTTGCGCCTACTTGCGCCAGTGGACCAGATCGACGGCGGTCATTCCACCGGGGCCGGGGCGAACATTCACTGACAGCTTCTGGTCGCGCCTCTCGGCCACCATTTGCGCTTCGGGCGTTTTGTATAGCGTGATGTCGAACCGCTCGCGATCGACCTTGGTAAAATGGTATTCGAGCACATCCTCAATCGCCACCGGCACAAGATAGCGCACGACGCGCACGACGCAGGTTCCCACGTCGGCGCCTGCCGCCTGCTGCACCATTCCGTGCGGCATGACTGATGAGGTCGGCGGCATCCGCGTTGACCACGAGAGCGAGGCGTCCATCCGAGCCACGCAATCGGTCCGCCCGCCGACTGCCCCCAGCATCTCGTCAGCGGTGGCAATGGTCGCAAGCGACACGCCGCTATCGCCGGAATAGCCGGGCAGTGAGGGAATCTGGCCGTTTTCGAGCAGCTCAAGCCGCGAGGCTTCGCGCGCCCGGTTTGCTGCATCCTCGCGCGCTTCGATCGGGGGCAAGGGATGCCCGTCGCGGAACGCGACCACCGCATTGGCTTCGGTCCGCCATGCAAGATCGGGATCGACCATCAACGGATCGTGCAGCGCACGGGCCAGTTGCGGGTCTTGTGCGAGCACATCGACCGGTGGCGGCGCAGTCTCTTCACTGCACGCCGCAATGCCGGCAAGCGCAAGCGGAGCAAGGCCGAGTTTGAGGGCGCGGATTACCATGCGAGCCCTCCTGCCGGATTTTGGTTAATTTTCGTTTCGCATACGCCAAAGAAATAGCGCAGCTGCCACTTTGAGCTGAAAATTGAAAACGCCCCCACACCCCCGGGAGGGAAGCATGGGAGCGTTTTCCGCGGCTGGTGGGAGCCGCGCCCGGGCCGCCTGGTGGAGACGAACCCAAGGTCAAGAGAGGGAGACCGTGGTGGTGTGAGACCGGCCCCCTCGATTGTGTGTTCATATATAAGCGAGATAAACTGAACAAAACGCGAGCGAGCATGTTGGCAATTGTTCAGATTCGTTGCGAGGTCTGGAGGTAATTTCAGTGCCTGTCGCGCCTACTGGACGCGCGCAGTGGACGGGCACATTGGACACGCCTAGTGGGCAGATCTGATGAACGCCGATTCTTCCCCTTCCGACGCGCCTGCGCTTTCGGGTCTTCCCGCTGCACTGGGCGCCTATCTCATCTGGGGTTTCCTCCCGCTCTACCTCATCCTTGTGCGGGAAGTTCCGCCGTTCGAATTCGTCGGCTGGCGGATCATCTGGACGTTACCGCTATGCCTTTTGATCATCGCGGCGCGAAAGCAAATGTCGGCCCTGCGCGCCGCGCTTTCCAACCGCAGGACGCTGCTCGCATTGTTCGTCAGTTCATTCCTGATCGCGACAAACTGGTTCGTCTATGTCTGGGCGATCATGTCAGATCAGGTCTATGCCACCAGCATCGGCTATTACATCAATCCGCTGATCAATGTTCTGCTGGGCACGCTACTGCTCAAGGAGCGGCTGTCGCGCTGGCAATGGCTGGCCGTCGCACTCGCAGCGGCGGGGGTTAGTTTGCTCGCGATCGAGGCTTTGACCACGCTCTGGATCAGCCTGACACTCGGCATCAGCTTCGGGCTTTATGGCATTGTTCGCAAACAGGTTGATGTCGGCTCGCTACCCGGTTTGACGATCGAGAGCGCGATCATGCTGGTGCCTGCCATCGTTATCGCCGCATGGTATGCCTCGGGGCCCGACGGCTCCTCTTTCGGGCATGACACCGGCCTTAGCCTTTCGATCATGCTGGGCGGCGTGCTCACCGCGGTGCCCTTGCTGCTGTTTGCGATTGCGGCGCGGCGGATGCCCTATTCGACGCTCGGCTTCATCCAGTTCCTCGCGCCGACCATCGTATTTTTTCTCGGCCTCTTCGTCTTCCACCAGGAATTGCGCCCGGTGCAATTGGGCAGCTTTATCCTGGTCTGGATCGCGGTGGCGGTCTTCTCCGCCGATATGTGGAACAAGAGCCGCCGTGCGAGGCTGGCCGTCGCGGCCTAATCCGCGATCCGCCATCCCAGCGTCTGACCGGCGTGCCAAGGCACAATCTCTTCGCCTGCAAGCGGAAGGGTGTCGGGCACTATCACCTCGGCCCGTTCAAGCGTGATCGTCGCATCGTTCACAGGAAGACCGTAAAAGGCCGGACCGTTGAGCGAGGCAAAGCCCTCGAAGTGCTCCAGCGCGCTCTCTTCGTCGAAGACGGTCAGATAGCTTTCCAGCGCATAAGGCGCGTTAAAAATGCCTGCACATCCGCACGCGGTTTCCTTGGCGGCGCGCAGGTGCGGCGCGCTGTCGGTTCCGAGGAAGAATTTGGGTGATCCGCTCGTAGCCGCATTGCGCAGCGCGAGCCGGTGCGTCTCACGCTTGGCAACGGGAAGGCAGTAATTGTGCGGCTGGATACCGCCCACCAGCATCGCGTTGCGATTGATGTGGAGGTGTTGCGGGGTAATCGTTGCAGCGACGTTCGCAGGCGATGCCAGCACGAAATCGGCCGCATCGCTGGTGGTAATGTGTTCAAAGACGACCTTGAGATCGGGAAAATTCGACACAATCGCACGCATATGCCGGTCGATGAACGCCGCTTCGCGGTCGAAAACGTCGATGTCCGCACTCGTCACTTCGCCGTGGACGCACAGTACGATCCCCTCGGCCTGCATCCGGTCAAGCACAGGGTAGATTTTCTCGACATCGCTCACGCCATGCGCCGAATTGGTCGTAGCGTTGGCAGGGTAGAGCTTGGCGGCTGTGAACACGCCTTCCCCGGCACCCCGCGCCAAATCGTCGGCATCGGTGGTGTCCGTGAGATAGCAGGTCATCAGCGGGGTAAAGTCGATGTCTTCGGGCACAGCGTCCATGATCCGCTCGCGATAGGCCGCCGCCGCTTCGGCGGTGGTCACGGGAGGGGTGAGATTGGGCATCACAATCGCGCGGGCAAACTGGCGCGCGGTGTAGGGAACGACGCCGCACATCACCTCGCCATCGCGGAAATGCAGGTGCCAATCATCAGGGCGGCGGATTGTGAGGCGGTCTGTCATCGACAAAGCCCTTAGGCGTGCGTTCAAGGGCTTTCCAGTCCCCTGTGTCACCCCTAAATGCCCCGTGATGACTACAATTGCCTTCCTCGCCTGCGAGACCACCCTCCCCGGCTCCGCCCAGCGCCGCGCCGATGCCTTTGAGCACGATCTGATGGTCGGAGCTCTCGAACCGGCCTTGTCGGCCTGGGGGATTGCTCTGAAAGTAATCGACTGGGAGGCCGACATTGCTGATTTTGCGAGCGTTTCGCTGGCACTTCTGGGTTCAAGCTGGAACTATCAGGATAAGCACGCGGACTTCCTAGCCCGTCTCGACGCGCTCGAATCGCAGGGCATTGCCCTTTGTAATCCGGCAGAAGTTGTGCGCTGGAACAGCCGCAAGACCTACCTGCGCGAACTCGCCGAGCGCGGCGCGCCGACAATTCCGACAATGTGGCGCGAGACGGTCACTTACAAAGGCGCGCTGGAGGCCTTGGATGCATTCGAGACCGATCGGATCGTGGTAAAACGGCAGATCGGCGCCGGGGCCGAGGGTCAGGTGCTAATTGCGCGCAGCTCGCTTCCCGGTCCCGAATGGAATTTTGGTCATCCGGCGATGCTGCAACCCTATCTCCCCGCCATTGCCGAGGACGGCGAGCTGTCGCTAATCTTCATCGATGGCGCTTTCAGCCACGCCCTGCGCAAACGTGCAGCCGAGGGCGAATACCGGATCCAGTCGATCTATGGAGGACATGAGGAGGACTACGCCCCCACATCCGACGAAATTTCGCAAGCTCAGGCCGTGATCGACGCCCTGCCCTTCGACGCCC
Source organism: Erythrobacteraceae bacterium (assembly GCA_038130205.1). Classification (GTDB taxonomy): domain Bacteria; phylum Pseudomonadota; class Alphaproteobacteria; order Sphingomonadales; family Sphingomonadaceae; genus Erythrobacter. Next base: position 17,215 of record JAYPMZ010000031.1, on the reverse strand, counting down.
TACTCTATGCGCGGATCGACATGCTGCGCGATGGCGAGCAACTTTTGCTCATGGAAGCGGAGCTGATCGAACCCTATCTGTACCCCGAACAGGGACCGCAGTTTGGCGAGACCATCGCCGCAGCGATTGCGAAGAGATTGCAGATATGACCGCCAAGCTACTGAAAAACCGATCTCTCATTCGTCTGTCGCCGAGTGAACCGGGCGAAGATGTGCGCGGGTTCTTGCAAGGTCTCGTCACCAATGATGTATCGGGCGACCTGCCCGTATATGCCGCTTTGCTCAGCGCACAGGGCAAAGCTATGTTCGATTTTCTGGTCTGGGACGGGGGCGACGGCGCGATCCTGCTCGATTGCGAAGCCGGCCTCGCTGCCGACCTCGCAAAGCGGCTTTCACTCTACCGCCTGCGTCGCAAGATCGAAATCGGCATCGATGACGAGCTGGCCGCGGTGTGGTCCCCCGAAGCTTTCGACAAGGCTGCAACCGACCCGCGGCTTCCCGCACTCGGCTATCGCGCGATTGTACCCGCCGGTGATGCCGACGGGGCAGGCGAGACCGACGAGGTCTATCTCGCTCATCGCCTTGCGCTCGGCGTTCCTGAAGGTCAGGCCGATTTGGGCGACATTCTCTGGCTCGAAGCCAACGCGGTCGAGCTCAATGGCGTCAGCTTTTCCAAGGGCTGCTACATCGGTCAGGAGAACACAGCGCGCATGAACTGGCGACAGAAGGTCAATCGACGGCTGGTTGTAGTTCCGCTTGATCAGTCGGAGGAAAAACGCCGCAAGGCCGCTTATCCCAATCTCGGCCTCGCGGTCGATCATCTGCGGGTGGAAAATCTCGACCCTGCCGCCCTGCCCGCCTGGCAAGCCGCAGGCATTGAGGGTTAAGGCCCCTCAAGCTCAGCAATGGACGCTTCGAGCGCTGCCGCAGCCCGCTTGCGCGCCGTATCGCGCGGCAGGCCCAGCGACTTTGCAAGAGCAGCCCCGATCAGCGCATCACCCAGCGCCAGCAGGACCAGATTGAGCGTGTCCTTGTGGACCTGCATTGCATCGCCGGTGTGGTCGGCCTCGTTCGCCGCAATCTCGTCGACCAGTTCGTGAATGGTGCCGATGATCGGGTTTAGCGCGTCCTCATTCCCTGTCAGCAACATCCAGCTGGTCAGCGCGCCCGCGCCTTCGCGATCGAAGGCATCGAAGGCGAGATCCACCACCTCGCGCGCAGAACCAAGCCCCGCGCGGCTCGCATGAACCGCTTCCTTGATTGTTTCGCAAACGGTGCGCGCCAGATGCTCTGCAAGCGCCTTTTGCAGGCCAGAGGCCGAACCGAAATGGTGCAGCAGGTTAGCGTGCGTACGCCCGATCCGTGCTGCCACTGCCTTGAGCGTGACCGATTGCGGCCCTGCCTCGATCAACAGCGCGCGTGCAGCTTCCAATGCGTGCCCGCGCGATTCCTCGGGGCTCAATCTCTTGCGACTTTTCATTGAGAAAGAGCCGTAAGCGAACGGGCACGCATTTGTCTATGCTGCGACGCGATTGTCCTCCTGCGAAGAAACAGAAAGGTCGAGCGCATATTCCGCAGTTGGAGACTGGTGACCACGCCCGCATGAATGCCGCTCCACAACACGTCCGGTCGGAGTGAAGCCGAGCTTGCGCAGGACCTTGCCCGATGCGGGATTGTCGAGGAAATGCGATGCCACCATCTGGCTGTGGCCGAGCGTGCAGGCAATTTCCAGCACGGCCTGCCCCGCCTCGGTCGCATAGCCCTGCCCCCAGTGGGGACGTGCAATCCAGTATCCGAGTTCGACCTTACCTGCGTGCGGGTCGATTCCGATGCAGCCGACCACCGCCGCGTCGCAGGCACGGGTGACCAGAAAGCGCGGAAACATAGGCTCGATCGGAAGGGCGGTGAAGCGGCGCGCATCCTCTGCGCCATAGGGCCACGGTGCGCGCGCCAGATTGCGAACCACGCCTTCGTCGGCGATTCCTGCGAAGACGCCTTGCCAGTCTTCGGGCCAGATCGGTCTGAGCAGCAGGTTTTGACTGCGGTGGAACATCGGAACTCTCCTTCTCGCCCCGCGCCGGTCTCCTAGGTCGGCCACGTGACAGCTGCGTGATGGTGAAAGACTATTTCACCGCGGGTTTCAGAGAGAGAAACGACAAGAGGGAGACGGGTCGGCCCCATCTCCCTCTTCGTCTGTCGGGTCTAACCCGACTGGGACCGTTCCGTCTGGACGATCCCTTTATCGGAGCGTCCGTTTATTCGGCTGCCTCGGCAATCATGTCTACCGACACGTATTTGCGGCCAAGCTTGCCCTTGTGGAATCGCACCACGCCTTCCGCAGTCGCGAAAAGGGTGTGGTCCTTGCCCATGCCGACATTCGAGCCCGGATAGAACTTGGTGCCGCGCTGACGCACGATAATGTTGCCGCCGATCACGTCCTGACCGCCGAACTTCTTCACACCAAGGCGACGACCGATAGAGTCGCGGCCGTTACGCGATGAACCGCCTGCTTTTTTATGTGCCATGGGTCCTGGTCCTTACTTGTCTTCAGCCTTGGGCGCTGCCTTCTTGGCAGGAGCCTTCTTGGCCGGTGCTTTCTTGGCTGCGGGCTTCTTTTCAGCTGCAGCTTCGGTCTTCGGCGCAGCTGCCTTCTTGGCAGGCGCCTTCTTGGCTTCGGCTTCAGCCTTCGGAGCCGCTTCCTTCTTCGGAGCAGCAGCCTTCTTGGCCGAACCTTCGCCGACGTCGGTGATGCGCAGGAGCGTCATCTGCTGACGGTGGCCGTTCTTGCGGCGATAGTTGTGACGGCGACGCTTTTTGAAAACGACGACCTTCTCGCTCTTCGCCTGAGCGATGATCTCAGCCGAAACGGTCACTTTCGAAGCGTCAGCGATCGAATCGCCTTCACCTGCGAGAAGGACGTCACCCAGCGTGACCGAATCGCCCGCTTCACCAGCGAGTTTTTCAACGGCAATCTTGTCTCCGGCGGCAACCCGATATTGCTTGCCGCCCGTGCGCACTATCGCGAACATGGCTTGTTACTCTCAATCTTGCGTGTGTGTCCGGCGGTCACGCCATATGCAGCGCTAACCGAACGACATTGCGGCGCCGCGAACATGCAGCGCCGGAAAGAAGCGTGCCGTTAAGGGAAAGGGCTGCCCAAGTCAACGCCCGTGAATGCATAAAGTGGCGGCAAAATTCTTGCAAATTCTTGGCAGAGCCTGCTTTGACCTCGCAAAACCAAGTGATAACAGCGAGCGCAATCATGTTCACTCAAGTGCGAACCTTCCCGATTGCCGCGCTCGCCAGCCTCCTGCTTTCAGGATGCGCTGGGGCCAGCGACGCCTATCCCTCTCTCGCGATCCGCGATGCCGAGAGAATTTCGGGCGAATTCACCCCAGCTGAACCGGAAACTCCGGCTCCTGCCCCGGTAGCAAGCCCTCAAGACATCGCAGCGATTCTCACCCAAGCGAACGAATTGCACCGTAAATTCGTATCCGAGCAATCGCAGGCCCGGGAGATAATCGGCTCAGCAAGCGGAACGGGACTCGAACGCACTGCCTACGCCCGTGCGCTCGTCGCACTGGCCAGCCTCACTTCGCTGCGCGGGCAAACCGCGATTGCGCTGTCCAATCTGGACGAATTGCGCGCCGAGGCGGGCATGACATTCGCGCCGGACGCAGATATTCGTGCCGCCCAAGCAGAAGTCGCAATGCTGGTGGCCGAACAGTCCACAGCCATCGATTCGCTTGCGGCGACTTTGCCATCTCCAACGAGGGGCGACCGATGAACAGTCTTGCCTGTGCCAGCTGCCCCGTCCGCGATAGCGCCGCCTGTGCAGTCCTGAGCGAAGCAGAGCGTGACGCGCTTTCTGCTGCGGGCCGCACGCGCGTGCTGAAGCGCGGCGAGATGCTGTTTGCAGCCGGAGACGACGAAGCGGCCTGCGCCACGCTGGTCAGCGGCGCGCTCAAGGTGTCTGCTATCGACCGCGAAGGCACCGAACAGATCCTCAGCCTCGTCCACCCTTCGGGCTTTATCGGCGAACTGTTCACGCCTTTCGCGCATCACGATGTCGTGGCTCTGACCGAAAGCCGCCTGTGCACGTTCTCGCGCGTCGATATCGAGCGCGCGATAGAAGACTATCCCGCGCTTTCGCGCGCCTTGCTGCGGCGTAGTCAGGAAGACCTGCTTGCGACCCGCAATCTTCTGGAAATGACCGCCCACGCAAGCGCCGAAGCGCGGCTGGCGGCTTTGCTGCACGATTTCGCGGTCGCTGCGAGCGATTCCTCCTGTCACCTCGCCAGCGAATTCGAACTGCCGCTTACGCGCGGCGAGATCGCCAATATGCTCGGTCTCACCATCGAGACTGTGTCGCGCAAATTTGGCGAGCTTGAAGAAATTGGCGCAATCAAGCGCAAAGGAAAACGCGGGATCGAACTGGTCAATCCCGCGCTTCTGCATGAATTGTCGGGGCGCTAGCTCGTCAGCCAACGCCCCTGCTGCAATCAGGAAACCACTGCGGCCACAATCGCTGCGGTGATGCCCCAGATCACGACCAGAACCGGTAGGATCAGCACTTGAATGGTCGCATCGCGCGGGCGCAGACGGCCGGTGTTGGTCATAATGCCCTTGCGAGCGAATTCGTCACCGGTCAGCGGCTTGCTGGCGTTGTCGCGCAGCCGCACCCAGATCGCCGGAACGCCGAAGCCTGCAATGATCGAGACGGCAAAGATGATCATCGGGATGACAAGCACCGGATTGCCGAAGGCTGCGAACATCACACCGAGAAACGCAAGATAGCATCCGACGGTCGTTGCGAAGAGGCCAGTCGGCAGTTCGAAATTGCGGTCGCTTTCGACCTGATGGCGCTTCGCAGCGACCGGCGCGTTAACAATACGGGCTTCGCCGCGGGCGATGTGTTCTTGGACTAGCTTGCTCATCGAGTGTCTCCTTTGCTTGAAAGGAGAGATAGGCCGCCCCGCAGGCGCCAACCTTGATCCAGATCAAATTAGCGCGATTTGTCTGCCCAGCGCGCCAGATCGCTATGATCTTCGTGGCGTGGCTCAATCCAGTGCCATTGGCCGCCCCGCTTCTCGCGCTTCCAGAACCAGGCGGCGCTTTTCAGGTGGTCCATACAGAAGTCGACCGCCTCGATCGCATCGCGGCGATGTCGTGCTGCTGCGGAAACCAAGACGATATTCTCGCCCGGCTTCATTGCGCCGACCCGGTGGATCATGACCAGACCGTCGAGCGCGAATCGCGCTTCGGCGCTGGCCGCGAGCGCTTCCATGCCGGGTAAGGTCAGCGGTTCGTAGTGGCTGAGCTCGAGCGCCTCCACTCCCTCTCCGCAGCGCACCTTGCCGACAAAACTTGCGATTCCGCCCGCGTCCGGCGTCGCTGTGGCGAGCGCGTCGATTGCTGCGCTGGGATCAAAGGGCTCTGCCACAAGGCGGATGTCGTGCATCGCTCAGCCTCCGCTAACCGGCGGAAGCAAGGCGACCTCGTCTCCGTCAACGGCATAGAGCGTGGTCTTGTCGATCAGCACCTTGCCTGCGTGCGCGACATGGATACGCTCGCCCTTGAGCACGTTTGCCAGATCGTCCCCGACTGTATCCAGCAAGCCCGCCCAATCGAGCGGTGCGGCAACATCGCGCGACGCGTCGCCAGCCAGATCGCGCAGAGGGCCAAGGAACAGGATTGTTACCGCCACGCCATTACCCTCCCGTCATGGACATGTGACGCGCGAGTGCGGGATCTGCGCCACGGCGGTCCATGCGGAAGTGGTGCTGTTCGGGCTTGATGAGCATGGCCTGATCGAATGCGCGCGCGAGTTCCTCCTGTGGCGCGTCGGAGCGCAGTGCAGCCCGCAGATCGACCCGCTCCCCGCCGCCGAGACAGGGATAGAGCTGTCCCGTTGCCGTCACGCGGATACGGTTGCAACCTTCGCAGAAATTTCCTGTGTGCGGCGTGATGAAGCCGAGTCTGCCGCCAGTCTCTGCCACATCGACGTAGCGCGCAGGACCGCCGCTTGAGTGCGCGCTCTCGGTGAGCGTCCAGCGTTGCGAGAGACGCGTGCGCACCTGATCGAGTGGGAGATACTGGTCGAGCCGCTCCTCCTCGACATCGCCCAAAGGCATCACCTCGATCAGCGTGACGTCGTGGCCCTGTCCATGTGCCCAGGCGATCAGCGCGGGCAATTCTTCCTCATTGGTGCCCTTGAGTGCGACCGCGTTCAGTTTCACCTTGAGACCCGCCGCCTTCGCAGCTGCAATCCCTTCGAGCACTTGCGGGAGCGCATCGCGTCGCGACAACTGCGCGAATTTCTCGCGGTCGAGCGTGTCGAGCGAAACGTTCACCCGCCGCACCCCCGCCTTGGCGAGCGCGTCGGCATGTCCCGCCAACTGCGTAGCATTGGTGGTGAGCGTCAGTTCTTCCAGCCCGTTGCCGATCTTGCGCCCCAGCGCAGCGAACAGATCGACAATATCGCGGCGCACCAGCGGCTCGCCACCGGTCACGCGGATTTTCGTCACTCCGCGAGCGATGAACCCGCAGGCGAGGTCGTGGAGTTCCTCAAGGCTCAGCACTTCGCGCTTGGGCAGAAATGTCATCCGTTCAGGCATGCAATAGGTGCACCTGAGGTCGCAGCGGTCGGTCACCGACAACCGCAGATAGGAAATCCGCCGAAGGAATGAGTCAACGAGCGGAGTGCTTTGGCCAGCCCCGATCTCGATCCTGTCGCGTTGGCGGATATCACTCATGCGCTTGCAAATACTGCCCTGTCACTCCGGGCGCATTTTCCAGATATTCGAGCAATTCGTCAAAGGCGCGGGTTTTCGGCCCCGCAGCGACATTGACCCGCTTGGGAGCGTACTCGCGTGCCAGATCGGCCGCCAAAGCGCTCCGCCATGCGTCATGCTCATGATTGGCGGGGCCAAGCGCAATGGTGAATGACCGACACTGCGGTTTCTCGATCGCCTCTCGTACGGGGTCGATATGCTTGTCGAAAAACGCGCGATGTCCATCCAGCGCTTTGCCGGGAAGATCGCCGAAGCCCCACTCGAAATGGCCTCGCTGTGTTTCCTTCACAGCTTTGGCCGCTCGCGATGCAGGGTAATGCCGATCTGTTCGCCCGCTTCGGCGATAGCGAGCTTGACGATCTTCACCGTTACCGCCTGCACCCGCTTGTCCTGCACGAACAGCGTACCGCAAATATGGTCTGCGACCGCTTCAATCAGCTTGAAATGGACACCCTCGGGCAAGCCTTCGGAAGCCGCGAATTTGAGGTCCATGTAGTTCTTGCTTTCCGACAGCGGCGTATCGGGATCGTAGTGATCGGCCACGTCATAGCGGGCCTGCACCGTGATGCGGAGCGGTTGTGGCTTGCCGGTTTCCTCCGAATAAATGCCCGTGAGGACATTCACTTCAAGGTCGGCGACTTCGAGGATGAGCGAATCGGTCATTATTTTTGGCTTTTGCCCCACTCGAAACATTCTTCTGCACACCGAGCGTGAAACTCTTCAGCGTCGTCAACTGCTATCCCTAACCGCCGGGCTCCGTCCGCGAAACCTGCAAGGGCATCTTCACCTAGCTTTCCAGAAACAAGGTTTTGCTGATTCACGCAAATCGCGGTGAGGAGAGGCAAGCCATCCTTGTGACAAATGTCTAACAAGGTATCGAGGTGTCCATGCGGCCCGTTCATCTGGTGCCGCGCGATACTCCAGTCGACCTCACTTGCTTCAGCGAGCCTACCGTATGAGGTGAATTTCTGTCTGATAGCTGCATCCCTGAGGTGCGTCATTGAGCGGTCAAAATTTAGCTTCTGCTTTTTCTGCCTCCGAGTCGTCCGCTCTTCCAATAAAAGCGTGTATGCGGGATCGGCAGTTTTGCCCTGCTCTTCGTACTTCCTCGCCCAGCTTTCGATCTGTTCGTCAGTCTTGTTATCAAATTTCATCTGGATTGCTCCATCTGGCGAAGATAGCGGTGGGAAGAAGGCGTCCGTCCGGCCCTTCTTCGCGCACGGCAAGGTCACCGTGTTCGACGACACCGGGAAGATCCCGCAGCGCCTCGGCAAGCAATCCTGCAATCGCAAGGCTGCTCATGCGCACGGCATAAACAGTGAGAAACAGAAAACGGCTATCGGCATCGAGCAATTGCGCGCAATCGCCGATCAGGCCGGGCAGCCCCTCTTCAATACGCCATGTCTCGTTTTTCGGTCCGCGCCCGAATTTGGGCGGATCGAGGATGATGCCGTCATAGCGCCTCTCGCGCCGCACTTCTCGCGCGGTAAATTTTGCAGCGTCATCGACCAGCCAGCGGATCGGGCGATCCTCCATGCCCGAAGCCTGCGCGTTCTCTCGCGCCTGCGCCACCGACTTCTTCGAGGCATCGACGTGAGTCACGCGGCCATATTCGCTCAGGGCCAGCGTGCCGATGCCCGTGTAGCCGAACATGTTGAGCGTTTCGGCGTCGGTCCGTCCGGACAATTGCTCCCCCATCCAGTCCCAAACAGGGGCCATGTCGGGAAAGAATTGCAGGTGGCGGAACGGAGTCGGCAGCGCGGTAAAGCGCACGGCGTGCCAGCCTAGCTCCCAACCCTCTTCGGGCACGTTGTCGGCGAGGTTCCAGCGCCCGCCGCCATCCTCATCCGAACCGGGTACGAATTCACCGCTTGCCGGCCAGTCAGGGAGCCTTGGCTGCCACATGGCCTGCGGTTCCGGGCGGATGAAGGCATGCGGGCCGAAAGCCTCATATTTCCGCCCTGCCCCGCTATCGCGCAGGCGGTACGCATCCCAGCCTCGACATTCCATCAACTGTGGTTGCTGGACGAATTCGGCCATCAGTCGGCAGACGCCACCGCATTGCCGAGCACGAAATCGCGGGTCGACTCGTAGTCCCCGCCAAGCTCGACCATGGCTTCTTCGCGCCCGAACAGATCGCCGACACGCGACGGGAGCGACGGGCGCACGCCCACTGCCCGTTCGACCGCCTCGCGGAACTTCGCAGGGTGCGCGGTGCCAAGCGTGATGATAGGAGTTCCGGGCGCGATGCCTTCCGCATTGAGCGCGGCGTGCAGGCCGACGCCGGTATGCGGGTCAATGACCTGATCGGCGTTGCGATAGGCCCATTGCAGCGCACGCGCGGTCTCGGTCTGGTCGGCGCGGGCACTGGAGAAGAGCGCAGCTGCACCCTCGCGCTGGGCGTTCGTCAGCTGCATCGCCTTGTTTTCGTCAAAGCCGCGCATCTGCGCTGCCATCGCCGCGCCGTCGCGACCACCTACGTCGAACAGCAAGCGCTCGAAATTCGAGCTGACCTGAATATCCATCGAGGGCGTAATAGTCGCGGTCGTCTCACCGGTCGAATAATCGCCATTGGTGAGTGCGCGGTGGAGAATGTCGTTGACGTTGGTGGCAACGATCAGCCGCTCGATCGGCAAGCCCATTTGCGCGGCCACATAGCCTGCGAACACATCGCCGAAGTTCCCTGTGGGCACGCTGTAGGCGACCTTGCGGTCGGGCGCGCCGAGTTGGAGCGCAGAGTAGAAGTAATAGACCACCTGCGCCATCAGCCGCGCCCAGTTGATCGAATTGACCGCGCCAAGGTTCAGCGTTTCGCGCACGCTCTGGTCCGCGAACATCGTCTTCACATGACGCTGCGCATCGTCGAAGCTGCCGTCGATCGCGAGGTTGTGGACGTTGGGAGCGCGCACCGTCGTCATCTGGCGGCGCTGCACCTCGCTCACCCGGCCATTGGGATGGAGCATGAAAATCTCGACACGGTCGCGCCCTGCCACTGCATTGATCGCAGCGGAGCCTGTATCACCGCTCGTCGCACCGACGATGGTGAGGCGCTTTTCCCGCCGCTCGAGGAAGGTTTCGAACAGGTGACCGAGCATCTGCAAGGCCACATCCTTGAACGCCAGCGTCGGGCCGTGGAACAGTTCGAGCAGCCAGTGCGTTTCGTTCAATTGCACCAGCGGCGTCACCGCAGCGTGGCCGAAATCGCCATACACTGCCTCGCACAGCGCCTCGAGTTCGTCATCGGTCAGCGATCCGGCGACGAAGGGCCGCATGATCCGTGCGGCGAGCGCTGCATAGGAGAGCCCGCGAAGTTCGCGGATCTCGGCCTCGGACAGGCGCGGCCATTCGCGCGGCAGATAGAGCCCGCCGTCGCTCGCGAGGCCCGCAAGCGTGGCCCCTTCGAAATCGAGCGCCGGTGCGCTGCCTCGTGTGGAGATGTATTCCATTGTGCGGCTGCGGTTAGCGGCGCTTGCGAAGAGGGGCAAGCGCGAAGGGTGAGCCCGAACCCTGCACGGCGGCCTCAGTCGTCGCGCCGCCTGGCTCTGCGGGAGCGCAGTGCAAGGAAATAGATAACCAGCGCGGTGATTGCGAAAAAAAACCATTGGCCGGCATAGGCTATGTGATTGTTGGGTAGATCGTCAGGGTTGGGCGGAGCGGCTGTTTGAAGACCGCCCAGGCCAGCGCTTGAAACCACTTTAAAGTTCTCGCCGAGTGGAGCTAGCACACCCTCAATTCGGCCTCCTTCCCAAACGGGTTGCTCTGGCGACGCAGACCAACCGATAACAGCATACACTTCGATCAAGGATTGGCCACCATTCCC
>JAYPMZ010000031.1:5363-6592 GCA_038130205.1 Erythrobacteraceae bacterium | reverse complement strand
GACAGACATAGCGATGGACGAATCCAGTTCGGCCGGAACCATTCTTCCCGGCGACAGCTTCCCATTTCCATGGTCTTGAACAGTCCACTGTCACCTTGCGAAATTCAAGGCTGCTTGCTTCACGAGGATTGGTCAGATCGACTGCTGGCATGTTCGCAACTGCGTCATAGGCTGCAATCATCGCCGCCTTCTCATCCGCGCGGCCGAGTTGCCATACGCCGAGCGCGACCATGGTTGCGGCTGCAGCGATGACGAAGATCGTCGGGATAATCGGGATGCGCATGGCTATTCGCCTTTCTCGCGGACCCGCTCGTAGCGGGCGTAAAGGAGCGTCGTCTTGAACAGGCGTAGCGTGACAATTACCAGCGCGACCGTGACCGGAGCCCAGAAAGCGGCCTGAAGCCACAAGGGCGGGCGATAGGCCGCTTCGACAGCGTAGGCGACCGTGATCAGGATCACTGCCACCAGCGCAGTCAGAAGCCCCGCAAACCTACCGCCACGCTCAAGCGCGCCAAGGTCCAACTCGCAGTGCGAACAGGTCAGCGCCACACGCGCGGGCGCTTCGAACAAGGTCTTTTCGCCACAACGGGGGCATAAACCCAAAAGGGCAGCCCGGACGATGCCGGACTGCCCTTTGGTTGTCTCAGGGCCTCGGCCCGAAGTCATCAGTGGTATTCAGCGCCCCAACCGCCCCAGATGTAGACGGCGATGAAGAGGAACAGCCACACCACGTCAACGAAGTGCCAGTACCACGCAGCCGCTTCGAAGCCGAAGTGCTGGCGCGGGGTGAAGTGGCCTTTGTAGGCGCGGAACAGACACACGGCGAGGAAGATCGTTCCGATCAGCACGTGGAAGCCGTGGAAGCCGGTCGCCATGTAGAAGGCCGAGCTATAGGTGTTGCCGCCGAAGACGAACGGCGCGACGCTGTATTCGTATGCCTGGATCGCGCTGAACAGCACGCCCAGAGCGACGGTAGCCCACAGACCCTGCTTGAGCCCTTCGCGGTCACCGTGGATCAGCGCGTGGTGCGCCCAGGTTACCGTCGTGCCCGAGCACAGCAGGATCAGCGTGTTGAGCAGCGGAAGGCTGAACGGGTCGAGTACTTCCATCCCCTCGGGGATGAAGGAAGCAACTGCGCCTTCGGTGCCGAACAGGCTCGTCGTGGTGCCCGCCTCGTGATTGTATTCAAGCGCGGTCGGGAACAGGGAAAAGTCGAAGAAACTCCAGAA
>JAYPMZ010000031.1:0-5353 GCA_038130205.1 Erythrobacteraceae bacterium | reverse complement strand
CAACCGACGAAGAACATGACCTCCGATGCGATGAACAGGATCATGCCGTAACGCATGTGAAGCTGCACCACCGGAGTGTGGTCGCCGCGCTGCGCTTCGACAACGACGTTCTTGAACCACATGAAGAAGGTGGCGATCAGCCCCATGATACCGAGGCCGAGGATTGCCGGCCAGAAACCATACTGGGCAGGCTCGGTCTCGGTTGCCGGCACGTGGTGCATGTAAAACACCATGCCGGTGGTGAAGATCAGCGCCGAAGCCGCGCCGATCAGCGGCCACGGATCCGGGTCCAGAATGTGATAATCGTGGTTTACGTTGCCAGCCATGGTCTTCGTTCCAGTCCCTTAGGATGCGTCTTGCTGCGTGCGGTCAGGAGCACTCGATACGGGCTCTTTTGCGCGGTGAAAAGTGTAACTCAAGGTAATTTGTTCGATATCGCCGATAACCTCGTCATCGAGGATCGCGGGATCGACATAATAGATCACCGGCATGACAACTTCTTGCCCCGGTTGCAGCGTCTGCTCGGTGAAGCAAAAGCACTGGATCTTGTTGAAGTAGATACCCGCCTGCGCAGGCTCCACATTGAAGGTTGCGGTGCCGGTGATCGGTACGCTGCTGTTGTTGCGGGCAACATAGGTGGCCATGTCGCGCTGCCCGATGCGCACGTCGTCCGTCGACTGCGAAGGCTTGAACGTCCATGGCATGTCACGCGCGGTCGAAGCGTCGAAACGGATCGAAACTTCGCGCAATGCCCCCGCGTTCGCTGCAGCAGTGGCGTCCGCCTCACTTGCGACCTGGGTCGTACCGCCAAAGCCGGTGACGCGGCAGAAGAGATCGTAGAGCGGCACGGAAGCATAGCCCAAGCCAAGCATGAGCAATGCACCGAAAAACGCAAGTGCGCCGGTCCGCGCATTCTTGCGGCTCATTTCCGATTCGAGAGTTGCGGCGGCGATCATGCCGAACCGATCCGGACCACTGTGATCGCGTAAAACAGGACTACGAAAAACAGCAGCGTCCCGCCGACGACATAATTGCGCGCCTTGCGGCGGCGCTTGAACTCGGCTTCTTCTTCAGGCGTCATGCGAACATCCCCGCACCGATCACGGCATTGGCTGCAAGGATACGATCGGCAACCAATGCTGCGAACAGAATGAAAAGATAGAAGATCGAAAATTTGAAGAGCCGCGCTTCGGGTGCGAAGCCCTCGTCTTCCCTGCGGGACCGCAGCCCGACAGGCAGCGCGAGTGCAAAGAACAGTGCAGAGAGCACAACGGCAACCGAGCCATAAACCCAGCTAGTGCCGCCGATCAGCCACGGAGCGACTGCGATGGGTGCAAGCAGCACCGTGTAGGCAAGGATCTGGCGGCGGGTAGAACGTTCACCTTTAACCACGGGCATCATGGGAATGCCGACGTTGGCGTAGTCGGTTTTTACGAACAGCGCGAGCGCCCAGAAATGCGGCGGGGTCCACAGGAAGATGATGGCAAACAGCAGCAACGGCATCGCTGTCAGATCGCCGGTAACGGCAACCCAACCGATCAGCGGAGGGAACGCGCCCGAACCGCCGCCGATGACGATATTCTGTGGCGTGCGCGGCTTGAGCCACATGGTGTAGATTACAGCGTAATAGAGGATTGCGGCCAGCAGCAACGCCGCAGCGAGCCAGCCAATCGCGATACCCATAAGCACCACAGAGACGCCTGAAAGGAACACGCCGAAGTCGCGCGCATCCGAACGGCGCATTCGGCCGCCGGGCAGCGGACGGTTGGCCGTGCGCTTCATGCCTGCGTCGATATCGGCTTCCCACCACTGGTTGAGGACCGCCGATCCGCCCGCACCCATCGCAATGGCGAGGATGGCGGTGAATCCCAGCACCGGGTGGATGGTTCCGGGCGCCGCGAGCAGGCCGCAGATCGCGGTGAAGATCACCAGCGTCATCACGCGCGGCTTGGTCAGGGCGAAGAAATCGCGCCACTCGGTCGGCATGCCGACGCGTGATTGCTCCGCCGATACGGCGGGGCTGGCAGCATCAATGCCGGTGTGGATGTCTACAGTCTGGCTCATCGTTCAATCTGTGAAGAGAGCGCGACCTTTCGGCGCGCCCTCCCCTTGTCTCAATGCATCGGCCCGTTTGGGCCACCAATCGCCGGGAGGCTTAGGCCTGACGGTGATCGTGATAGTCGTGGTGATCCTCGATCACCGGCAGCGTTTCAAACTGGTGGTACGGCGGCGGGCTCGGCAGAGTCCACTCGAGCGTCGTAGCGCCTTCGCCCCACGGGTTGGCCTCGGCCTTCTTGCCGGCAAACAGTGCGTAGAACACGTTCACGAAGAAGAAGATCATCGAGAAGGCCATGATGTAGTACCCGAAGGTGCTGACTTCGTGCCAGAAAGTGAACGCTTCTGCATAGTCCGGATAGCGACGCGGCATTCCGTTCATCCCGAGGAAGTGCTGCGGGAAGAAGATCACGTTCACGCCGATGAAGAAAAGCCAGAAGTGGATGTGGCTGAGCAGTTCGGAGTGCATCCGGCCGCTCATCTTCGGGAACCAGTAGTAGAAGCCGGCGAACATCGAGAACACCGCACCCATCGACAGTACGTAGTGGAAGTGAGCAACCACGTAGTAGGTGTCGTGCAGGTTGTCGTCGATACCGCCATTGGCGAGCACAACACCGGTCACACCGCCAACGGTGAACAGGAAGATGAAGCCCAGCGACCAGACCATCGGCGACTTGAATTCGAGGCTGCCGCCCCACATCGTCGCGATCCAGCTGAAGATCTTCACACCCGTCGGCACGGCGATAACCATGGTCGCGGCGGTGAAGTACATCTTCGTGTTCACGTCGAGACCGACGGTGTACATGTGGTGCGCCCACACAACGAAGCCGACTACGCCGATTGCAACCATGGCGTAGGCCATACCGAGGTAGCCGAACACCGGCTTACGGCTGAAGGTTGCAACGATCTGCGAGATCATGCCGAAGCCCGGCAGGATCATGATGTACACTTCGGGGTGACCGAAGAACCAGAACAGGTGCTGGAACAGTACGGGGTCACCGCCACCGGCAGGATCGAAGAACGTCGTACCGAAGTTACGGTCGGTCAGCAGCATGGTGATAGCGGCTGCGAGCACCGGAAGCGCGAGCAACAGCAGGAATGCGGTGACCAGCACCGACCATACGAACAGCGGCATCTTGTGCAGGGTCATACCCGGCGCGCGCATGTTGAAGATGGTGGTGATGAAGTTGGTCGCACCCAGGATCGAGCCAGCGCCCGCAAGGTGAAGTGCGAAAATTGCGAAGTCGACAGCGGGGCCCTGCGAGCCGGTCGTCGAGAGCGGTGCATAGACGGTCCAGCCGGTACCTGCACCCGGGCCGCCGCCACCGGGGACGAACAGCGAGAGGCACAGCGAGCCGAAACCGGCAACGGTCAGCCAGAACGAAACGTTGTTCATGCGCGGGAAGGCCATGTCCGGCGCGCCGATCATCAGAGGGACGAACCAGTTACCGAAACCGCCGATCATCGCGGGCATGACCATGAAGAAGACCATGATCAGGCCGTGCGCGGTGATGAACACGTTCCACATGTGGAGCGCGGTGTTGATGTCCTCTGCACCGCCCATGAAGCCGGCCCACCACTGCAGGTACTGGATACCCGGTTCGGCCAGTTCGAGACGCATGATGCCCGACATCGCGCCGCCGACGATACCGGCGATGATCGCGAAGATCAGGTAGAGCGTGCCGATATCCTTGTGGTTGGTCGACATGAACCAGCGAGCGAAAAAGCCCGGCTTGTGGTCCGCGTGATCGTGATGATCATCGTGTGCTGTGCCGTGGCTGTCGAAACCGTCTGCGGTAGTGGCCATCTTTGCGTCTCTTTACTTCGTTCTAAACTTCAATCTTACGGAGCGCCGGAGCCTTAGGCTGCGGGCTCTGCAACTGCTTCAGCTTCCTCGGCAACTTCAGGAGCCGCTTCGGCTTCTTCTGCACCGGGAAGAGTGCCGCCCTGTTCGACGACCCAAGCTTCAAACTGCTCCATCGGCAGCGCTTCGACCGCGATCGGCATGTAGCCGTGGCGGGCACCGCACAGTTCCGAGCATTGGCCGTAGTAAAGGCCGGGTTCTTCGATCAGCAGCATCTTTTCATTCAGGCGACCGGGAACGGCGTCCATCTTGAACCACAGTGCCGGTACTGCGAAGGCGTGGATCACGTCGGCAGCGGTGGTCTGGATGCGCAGCGGAACGCCTGCGGGAACAACCATACGGTTGTCGACAGCAAGCTGGTGCGGCTCACCGCGTGCATCGGCTTCGTCTTCGTCGAGCATGTTCGAGATAACTTCGACGTCGTGATCGGGATATTCGTAACCCCAGTACCACTGGTAACCGACTGCCTTGATCGTGATCGCATCAGCCGGAGCCGGTTCGTACTGGCGCGCAAGCAGGGTCAGCGAAGGCACGGCGATAACCACGAGAATGGCAACCGGGAGCACCGTCCAGACAACTTCGATGAAGGTGTTGTGAGTGGTGCGCGAAGGCTCGGGGTTGGCGCCGCGACGGAACTTCACGACGACATAAAGCAGCAGGAACAGCACGAAGATGCTGATCGCGACGATGACCGGCAGCAGGAAGATGTTGTGCATCCACAGCGCGTATTCACCATTGGGCGAATACTGGTCCTGGAAGGTCATGCTGGCGAGAGCATCGTCCTCATAGGCGGTCGGCATGCCCTTGCCCGGCGTCGGAGCCATCGGGGTGTAAGCGCCTGCCGCTTCGGTCGTGACTTCAACGGCCGTGTCGGCTGCGGGAGCCTCAACCGTTTCGGCTGCGGGTTCAGCAGCAACTTCGGCGTCTTGCGCCATTGCCTGCGGAGCGGCGACGGCAAGCCCAAATGCCATCACGGCCGCCAAGAGCGCCCAAATTCCAAACTTCGTGCGGGCCAAAGCCTGAGCCATAATCATGCCTAATCAGTTCTCT
Organism: Erythrobacteraceae bacterium; assembly: GCA_038130205.1. GTDB lineage: Bacteria > Pseudomonadota > Alphaproteobacteria > Sphingomonadales > Sphingomonadaceae > Erythrobacter. The sequence goes on along the minus strand of JAYPMZ010000031.1, from coordinate 384 downwards.
AAACTATCCCAAGCCAGGCGGAGAGAATCGAATTCGAAAGCCCCGCGCGCCCAGCGCAAACGGTGGCACATAGGCCACATTCCTCGGGTCCCTTAGCGGCGCTTGCCCAGTGCCTCAAGCGCTTCTAGGGAGAAAATTATGCAAGCCCCCCTTCAACACATGCAATCGGGGCCGATATTCACGGGCTCAGACCTGCCAAAGCCCCTCTTCGACACGGGAAAATACCGATAATGACCCAAAAGCCGACTATCCCCGAAACTGTTGAAGATGTGCTTGCCGAATTCCGCGCTTCGGGCGCCTTGCTTGAAGGGCATTTCAAACTTTCATCAGGGCGTCATAGCGGTCACTACCTGCAATGCGCGCGGGTTTTGATGAGTCCGGCGC
>JAYPMZ010000030.1:14636-23643 GCA_038130205.1 Erythrobacteraceae bacterium | reverse complement strand
TTCGCCCATGCCGCCGGCGACACCGACAGAGCGGACCGCCAGCGTGGCAAGGCGCTTGTCGGAGAAACCCATTGCCTTGAGGCGGCGCATGCCTGCTGCATCACGCGGCAAGCCATTGGCCTGGACGTCGCGTTCGGCGGCAATGATTGCCTCGATCTGGCGCAGGAACCACGGGTCGTAGCCCGTCACCGCGTTGATATCCTCGACGCTCAGTCCTTCACGGAAAGCCTGTGCGACCTTGAGCAGCCGGTCCGGCGTGCGGCGTGAAATGGCGGCGGTGATGACATCGCGCGAAACGCCTTCCAGCTCGGTCACCCGGTTGAAGCCGTCGAGATCGGTTTCGAGGCCGCGGAGCGCCTTCTGCATGCTTTCCTGGAAATTGCGGCCAATCGCCATGACTTCGCCGACCGACTTCATCGCGGTGGCGAGCAGCGGCTCTGCCCCCTTGAACTTTTCAAAGGCGAAGCGCGGGATCTTCGTGACCACATAGTCGATAGTCGGTTCGAACGAAGCGGGCGTTGCACCCGTAATCTCGTTGGTGATCTCGTCGAGCGTATAGCCTACTGCAAGCTTTGCCGCGACGCGCGCGATGGGGAAGCCAGTCGCTTTCGAGGCGAGCGCGGACGAACGCGAGACGCGCGGGTTCATCTCGATTACGATCAGGCGGCCATCCTCGGGATTGACCGCGAACTGCACGTTCGAGCCGCCCGTCTCCACCCCGATCTCGCGCAGCACATCGATGCTGGCGGTGCGCATGATCTGGTATTCCTTGTCGGTCAGCGTCAGCGCAGGGGCCACGGTGATGGAATCACCCGTGTGGACGCCCATCGGATCGACGTTTTCGATCGAGCAGATGATGATGGCGTTGTCAGCGCGGTCGCGCACTACCTCCATCTCGTATTCCTTCCATCCGAGCAGCGATTCCTCGATCAGCACTTCGGTGGTCGGCGAGGCATCAAGGCCTTCGCGCACGATCTTTTCGAATTCCTGCGTGTTGTAAGCAATGCCGCCGCCGGTTCCGCCGAGCGTGAAGGACGGGCGGATGATGGCGGGCAGCCCGGTGCGTTCGAGCACCTCCCTCGCCTCGTCGAGCGTGTTGGCGATGCCGCTTCGCGCGCTTTCGAGGCCAATCTTGTCCATCGCCTCACGGAAACGCTGGCGGTTCTCGGCCTTGTCGATCGCGTCGGCCTTGGCGCCAATCATCTCCACACCGTGCTCTTCAAGCACGCCCATCTCGTCCAGCTTCAACGCGCAGTTGAGCGCCGTCTGTCCGCCCATCGTCGGCAGAAGCGCGTCGGGCTTTTCCTTGGCGATGATCTTGGCGACGATTTCCGGCGTGATCGGCTCGATATAGGTCGCGTCGGCAAACTCCGGATCGGTCATGATGGTTGCCGGATTGGAGTTCACGAGGATGACACGATAGCCCTCCTCCTTCAGCGCCTTGATCGCCTGCGTGCCCGAATAATCGAACTCGCACGCCTGACCGATGATGATGGGACCCGCGCCGATGACGAGGATGGAGGAGATGTCAGTGCGTTTGGGCATTATTCGGTGATCTCTGTTTCTGGGCTGGTGTCGTCGGAGTTTTCTGGTTCGCTCTGCGGAAAGCTGAACTGGGCGCGGATAAAGCGCATCCCGGCAATTTGCCGTGCACAGCCTGCGCGCATCGCTTCATTCAAGGGCAAAGTCTCGCCCCGAACGCGGTAATAGGACGGGTCGCGACCGAAGAAGAACGCGCCATTTTCATCGACCGGATCGTTCAGGAACTGGTTGACCGCAGTCGAGGTCTCGTTGGTTGCCTGCATCAACCGGCGGCCGGCAGTTTCATCGCTGCCTTCCACAATCAGGGTGTCGAGGCCTTCCGCGCTCACCTTGGTGATGTCGTAGGTGAACGTCGGTGTGACCAATTCGCCGTCGACGGTGAGGATGTCGAACTCCTCGTCGCGCTGCTCGCTCGATACCCTTTCCAGACACGCATCGACGCTCTCGACGCCGAGCCGCGTGTCTTCGGGAAATAGCAGATCGCAGCCCGAAAGCGCGGCCAACGCGCCGATGGCAAATGCAGCGCGCCTCATCCTTCGTTTCCCGTATGCGGTTCGAAGGCGTAGGACAGCTTGGTGTAGCGGTAGATATAGGGCAGCACATCGACGCGGCTGATGCTCGCATCGTGGACGAAGGTGCAGTTGCGGCGGATGTCGATCAGCCGCGCCCCGTCGCGTACAAGGATGTAGCTGAGGACATAGTGCTGATGCGGCGCATTCCGGCGGCCCACCACGTCAAGCTGACGCACCGTGTCGGACATATCGCGCAGCACATCCTCGTCGATATAACCTTGGGATTCGCGCAAATCTGCGTTCATCGCGTGCTTGGCGTCAGGGTCGAATTCATCTTCCGAAAAGGCCCCGTCGGCGGCGATCACGCGGCAATCCATCCGGCCTGCATAGGGTCTGCGGCTGTCTTCGCGGAATAGAATCGGGCGCCAATAGGCGATGACTGGCAGTCCGCCCGATCCCGCCTCGATAGTGATTGATCCGTCGCCCTGAAACGCCACGCCTTCGACGATCTCCACGCCCGGCCACTGATCCGACGGCGGCGGGGTCATCGGACCCTGGGCCGATGCCGCACCGCTTGCCAGCAGCAGGGAAGAGATCGCGAGACGCAGCGACAAGTTGAACCTCCTAAAGCGTGCGCTTGATGGTGATGAGTTGCAGGCTCACCACACCCGTTTCGCGCGCGCAGGCCCGCTTCAGGTCGAGGTTGGCGGCGGCTTGTGTCGTCGTCTCGGGCGGCGAGATCAGCACATAGCTCCAGTTCGGCCCGACAAGCACGCGCGCACTCTCGGCCTCGAAGAAGCCGTCGCGCATCTCTTCGTTGACGTCTGCCACGGTGAACTGGGTCTGGTACTGTGTCAAAGTGACCGGATAGTCGACTTCGAGGCTGACCGGCAGCGCATCGGGAAGCGGCGTGTTGTCGCCCTTCACGTGGAAACCGTAGATCGTCTGGGTCGCGCGACCTTCCACGTTGTCGCCGGTGTCGACCATCTGGCTGTTGCGTTCGACACAGCTGGCGAATTCTTCGGTATCGGGAAAGTCCTCTGCATCCACCGCTTCTGCCGCAGCAGCAGCCGCTTCTGCTTCGGCCAATGCCGCCTCGGCTTCAGCCTGCGAGGCCTCTTCGGACTGGCCCGAACACGCCGCGACCAGCGCGAGGCTCGCCGCTCCGAAAAAAGCCTTGGTCATCATTGTCATTGACACTTCCCCCTTATGCCAGCGAACCGACGAACTTTTCGAACAGGTAGAAGCTGTCCTGCGGGCCCGGCGATGCTTCAGGGTGATATTGCACCCCGAACGCTTTCTTGCCCTTTACCGCGATGCCGCAGTTCGATCCGTCGAACAGGCTCACATGGGTTTGTTCAACGCTATCGGGCAGAGTGTCGGCATCGACCGCGAAACCGTGGTTCATCGAAGTGATTTCCACGAGGCCGGAAGTTTCGCCCCAGCCCTCACCCACGCGCTGAACCGGATGGTTCGCGCCGCGATGCCCCTGATGCATCTTTGCGGTTTTCGCGCCTGCCGCCAGCGCCAGCATCTGGTGGCCAAGGCAGATTCCGAACAAAGGCACATCGGCTTCGAGCAATGTGCTGATCACCGGCACCGCATATTCGCCCGTCGCCGCCGGATCGCCGGGTCCGTTTGACAGGAACACGCCATCGGGCTCGAGCGCCATGATTTCCTCGACGCTCGAACGGCCGGGCACCACGGTCACCTTGGCTCCAGCGCGCACCAGTTGGCGGAAGATATTGTCTTTAGCGCCGAAATCCATCGCCACGACATGCGGGCGCTCGTGATTGTGTTCGCCATAGCCATGGCCCAGCTGCCAGTGGCCAGCCATCCAGCCCTCGCTGGCCTGACGCGAGACATTGGGCACAAGGTCCAGACCTTCAAGGCCCGACCATTTCTGCGCCTTTGCGAGCAGGGCGGAAATGTCGAAAGTCCCGTCCGGCGAATGTGCGATGACGGCATTGGGTGCGCCGTTCATGCGGATACGGCGTGTGAGCGCGCGTGTATCGACACCCGACAGGCCGATCTTGTTGTGGGTCGCGCACCAGGCGATAAACTCGTCGCGGGCGCGGAAATTGGAGTGCGCGGTCACTTCCTCACGCACGATGCAGCCCAGCGCACCGAGGCCGCGGCTCTCCACGTCTTCCTCATTCGCACCGACATTGCCGATGTGGGGGAAGGTGAAGGTGACGATCTGGCTGTCGTAAGAGGGATCGGTCATCACCTCTTGATAGCCGGTCATCGCGGTGTTGAAGCAGACTTCGCCGACGGCATCACCGGTTGCGCCGAAGCCCTTTCCCCAAATGACCGTACCGTCGGCCAGAACAAGGACTCCCGTCGCACCTTTTGGTTGCGCAGGCGTAGAGGCGGAAGGGGCCATTGGGCGCTCCGTTAAAGAGGATTTCCAGCGATGTTGCTAAGTCTCAGCCGCTAGCGGTGGGCAAGGTGCTCGTCAAGCTAGGCTTGCGCATTGTCATGGGTTAGAGCGCGCACCAGCACCATTCCATCCACAATTAAAGTTCAAGTGACATGCTCAGAGACGATATCAAGGCCGCCACCATCACCGCCATGAAAGCTGGCGACAAACCGCGCACCGCTACGCTTCGCCAGATTTCCGCGAAGATCAAGGACCGCGATATCGAAGAGCGCACCAGCGGAAAAGACATCCCTGACGACGAATTGGTGGTGTCCGTGCTCCAGAAAATGGCGAAACAGCGTCGGGAATCGATAACCATGTATGTTCAGGGCAATCGTGAAGAACTTGCAGAGCAAGAACGCGCCGAACTCGCCGTGATCGAGGGTTTCCTCCCCAAAATGATGAGCGAGGAAGAAACCAAAGCCGCCATCGAAGCAATAAAGGTTAACATTGGCGCGACCAGTCTTAAAGACATGGGCAAAATCATGGCCGAATTGAAAGCAAAACACGGCAGCGAAATGGACATGAGCACGGCGAGCATGCTAGTAAAGTCCAGTTTTTAAAGGAGTACTGCACATGTTTCGCCGCTCGATCGCGCTCGTTTCTATCCTCGCTCTGGCCGCTTGCAGCGGCGCCGATGAGGAAGCGGAGCTCAACGACGCCACGACCGACGGCGAAGCGGCGGCGATGACAAAAGATGTCGAGCCGGGCGACTTTGCCGATCTCGAACTGGGCGCAAAAATCGTCGGACCTCAGGGAGATGAGGTAAAAACATCACTCACCAACGAAGCCGGCGTACTGGCCGATATCACGTCCTATGTAGCCTGCCCCGACGGTATGGATGTTTGCGACCCCGCGACCGCACCGGAAGGCACGGTCTATACGTATGTGCACATAGTCTATCCGGGCGAAGACATGGACCCGTCAACCGGCGCTGGTGAAGGTGCGGACGATATCGACGTCGAAATGGCGACCGCCTTCAAGATGACAGCGCCCGCGCACGGCTTCAACGGCGTTGCGGGCTTCTCGAAGGCCGAAGCGATCGCAGCGGCTGGCGACAAGGTTCAGGTCGTCGTGACCTGCGACGATCAGGGCGCATTGCTCTGGACGGTCAATGCCGGTGACGGCGGCAACCAATGGGAGGATGCTGAACCGCTCACCTTCTTTTGGCAGAGCACGCTACCTCCTGCCGGCCCTGCGCCGCATTACGAAATCCGGGCCGATCAGGTCAGCGGCACCGGCGAAGGCCCTTATCCGGCAGCCGATCCGGTCGCGACAAACGCCTGCGCGGCGGTAAACCCACAGAGTGCTCCACAAGGCTAGAACGCTTGTTGCTTGAATGATGCGGCGGGTCGGCGCACTTTGTAATCATGGCCATCACCCTGCAATGGAAGGACGAACTGCGCGCGCGGGTCACGCTGTCAACCGTGATCATGCGCACGACGAAGCTCGTCCGCAAAGGGCGGGAATGGACGGCCTGCTGCCCGTTTCATGATGAGAAGACGCCAAGCTTTTACGTCAACGACCAGAAACAGTTCTACCACTGCTTCGGTTGCGGCGCACATGGCGATGTAATCAGCTGGATGACCGAGCAGCGCGGGCTATCTTTCATTGACGCGATCAAGGAGTTGGCGAGCGAAGCCGGGATGGAAGTCCCCGCTCCCGATCCGGTCGCCGCCAAACGCGCCGAGAAACGCGCAGAACTGGTCGACGTTACCACCGAGGCGCAGGATTGGTTTGTGCAGAACCTGCAATCCGCAGAGGGGCGCGAGGCGCTCGACTATCTCAAGCAGCGAGGATTAAAGCCCGAAACCTTGCGCGAATTCGGCTTTGGTTACGCGCCGGAGAGCAAGCAGGCGCTGCCCAACGCCCTCCCCCGCTTCGACGAGCGTATGCTGGTCGAGACGGGCATGCGGATCGAAACCGAGGACGGCAATAAATACGACCGTTTCCGGGGCCGCGTCATGCTTCCCATTCAGGATGCACGCGGACGGGTGATCGCCTTTGGTGGGCGTATTCTCGGAAATCGTGACGGTATTGCGAAATACCTCAACTCGCCTGACACGCCGCTCTTCGACAAGGGGCGCACGCTCTACAACCTCCACCGCGCTGCTCCTGCTGCGCGCCAGACGGGCCGTGTAGTAGTAGTCGAAGGCTATATGGATGTCGTTGCGCTCGCGCAGGCAGGGATTGCCGATGCGGTCGCACCGCTGGGAACGGCGCTCACGGAAATGCAGCTCGAAATGCTGTGGCGGATGGTCGAAGTTCCGGTGCTGTGCTTTGACGGTGACGCCGCTGGGCAGAAGGCGGCAATGCGCGCGATTACCCGCGCCCTTCCTCTCCTTGCGCCGATGCGTTCGCTCAACATTGTGCGACTCCCCTCAGGCCTCGATCCCGACGATCTGATCAAACAACAGGGGCCGGGCGCGATGGAGAAGCTGCTCGACAACGCGACTTCGCTGCTCGACTTCCTGTGGAGCTATGAGCGCGATCTCAAACCGCTCGGCAGTCCCGAAGCCAAAGCGGGGCTGAAAGCGCGGCTGATGGAGCATGTGGACACCATCGAAGATCGCGATATTCAGGCGCTGTACCGCCGCGAACTGCTCGACCGCTTCTCCGCCTTCGCCTTTCCGCAGCGCGAGCGACCGCAGCGCGGGCCCCAAAGCGGACCGTGGAAACCGGGCGGCAAACCTATCCCTCGCGGGCTATCGAACGAGGCACGCGATACGTTGCGAAGGGCGATGTCTGGCGGCCAGCGCGCCGATTTGCAGAGCGCGGTTATCGCCGGTTTGGTGCGCTATCCCGAAGAGATCGCCCGCCATTCCGAAGCCTTGAGCCGACTCGCAAGGCTTGACCCAAATGCCGCACCTGCAATCGAATCGTTGATTGAACTGTCGGAAACGCTTGATTCGCAGAGCGCAAACGCCATATCAGACCCCGAAGGCCATCCCGCCCCACCGGAAGATCGTAGCTTCGCCTTTCTCAGAAAAGGCACACCACCCGGAGAAGCGCGCGAGGAATTGGCTGAAGCTGTATCGCTGCTGGCTCTAAAGCCAGCGCTCGAAGCCGCTATGGCGGCAACGATCGCGCGGTTCGATGAAGACCCGGAAGGGTGTTTTGCCGAACAGGCCAGACTGCGGGAACAGCTGCATTCAGTAAATGAGCGCCTGAAGGCATTCGGACGGCGCAAGGCCTCTACACCTGCGGAGCAGGAGTAGCGGCGACTTAAGGAATAGGCCGGAGTGGAAACGCCCGGTTTGGAACCAACATCGGTGACCGCTCGCAGGACGGGCATTTGCCGGACAGTAGAGACGACGACAGTTTATGGCCTCCAGCGCAAAAGCCGCCGATAAAGACGACGCACCTCTGATCGATCTCAACGAAGCTTCCGTGAAGAAGCTGATGAGCAAGGCCAAGAAAAAGGGCTACATCACCTATGATGAGCTCAACGCGGCCCTGCCTTCGGGCGAGATGAGCCCTGACCAGATCGAAGACATCCAGACCGCTTTGAGCGAGATGGGCGTGCAGATCGTGGAGAACGACGAGGAAGGCGAAGCCGAGGCCGAGCAGGAAGCCGAAGTCGAGGAAATGGAAGTCGACGAGGACGGCAAGAAAGCCACCTCCAAAACCGCGACCAAGACCGCCACGGCCAAGAAGACCTCGACCGGCGAGCGTACGGACGATCCTGTGCGCATGTACCTGCGCGAGATGGGCGCGGTCGAACTGCTCAGCCGCGAAGGTGAAATCGCCATCGCCAAGCGTATCGAATCCGGCCGGGACATGATGATCATGGGCCTGTGCCAGAGCCCGATCACCTTCCACGCCATCATCCAGTGGTCCGAAGCGCTGAACTCCGAAGACATGCAGCTGCGCGAGATCCTCGATCTCGACGCCATGCTTTCGAAGGAGCCTCCGCCAGACAAGATGGAGGAAGAAAACGAGGACGACGACGGCGAGATCTCTGAAGAGACCGCCGGCCCGACGATCCGTGACGACGACGAAGTCGAAGACCACGAAGACGAAAACGAGGACGAAGACGGCGAAGGTTCTTCTTCCAAGAAGGAAGAAGAAGAGGAAGAGGACAACACCCTCTCCCTCGCGCAGATGGAAGCTGCCCTGAAGCCCGACGCGATCGAACGTTTCGCTCGCATTACCAAGCTGTTCAAGACCTTTGAAAAGCTCCAGGCCGAACGTGTCGAAACCCTCGCTGCCGGGGGCGAATTCCCCAAGGCAAAAGAAAACAAGTACGACAAGCTCGGCGATGAACTGACCGCCGAAGTAGAAAGCATGCAGTTCCACGCGACCAAGATCGAATTCCTGGTCGACAATCTCTACGCCTTCAACCGTCGCCTGACCGCTCTTGGCGGCCAGATGCTGCGGCTTGCAGAGCGCCACAAGATCAAGCGCATCGACTTCCTCAAGGTCTATGTCGGGAACGAGCTGGACGACAGCTGGATTGGCGCAAATGCGAAGAAGGACAAGAAATGGACCGCCTTCGCCGAGAAGGAAGCCGACGCGATCGAGCGTATCC
>JAYPMZ010000030.1:8275-14626 GCA_038130205.1 Erythrobacteraceae bacterium | reverse complement strand
GACCGGCATGGCGCTTCCCGAGTTCCGCCGCATCGTCAACATGGTGCAAAAGGGCGAGCGCGAAGCCCGTATCGCGAAAAAGGAAATGGTCGAGGCGAACCTGCGCCTGGTGATTTCCATCGCCAAGAAATACACCAATCGCGGCCTGCAATTCCTTGATCTTATTCAGGAAGGCAACATCGGTCTGATGAAGGCCGTCGACAAGTTCGAATACCGTCGCGGCTACAAGTTCAGCACTTATGCGACCTGGTGGATCCGTCAGGCAATCACCCGCTCGATTGCCGACCAGGCTCGCACGATCCGTATCCCGGTCCACATGATCGAGACGATCAACAAGCTTGTCCGCACGAGCCGCCAATTCCTCCACGAAGAAGGCCGCGAGCCGACCCCGGAAGAAATGGCCGCGCGTCTGTCGATGCCGCTCGAAAAGGTTCGCAAGGTGATGAAGATCGCCAAGGAACCGATCAGCCTCGAAACACCGATTGGCGACGAGGAAGATTCGCACCTCGGCGATTTCATCGAAGACAAGAACGCGATCATCCCTGTCGATGCCGCAATTCAGGCGAACCTGAAGGAAACCGTCACCCGCGTGCTCGCATCACTCACGCCGCGCGAAGAGCGCGTGTTGCGGATGCGCTTTGGCATCGGGATGAACACCGACCATACGCTTGAAGAGGTCGGACAGCAGTTCTCGGTCACCCGTGAACGTATCCGTCAGATCGAAGCGAAGGCGCTGCGCAAGCTCAAGCACCCGAGCCGCAGCCGCAAGATGCGCTCCTTCCTCGACCAATAATTCCTGACACAAAAAAGGGGCGGAGGTGAACGATCCTCCGCCCCAAAGACGTTACCGGAGAGCTGCAAGGCTTTCTAAAACTCTCCGGCAACGCCTACACGGGCGCCCACGGTATTCCCGCCTGCGAAACTAACGCCTGCGGTAACCGCGAGTGGGGTGTCGGAGTTCGCCCGGTGTGCCAATGACAGGCCAAGTGCTTGTTCCCCGCCCCAGGTGGAAACATTGGCCGAATAGCTGGTGCGACCGGCCTCGGAAGGCATCGGTGCGGTAGTCAGTGCAAGAGCCGTCGCCGTCCCGCGCTGGGCATCGCGGCGATCCGCGTCGGTGATCGCAAACAACTGGTCGATCTGGCCGGCTTGCGCGCCCATCATCGACGCCAGCTGTCCGATCTGAGCGGATTGCAGCGCGTTTACCTGATCGATATCGTCGAGCCGCGCCGTGTTGCTGTTCGTCTGGACCTGAAGCGATGCAATCTGGGTCGACTGGACCGCATTCACATCTTCGACAATCGCAAACCGCGCTTCGTGATCGTCGAGCCGGACAGCGTTGGCAGCAATGGCAGTATCCTGCTGCACGTTTCGCGCGGTGTTGGCGGCGATAACGGAGTCCTGCTCATCATTGCGCGCAGTATTGGCTGCGATTGCGGTCGTATTGGCATCGATCCGTCCCGAATTGTTGCTGATCGCTACAGCGTTGGCATCAATCCCTGATTGCAAACCAGACACATCCACGTTGATCGCGTCGATCCGGGCGCTGTTATCGGCAATCGCCACGCTGTTCTGACCGATGGCACTGCTGTTTGCGGCAACCTGCCCGCCCAGCGAAGTCACGGTCGCATCCAGATCGGTGATCGCGGCGGAGTTTACTGCGATATTGACCTCATTCGCATCTATCCGTGCCGAGTTATCGGAAACATCGCCCTGAAGGACGCTAACATCGTTCTGGAGGTTGCCGATCGCGACCGTATTCCCGCTAACGCCGGCATTGATCGCACCGACATCTGCATTGAGGTTGTTGATCGCTGTCGAGTTGTCGGCGATATTGGTGGTGTTCTCACCGACCTGAACCGACAGGTTGTCGATCGCCGTGCTGTTGTCCGCGATGTTCGTCTCGTTAGTGGTCACCCGCCCGTCAATCACGGCCACATCCGCCTGCACATCGCCAATCAGCGTCGTGTTGTTGGCGATAGCGGTCGTGTTGCTGGCTATTGCGGTCGAGTTGTTGGTGATCGCCGTCGAGTTGTCGGCAATATTCGTTTCATTGTTGGTGACCCTCCCGTCGAGCACCGAAACGTCCGCAGACACATCGCCGATCAGCGTCGTATTGTTGGCGATGTTGGTTTCGTTATCGGTGACCCGCGTATCGAGCACAGAGACATCGGCCTCGATGTCGCCAATCAGCTGAGGGTTGTTCGCAATCGTCGTATTGTTGGCGATGTTCGTCTCAATCGCACTCACGCGCCCATCGAGCAGGGACAGATCGCCACCAAGCGCACCGATCGAGAGCAAATTATCCGCGACCGCACCGTTCAGAAGCGCCACACTCGCATCGATATTGCCGATCAGCGCCGAGTTGTTGGCAATGTTTGTTTCATTGGTATCGACCCGGCCCGTGAGGACACCGACATCGGCGTCAATATCGCCGATCAGAGTAGTGTTGTTCGCGATGTTGGTCTCGTTATTGTCAACGCGGCCAGTCAGGACATTAACATCTGCATCAATGTCACCGATCAGCGAACTGTTGCTCGCAATATCGGTTTCATTTGTGTCGACACGGCCCGTAAGCACGTTCACATCGGCATCGATGTCACCAATCAGCGACGTGTTGTTCGCGATGTTGGTCTCGTTGGTGTCAACGCGACCTGTCAGCACATTCACATCGGCATCGATATCGCCAATCAGCGACGTGTTGTTCGCGATGTTGGTCTCGTTGGTATCGACGCGACCCGTCAGCACGTTCACATCCGCATCGATGTCGCCGATCAGGGTCGTGTTGTTCGCGATGTTGGTCTCGTTGGTGTCAACGCGGGCCGTCAGCACATTCACATCGGCATCGATGTCACCAATCAACAAGCTATTGCTCGCAATATTGGTTTCGTTAGTATCGACGCGGACGTTTAGGACGTTCACGTCCGCGTCGATATCGCCAATCAGGGAAGCGTTGTTGGCGATGTTCGTTTCATTGATGTCCACCCGCCCGCTGAGCAGGTTCACGTCGGCATCAATATCGCCAATCAAACTCGTATTGTTGGCGATATTTGTCTCGTTGGTATCGACCCGGCCGGTGAGGACATTCACATCCGCGTCGATGTCCCCGATCAGCGTCGCGTTGTCGGCGATCGCGAGGGTGTTGCCGTCGACCACCGCCTCAAGCGTGTCGAGATCGACCTGGAGCGCGTCGAGATCAACTTCGATCGCGACAACATCCGCCTCCAGATTAACGATATCGCCCTCGACCACGGTGACACGGTCGGTCAGTAGGTCGAGGTCAAGTTCGAGGCCAATAAGTTGCGCTGACGCAGGGGTAGCACAAACGCCTGCGGTCGAAGCCGCAAGCATTGCGATGAAAATCTTGTGCGATTTGAATTGCATATCCGTTTCCCCAAGTTGCTGAGGAACATAATCGTGCCAAACAAATAAGAATGGGAAAGTTGTATTAGGCGCAACCTTTCGCAAAATGCGTAGAAAATAGCGAAGGGGAATACATACAAATTCGAAGCAAAAAGTGGCGGTCTTCCAAGGGTTTCTGGGATCTTGGTGAATTACAAATTAAGTTAAGCCCAGAAGATTCTTCGTAAATTACAGGATTTGAGATACCTTCGCGGTGCAGTGGTTTTGGGGGACGCAACGATTCATGACCAACGCTATTCAACAGTCGGTATCATCGACACAGCTCGTCAGGGACTTGCCCGGCGTAAAGCAGAAGCTAGACACAGGGCCCTTGCGCATCACCTCGCATGGCCGTGATGAATTTATCCTGGTGGGGATCGACGACTTCGATCGTATGCAGAACCTCATGGGGGTCGATGCCAAGCGGATCGAAAGCAAGCTGGACACGGTTCTCGAATCGATCGACACCCATGTCTTGCTGCTCGATAAGGACCTGAACATCCGGCGGGCCAATCGGGCGTTTTGCGACTACTTCGATTATGACGCCCAACCGTTGATCGGATCGCCGGTTACGAACCTGCTGATCACACCCACCGATCAATACATCTACCACCGGCTCAGAAGCGTGTTGGAAAGCGGAGCGCCCGAACGCTTCGAACTGCCCTCCTCGCACCGGTTGAACCGGCATTTCAGCCACCTGATTACCCCGTGGCCGAACGGAGTGGCCTATTTCGCGCATGATGTGTCGGATCGCACCGAGGCCCGCGATCTGGAACTGGCTAGTGCAGCAAAGCAAACGGCCATTCGCGGCCTTTTGGGTGTTGCGGTCGGCAACCTCGATCCGCAAGGGAGGTTCGTAAAGTCGAGCGCAAGCCTGCAAGCCCTGCTCGACAGCAGTGCCGAGCAGATTCAGGGAAGCTCGGTGTTTTCGATTATTGATCCGGAATATCGATCGGTGGTTCAGGACATGTTGGGCTTTACCGATGCTCCCTTCAAAACCGCCGATATCCGCTATCTTCACAAGGGCATGGATCTGCACAAGGCGCGGCTTTCGCTTTCGGCCTATCAGACGACACACAACAATCTGGAGTTTGCGATGGCGCTGCAGGATTTCGAGATCGCCGCCTAGCCATTGCTTTGAGTGCCGGCTCTGGACTCTGAACGGCGCAAGTGGCACTTCCGCAAGCGGGAGAAGGATTGTTACAACTCTTGCTGAAGGCATCCGGCATGTCGAAGTCCGCTCCCACCGTTATTGCCATCGTCAGCCAGAAAGGCGGCTCGGGCAAAACCACCCACGCCGTCCATCTCGCAACACGCGCCGCGCAAGCGAAGCATGAAAGCTGCGTGATCGACACCGACCCGCAGGCGACTGCGGCAGCGTGGTCCGATTGGCGCGGAGATTTCCTACCCGTAGTCGTCACCGCCCCGCCAGCACGGCTCGAACGCACCATTGCGAGCGCGGCCAAGCAGGGCGTGGACTTCATCGTGATCGACACCCCGCCCCATGCCGACGCTGCCGCGCGAGAAGCGATCAAGGCCGCCGATCTGGTGCTTATTCCGACCAAGCCGCGCGCCTTTGATCTGGCCGCGCTGGAGCCGATTGCCGATCTCGTCAGCTTTGCGAAAAAACCTGCTTACGTGGTGCTCAACTCGGTCCCCGCAGGCGCAACTGTGCTTGCCGAGGAAGCACGGCAGACCGCCGGTGATATGGGGCTGGAAATTTGCCCGATAGACATTGGCGACCGGGCCGCCTTTCACCGCTCCAGCGCAAAAGGCGAAACCGCCGCTGAGATCGATCCGTCGGGCAAGGCGGCTTCGGAGATCGACGCGATCTGGAAATGGGTCAGCAAGACGTTGAAAAAGGCTAAGAAGGGCAAATAGCGCCCCTCCCCAAGGGCTAATACCGCCGACCGGCATCATCCTCGTAATTGCGCGGATAGAGCCCGTAGCGCAGACGGTATTCTCCCGGAATGATCGGCTCGCGCGCGCGCGGCAGGCGCGCAAAGCGGCGTTCAAGCGGACGCAATTTATCGGGCGGGACTTGCGACCATTCGATCGTATTGCGATCGGTCAGCGCGAAATCGCCAGCATAAGTCACTTCTCCGCTGCGCACTTCGAAAGTCGGGGCAATCTCGGGGTAGCCGCGACCGGGACGCGAATATTCGAGCGACCCGAAAATGCCCGGCTCTTCGATCAGGCACCTTTCGTTGACTGCGGGAACCTTTGGACAGCCGACACCGTGCCCGACCAGGCGATAGGTACCCGGAACCAGTTGAAAGGCGCGCACCTTATATTTGGTCGTGTCGTTCCCGAATGAGAACAGTCCCTGCTTGCGCTCGAAGCGCACCACGTCCGCATCGTTTTCGATATTCCCGCCTTCGCGCAGGAAGTAGACGTGCAGCGGATCATTCAGCCATAGCGAGCTGCGGATCGAAATCACCACCGCCCCATACCCGTTCTCAAGCGCGGAGGGTTGCGAAACCCGCTCAACCGGCGTTCCCGGATCGGCCTGTGCAGCGCTCCAGCCCGGTGCGGCGAGGCACATGACAAACAGACAGGCAAGCAAAGCACGCATGGGAAAGGGGTCCTGAAAAAGCGAATTGGCGGGAAGAAGGGCAGGATGAAACATGCGCCGCGCTCGCACAAGCCCCCAGCGCAAGCCCGCCGCCTGCAATTTTCGCCCTGTTTCTTGTTCGGACACGTAGAAAACCGCAGCATACGGGGTGGCGGCGCGCGAGTGTGCGCTCTATGGAGCGCGCATGCGTATAGCCATTGCATCCGATCACGCCGCCACCGACCTCAAGGCCGAGCTTGCCGAATGGTTGATGGAACAGGGCCACGAAGTCGCCGATCTCGGCCCCGCCGCGGGCGAGAGCGTCGATTACCCCGACTACGGGTATAAACTTGCGAGCGTCGTTGCCGACGGCACCGCCGAATTCTGCGTGGCAC
>JAYPMZ010000030.1:0-8265 GCA_038130205.1 Erythrobacteraceae bacterium | reverse complement strand
ACCGCCACCCGGCCGTTCGCTGTGCGCTGGTATCCGAACCGCTCTCCGCAGCCCTCGCGCGTGAGCACAACAACGCCAATTGCATCGCCCTTGGCGCCCGTCTGACGGGCATCGAAATGGCGAAAAGCTGTGTCGCAACCTTTCTCAGCACCGAATTTGCCGATGCGGGCGATCCCAATGGTCGCCATCAACGTCGCGTTGCCAAGCTCGGCAATCCGCCCACCTCCCCCGACCACATTGAGACGCACCAATGAGCACCAATCCCAGCGAAGTAGCCGGTTCGATGGACGGCTTCTGGCATGACGACCTCGCCACGGCAGACCCCGAAATCGCCGCAGCGATTGCAAGCGAACTGAAACGCCAGCAAGACAAAATCGAGCTGATCGCGTCCGAGAACATCGCGTCCAAAGCGGTGCTCGAGGCAACCGGCAGCGTCTTCACCAACAAGTACGCCGAAGGCTATCCTGGCAAGCGTTATTATGGCGGCTGCGACTATGCGGACGTGGTAGAAACGCTGGCAATTGAGCGCGCCAAGCAGCTGTTTGGATGCAATTTTGCCAATGTGCAGCCCAATAGCGGCAGCCAGATGAACCAGGCAGTGTTCCTCGCCCTTTTGCAGCCCGGCGACACTTTCATGGGCCTCGACCTCAACAGCGGCGGCCACCTGACCCACGGTTCACCCGTGAATATGAGCGGGAAGTGGTTCAACCCTGTCAGCTATGGCGTGCGTCAGGATGACGAGCGCATCGACATGGATACCGTCGCCGCAACCGCGCGCGAGCACAAACCCAAGCTGATCATCTGCGGCGGCACGGCCTATTCGCGGATCTGGGACTTCGAAGCGTTCCGTGCGATTGCCGATGAAGTCGGCGCAATCCTTCTGTGCGACATGAGCCATATTTCAGGCCTCGTCGCAGGCGGCGCACACCCCTCGCCC
Organism: Erythrobacteraceae bacterium; assembly: GCA_038130205.1. GTDB lineage: Bacteria > Pseudomonadota > Alphaproteobacteria > Sphingomonadales > Sphingomonadaceae > Erythrobacter. The sequence goes on along the minus strand of JAYPMZ010000030.1, from coordinate 7,328 downwards.
TTCCCGCTGTGCGATATCGTCACCACAACCACGCACAAATCGCTGCGCGGGCCGCGCTCGGGCGTGATCCTGTGGAATGACGAGAAGTTCACCAAGCCGCTCAATATGGCGGTTTTTCCGGGCCTTCAGGGCGGCCCGCTGATGCACGTCGTCGCCGCCAAGGCAGTCGCGTTCAAGGAAGCGCTCAGCCCCGAGTTCAAAAGCTATGCGCACCGCGTGGTCGAAAACGCACGCGCCCTCGCCGCAAGCCTTGAAGAAAACGGTCTACGGATCGTCTCGGGCGGGACCGACAATCACTCGATGCTGGTCGATCTCACCGCCAAAGACGTCACCGGCAAGGCTGCCGAAGCCGGTCTCGACCGGGCTTGGCTCACCTGCAACAAGAACGGCATTCCGTTCGACACCCGCTCACCCTTTGTCACCAGCGGTGTTCGCCTCGGCACGCCTGCGGGAACGACGCGTGGCTTCGGTCCGACCGAGTTCAGAAAGATTGGCGAATTGATCGCCAAGGTGGTAGATGGTCTCTCCAAGAACGGGCCAGAAGGCGACGCTCAGATCGAAGAGCATGTCCGCGCCGAAGTGTCTGATCTTTGTGCAAACTTCCCGGTGTATCCCCATGAATGAGGTCGTTGTGAGCAAGAGCAAATCTGACAAGAGCAACAAGCAGTCCGCCGAAACCGGTAAGGATTGGGTGCAGGACACGCGCGATGAAATCGCCAGCATGGTCAAGGACGGTTTCGATCACGAATCGACCAAGCCGGTTCTGAAAGCTGCTGCGGTTGGCGCGGTTGCAGGCGTTGTGCTGCCCGGTGTCGGCCTTGCGGCTGGTCTCGTGGCCGGTGCAGGTCTCGCCCTTCATCACGCAATCAGGAAGTAACACCCTGAATGCGATGTCCTTTTTGTGCCAATGATGACACGCAGGTAAAGGACTCGCGCCCGACCGAGGATTCAACCTCCATCAGGCGGCGGCGTCAGTGCTCGTCGTGCGGAGCGCGTTTCACCACGTTCGAGCGTGTTCAACTGCGCGAAGTGACCATCATCAAATCGGGTGCCAAAGGCGAGGAGCGCCGCGAGCCGTTTGACCGCTCGAAGCTCGAAAACTCGCTCGCGCTTGCCTGTCGGAAACGGGCCGTTTCGCAGGAACGCATCGACCAGCTGATCTCCGGAATCCAGCGACAGGTCGAAACCGCAGGCGAACCCGAAGTCTCCTCTGCCCGTATCGGAGAGATGGTGATGGAAGGTCTCAAGCAGATCGATTCGGTCGCCTACATCCGCTTCGCCAGCGTCTATCGCGACTTCTCCGAAGCCCGCGATTTCGAGGAATTTGCAAGTACGGTGCAGGACGCCGGACGGGACTAAGCCTTGTGAGCAAGCCTATCATCGTCCTCGTCCGTCCGCAGCTGGGCGAAAATATCGGCAAGGCTGCCCGCGCCATGCTCAATTTCGGCCTGACCGAGATGCGGCTGGTCAATCCGCGCGATGGCTGGCCCAACCCTTCCGCCGGTCCGGCAGCGGCCGGTGCGGATATCGTTCTCGACGGGGCCAAGGTCTACGGCTCGACCGCCGAAGCCGTTGCCGATTGCGAACATGTCTATGCAACGACGGTGCGCAAACGCGGAGTGACCAAGCCGGTCGTCGGCCCCGATGGCGCAGCACGACACATGCACAGCGAACCGGGGCGTCATGCAATCCTGTTTGGACGCGAGGCATCGGGTCTGGAGACAGAAGATGTCGCGCTTGCCCGTCACATTCTGACCGTCCCGATCAATCCCGAGTTCGGTTCGCTCAATCTTGCGCAGGCGGTGATTCTTGCCGCCTATGAATGGTCACGGATCGGACGCGAACTAGACGAAGGCGCGGACGAACTCGTCCAGCCCACGGCGGAGGAAGAACTGCTGCCACCTGCCCCGCAGGACGACCTCGAAGGACTGATCGGCCATTTTGAAAAGCTGCTAGATCCGCGCGGCTATTTCCTGCCCGAAAGCCGGCGCGAGGCGACCGCACGGACCTTGCGCAGCGTGCTGACCAAGCCGGGCTGGAACCACCTCGAAGTGCGCACGCTGCGGGGTATTTTGAGCACGCTCGAACGCGATCCCAGAGACCGCTGATCCCTGCTCTCATGTCGTTCATCGTATGACGGTGGACGTGGTAGCCGGGGCAGGTTAGCCCTTGCCACCTTCGACATCCTCTCCAAGAAATCAGTGAGATAACCGATGAAACTCTCTCTTCCGCTGCTTGCGGCGACTGCCGCATTTGCTTTTGCTGCTCCGACGCTCGGCAATGCAGCCGTCCAGCAGAGCGACGATGCCGCTACGGAAACGCAGGCTGAAGCACAGGCCGAGACTGCTACAGAAACCAATTCGGCAGTGATCGAAGTACCCGCTATCACCGCGCCCGCTCCCGAAGCGCCGGCAGCGCAGGAAGCCGAAGAAGAAGAGGTGATCTGCCGTTCGATTCGTCTCGACATGTCGAGCCGTCGCAAGACGCGCGTGTGCCGCACCGAAGAAGGCTGGCGCCAGCTCAACCAGCGGCGCTAATCCCGTTTCAGTCGAAACTTGACGCGCCCCGCTTTTCTGCTATTCGCGCGCCTTCGCAATTTGGCTCCGCACCCCGGTGAAGCGGTGGCCGCACGTGGGATACTGCCCATGTGGAGCGATGCCGGGTTCAACGCTTGCCACTAGGGCGAGCCAGCAAATTGAAGGAAAGACTTATGTCGAAGCGCAAGAGCGCCAAGTACAAACTCGACCGCCGGATGGGTGAAAACATCTGGGGTCGCCCCAATAGCCCCGTCAACAAGCGTTCTTACGGCCCGGGCCAGCACGGTCAGCGTCGCAAGAGCAAGATGAGCGACTTCGGCCTGCAGCTGCGCGCCAAGCAGAAGCTCAAGGGCTATTACGGCGACGTCACCGAAAAGCAGTTCCGTTCGACCTACAAGGACGCGACCCGCATGAAGGGCGACACCGGTCAGAACCTCATCGGCCTGCTCGAGCGTCGTCTCGATATGATCGTTTACCGCGCCAAGTTCGCTCCGACGATCTTCGCAGCGCGCCAGATCGTTTCGCACGGCCACATCTACGTGAACGGTGTGAAGTGCAACGTCGCATCGCGTCGTTGCGACATCGGCGATGTGATCAGCCTTGGTTCGAAGGCCAAGGAGATGGCTCTCGTGATCGAAGCACAGAGCCTGCCCGAGCGTGAAATTCCCGACTACGTCGCTCCCGACGGCAACGACAAGGTGCAGTTCACCCGCGTGCCGAAGCTCGACGAAGTCCCCTACCCGGTGACCATGGAACCGAACCTCGTGGTCGAGTTCTACTCGCGCTAATCCGTCAGGGTTTGTGAAAAGAAAGAGGGCGGTCCGATCGGGCCGCCCTTTTCGTTAGTGCTCTTGTGATTTGCCGCACCCGATGCCGGGCGGGACAGGTCAGTCCCTGCCCCTGTCCCACTCGACAAACTCGTAAGCGATCGAGCCTTCGACCAGGCGTTCCCAGATGTCTGCAACGACATCGCCGGGAAGCCCGCGTGTTTCGGCATCTTTCACCGCGGCCCGGATCACGTAATCCTTGCGCTCTTCATCGCGCACAGCCTCGCGTGTGCCTTTTATACGCGCAGCAGCTCTCATGTAGCCGAACCGCTGATCGAGCAATTCCATCAGCGCGCGGTCGGTTGCGTCGACGCCTATGCGGACGTCGATCATGGTTTCGCAGTCTTCGGGGGCCTTCGCCGGAATGTCAGTCATGGGTCATGCCCTTGGCCCGACGAGGCGCGAATGTCGAGGTGTTTGCCGCGCTATTTCAGCCACCGAGAGACTCCGACAAAAACAGATCGATCGCCTCAAGCATTTCGGTGCGCGCCTTGTTGTCTCCGAGATCGTGCTGGAGATCGTCGAACTCGACATAGGTGACGGGTTTACCGGCGTCTTCGAGAGCGTCGGCCATGACCCGCGAATGGCGAGCGCCGACATTCACGTCTAGCGTGCCGTGGAACAGCGCGACAGGCGCCCTGAACTTCTCAGCATGGCGTTGGGGGCTACCGGCAGCGATGTGCGGTCCCTCGCCCAGCTGACGGTCGCGCGCGCGGAAATTGGTATAGTCACGCGCTTCATCGCGCAGGATTTCGAGGTCTGTCACAGGCGCTATCGCGACAACGGCCTGATAAAGCTCGGGTTCCACAACCTGCGACAATAGCGCGGCGTATCCGCCATAGGACCAGCCCACGATTGCAATCTTGTCCGGATCGGCGATCCCTTCCGCAATCATCCACCGACCGGCATCGTTGACGTCGCCAATCGCAACATCCCACTGCTGATATCCGTTGCGACCGAACCATGCCTCGCCATAACCAGAAGAACCGCGATAGTTGGGCTGAAGCACGGCATATCCGCGCGCGGCGAAGAACTGCACCAGCCAGTCGAAACCCCAATAGTCACGGGCGGCAGGGCCACCATGCGGCAGGACGACAGCGGGGGGGTTCTTCCCGTCCGAACCGGGTGGCAGGGTCAGATAGCCAGGAATTTGCGTTCCATCCGCAGCCGGAAAGGTGATTGGCTTCATCTGCCCCATCGGCCGGTCAACCAGCGCGTCGCGCATCGCAAGCAGCACTTCGAGCTGGCGCGTTCCCTTGTCGTAGAGATAGACAGTGCCCGGATCGGTGTCTGACGAGGCAATGATCAGCAATTTGTTTTCATCGGCACTCGCACCGGCAATGCTGACAAGCGGGTGATTGGGAAGCGCATCGCCCAGATCGCTTGCCAGTTTCCCAAGCTCTTCATCGAAATACTCGACCGAGCGCTTCTCGGTCGCGTAGCTCACGCCGACGACACGGCGTTGACGGCCAATACGGATCAGGCTGGCCACATCGACATCGTCCCGGCTCGCCACGATTTCGGCCTTGCGGCTTTCATCAAGTGCGATGCGGATCACCGCGCGAAAACCGTTCACCGATTGATAGGCGTAGAGCGAATTGCTGGCAGCATCGACCGCGATCGGTCGATAGTCTTCGATAGGCGCTCCGCCCAGCGTGACGCCTTCGAGCCTGTCCCAACCGGATTCTCCGGCGGCGCGGATCATATAGACCCGCTCGCCGGTGAGAATGCCGCGTCCGTCAGCGAGCGCACGCGCCTTGAACCTCAAATCGCCGTTTTCGTCAGCAAGATAGTAGGATGCGCGTTCATCAGGCTGTTCGATCGTGCGGCGACGGCCATCGACCACATCGAAGCGGTCAACGCCCAGCCCCTCCTTTTCGTTGCCGAGGCGGGTGTTGATCGTGACTTCCGGGATCCATTCGCGAGTGATCAGGATCTGGCCTTCTTCTCCCGCCACGTCGAGCGCCACGATATCGCCGCCGTCCTGATTGTAGCCGAGTGCACGCGACGATGTGCGCTGCGATAAGGACAGCGGATCGGTCCCGTCAGAATTAATCGCGAACATCCGGTCGTAGGGCAGAAGCACACCGGCTCCGGTCCGCTGCATCGCGTATATCTTGCAGACGAGGCGTGTGTCGGTCGCCCATTCACACTGGTCGAGATCGCCGGCAATCTCGGAATTGGAAGCGACCCGCTGAATGCCTGCGTCGCTGTTCAAGTCGAAGACGTTGAGAACCTCTGTATGGTTCGGTCCCGGAGCGACCCACGCGATTTTCGAGCCCGAAGGTGACAGGCTGATATCGAGTACCGAGGAGCGCACGCCGAAGCGTTCGGCCACCGCGCGGCGATCTTCTCCGCCACTATCCTGAGCGGTCAGGGGAGCGGCGAGACAGAAAGCTCCAGCCAGCACGCCGGTGAAGGATTTACCGAGAAATTTCATATGTTAGGACCCTATCTGCGACGGTATCCAACCTATGGAAGCCCCACAGTGAGTCAACGCTTATGTCTTGAGATAATCGCGTCTGAAATCGGCAGCGAAATCGACAAAGCGGCCCTCGCCAATGGCGCTTCGCATGGCCTGCATCAGCGCCTGATAGAACGCCAGATTGTGCTCGGTCACCAGCATCGCGCCGAGGATTTCGCCCGATTTGTGCAGATGGTGAAGATAGGCGCGCGAATAGCTCGTGCAGGCCGAACAGGCGCAGTTTTCGTCCAGCGGGCCGGTGTCCTCCGCATGCCGCGCATTGCGCAGGTTGAGCGGACCGTACCATGTGAAAGCCTGTCCGTTGCGGCCAGAGCGGGTCGGCAGCACGCAGTCGAACATATCAATCCCGCGCTCCACCGCGCCGACCAGATCGTCGGGCTTGCCAACCCCCATCAAATAGCGTGGACGGTCTGCGGGCAGCATTCCGGGTGCGTAATCGAGTACGCCGAACATTGCCTCCTGCCCCTCGCCCACGGCAAGCCCGCCCACCGCATAGCCATCGAAGCCGATATCGGTCAGCTTGTCGGCGCTGATGCGGCGCAGGTCTTCGTCGAGAGCGCCCTGCTGGATGCCGAAAAGCGCCGAGCGGCTTGCGTGTTCCTCCCCGCTATCGAAGCCTTCGCGGCTTCGCTTTGCCCAGCGCATCGAGAGTTCCATTGAAGCAGCAATCTCGTCTCGCGGACGATCTGCGCGAGGGCATTCGTCGAATGCCATGACGATGTCGGAGCCGAGCAACCGCTGGATTTCCATCGAGCGTTCGGGCGTGAGCATATGCTTCGACCCGTCGATATGGCTGCGAAATTCGACACCCTGCTCGGTCAGCTTGCGCAGGTCCGAAAGGCTCATCACCTGATAGCCGCCGCTGTCGGTCAGGATCGGGCGGTGCCAATTCATAAACTTGTGCAGGCCGCCGAGCCGCGCCACCCGCTCCGCGCCCGGGCGCAGCATCAGGTGATAGGTGTTGCCAAGGATGATGTCCGCACCCGTCGCGCGCACACTCTCGGGCTTCATCGCCTTGACCGTGGCAGCGGTCCCGACCGGCATGAAAGCAGGCGTGCGGATTTCTCCGCGCTGCATGGTTATCTTGCCGGTGCGCGCCTTGCCGTCGGTGGCGGCGATTTCGAAAGCGAAGCGGGTCACTCCCTGAGCCTCCAGCCTGTTTTGAAGATATAGGCGATGATCGCGACACAAACGGCGAGGAACGCCAGCGTGATTGCAAAGCTGATCCGGATATCGACGTCGGCGCTGCCGTAGAAGGTCCAGCGCAGCCCACTGACCAGATAGACGATCGGATTGGCGAGCGCGAGCGTATCCCACGGCTTGGGCAGCATCTCGATCGAATAGAAGGTTCCTCCGAGGAACGTCAGCGGGGTGAGGAACAGCATGGGGATGATGCCCAGCTTCTCGAAATTGTCCGCCCATATGCCGAGGATGAAGCCGAACAGGCTGAAGGCGGCTGCGACCAGCATGATGTAGAGC
>JAYPMZ010000029.1:18897-23926 GCA_038130205.1 Erythrobacteraceae bacterium | reverse complement strand
AATCCAACCACAGCAAGCATGGCGCTGCCTGCCCTTTCGGCCTCATCTGCCGAGGCACGGAGCTCGGCAAAGAATTCGCGTCCGGTTCCATTTTGTGAGGCGCGCGCTGTAGCGGGGGGACGGGAGGAAAGATCGGCCGTCGTCGAGAGCTCGCCGGTGTTGGCGCACAGTTTTACGACATCACCATGGCGCAACAGCGAAAGCGGCCCGCCACCGAAAGCCTCGGGAGACCAGTGCATCGTGGCGGGAACCTTGCCCAGTGCACCCGGCATCCGACCATCGGTGACAAGCGCCTCCTTGTAGCCCCTGCCCTGCAAGACGCCGAGCGGCGCGGCCCGGGACTGAAATGCAGTTGAGCGCGAGCTCATAACGAAACCGGGATTACCCCCGCGAAAAGAGCATGCTAGCTCAATCCAAGTCAGCCGCCAGCAACAAACGCCCACTACCGCCCCAGCTGGCTGCCTGCTCATTTTCTTGAAATGGTGCCAGAAGAGGCATCCTAAAGTAAACGTATTATCTTGTTTTTTAACCCAAAATAGCGATGCGCGATCTGTTATATACACAAGCATCTACGTCCCATCAGAGTTTTGCTGCCGGCTTCGGCTGCCTACCTGATGCCAAAAACAGATTGCGAGTTGCAGCGTTTAGGTGACGGTTCGCAATGGTGACTTCCCCCATTTGGTTCCATAAAACCACAGTCCACGAGATTGATCGTTCGCAAGTGCTACACGTGCTCCTTCTGCCCCTCTGGATGAAGGCTGGGGAAAGGTGCAGATCGCCGCTGCCCCCGCGTTCCAAGGACCAGCGCATTCTGGTAGCGCCGTGCCTCAAAGAATTTTGGGGTATACAGTGGCTAAGAAAAAAGGCTCTGAATTCAGGGCATACCCGTGGATCAATAAGCGTCTCGGCCTAAAGGGCTGGAACACTCGGAATCCAAATAGAAATATCAACGGACAAGTCTACGCACAGCAAGAGTGTCTAGAACATCCGAAAATAAAGGCTGGTCTTGGCCTCCAGAAGCCCGAGAACGTTGTCGCCATCGAACCAGACTTATTTTGGATTATCGAGGCAAAACCAGATCAAGCCAAACTTCCCACCGCACTCGCCGAAGCGCGCGCGTACGCTGAGCGAATAAACGACGCTAACGGGGAAGTACTTGCACCAGTCGTGACAGGGGTCGCCGGAAATGAAGAAGATGGTTTCGAAGTAGAGAATAACGTTTTAATAGACGGGGAGTGGGAAACAGTAACTTTGAAGGGTCACCCCTTGAGCCGTGTTATGTCTGCGACTGAGATTAAGTACCTCCTGTCAAAGAACACTGCCGACCTCAAGAGGCCAGAACTTTCCGTGGCTGAAGTCGTCGCCGTATCTTCGACGATTAATAAACGCCTCCACATCGCGAAAGTCTCCAAGGAGGAAAGAGCGCGGCTGGTCGCCTTGCTTCTGCTCGCCCTCGGAGAAGACCCTACGTTGAGGCATCGCGGAGCAGCAAAGACGTTTCTTGACGACATAAATTCCCGTGCCGAAACTGTTTTTCAAAACGCTGGGAAAATGCAGCTTTGGAAGTTGGTAAAGATAGACTCAGCGGCTTCAAACAACGCTGAGATTGCGCGCGAGCTCAACTTCATCATCGGTTTGCTACGCGAAACCGACATCGTTCATGCAGCGAAGCACGATGACATTCTGGGAATCTTCTTTGAGAGCTTTCTACGTTACGGCAACACCAGCAAAGAGCTCGGGATCGTTTTAACGCCACGCCACATTTGCTGGCTGGCGTGCGAAGCGCTGGGCATTGATCAAAACAGTGTGGTTTACGACCCAGCAGTCGGTTCTGGCGGGTTTTTGATTGCTGCACTCAATAAAGTAAGAAATTCCTCGGGCGAGGCTGCCGCAAAAAAATTCGCCAAAACCAATCTATTCGCCGCTGAAGACGAGGGCCGGATCGCCGCCCTAGCGTTTATCAATATGCACTTCAGGGGCGACGGCAAGCACAACATTCACCTTGGGTCGTGCTTCGCGGCCTCCCTACAAACGCCAACCAAAAAGGCCAAGCATCCAAGGTTTACAGCACCGCCGTCCTCCGATGAAACCGTCGAACGCAGCTACCGAAGGGCAAACCGCGTATTAATGAATCCGCCCTTTGCGCTCAAAGACGATGACCAGTCTGAAGTCGATTTTATCGATCACGGTTTGGAACAGCTGATTGAAGGCGGCCTACTGTTTGTAATCATTCCGGCTTCAATCTTATATGAAAGAAAGAATAAAGCGTGGCGCGAGCGCCTGCTAAAGAAGCACACTGTAAAAAGCGTCATCGCTTTTCCTCATGACCTTTTTTACCCAGTATCGACAGAAACCGTCGGTTTGATCCTGAAGGCACATATGCCCCATGACAAAAAAGAGGTCCTTTGGGCACGGGTGATCGATGACGGTTTTACCAAACGGAAGGGCTATCGTGTTGAACGGGAAAACGCCGACTATAGCACCATTCTGAAGCCCATAGCCGATGCACTCCGGACATGGGTTGTCCATGATTCAAAGCTCGCAGCTTCGGCTGGCGAATTTGAATTTAGGCAGATCTCGAACCATGAGTTAATCCCCCATTCTCACCTCGGAACGCAGATGCTGGATGGTGGAAAATACGAAGAGGCAGCATTAGAGCTGTATCGGGGTTTGGCCACGCAACAGTGGGATATGCAACGTGTCGAAGACTAGTAAGATTTCAAAGATATTCGACATCAAAGTGGCAAAATCCAAAGGGGTGGATAGCTATGCGGAAGGCGAGGTTCCTTTCGTAACAAGCGCCACGATTAATAACGGGGTAGTCGCATATGTGAGCCCTACTGATGATGATCGCCTGTTCGAGGGACCCTGTATGGTCATTTCGGGATTGGGCTATGCGACAGTCCAGCTCGGCACGTTTTTGCCGAAGGGGAATGGAGGGGATTCGTTGACGGTATTATCCCCGAAGAAAGCGATTACTGTCGAAACGTTGCTCGGCTACGCAGCCGCTTTCAATTCCCTCCATGGTTGGCGCTTCAGTTTCGGCCGCAAGTGCTCAAAGACAAGGATCGAGGGATTAGAATTGCCTTCCCCTCCGCCGCCTCTCAAGTCGGCGGTGACAACGGCGCGCTCATCCCTTGAAGAGATTATGAAGACGCTTGGCGTGATAATGACTGAAAAGATCGAGCCATTGAAACCTGCTAAATCTGAAGATGAAGCGTAGAGCCTAATCGGTTATTGTTTTCCTCGACATACAATTTGCAATATCGCGTGTTTTAGGTTGTTTTAGGAGCCTCTCGCTGCTGATCCTATCAACTAAGATTTCTCAAAGATTCAGCTCGCAATCCTACTAATTGCTCGCGTAAATGCCACATATGTCGACGATTTGCGTGTCGGGTTGGGCGGGGCGCCCCTCCCAGTCAGTTGCCCTTGTCGGGGCGCTGTAGCGCTCGATAAACGTGTTTTAGGGTAAGATGCCCTAACAGCCCCCCCCCAATTTGGAGGGGTATGTTAGGGTACGTTGGAATTCATCCACGCAGCGGAAGCGACCAAATCCAGCCGCCATTCCTCCCTGTCTCCTTTCGGGATATCACACCGAGTTCAATATAAGCCTTTCTAAGCGTTTTCCGGGCGATGCCTGCTTCGACAGCTAGAGCTCCCGTTTCTTTCGCTGGCATCGGGCCAGATTGAAGATGCTCGACGAGGAACAGCTTCGCGTCTTCGAGCGCGCTGCCTTTGTTGCTCCCAGATCCGCTAGCTTGGGACAAGGCCTCGTCTGCCGTGATGTCCACCGTTCCTTCTTCGAATTCAAGAAAAGGGGCGCGAATGCCATTATCCAACAGCTTCTCCCGGATGCGAAAGGCAAGTCCGGGCGAATGTGCCAAGTTGTTCTTAATCGAAAGTAGTAGGCGGCGCTCCGGATCATCAACATCCTTCTCGACCAAGAATGCACCACGAGCCAGAGCGACGAAAGCACCGGAACCGGTCACGGCATTGACTGCTCTCCCGCTCCCCCCGCTTTTGTTGAGGTGGGAGACTACGACAACCGCAATGCCTCGTTGCATCGCAAGATCTTGAAGTGGTGCTAACGCCGAACGGACATCACCAGTGTTATGGCTGTCTTCCCCATCTAGATACGCCGTAATAGGGTCGATAATGACCATCTTCACGCCCTCCACCCGATCGAGTGCAGTCTCCAGGTGCGGCATATCTTTCTTTACATGAAAGACCCGTCGCGATCCCCGTACCGAATAGACCCCCTCTACAGCCTCTACCTTCGTCAAATCGGCTCCGGCGGCCTCCAACCGTGGACGAATGGTGTCTGCGATGTCGTCCTCGCAAGACAGCATGATTACTGTCCCAAGTGGTGCAGAACCGTCCCCGCTCGGCCATTCGCCTCCCGTTGTCACCAGTGCTGCGAGAAAAGCAGTCAACTGTGATTTACCTAAGCCAGGATGACCCGCGATCACGGTCACTTTCCCCATCGCGATGCGACCAGGCCAAATCCACTTGATATCCTGCGCCTCAACGTCGCTCACGCGGGTTAGGATGAGCCCAACCTGCTTATCGCATCGACTCGGATTTGGGATCGCCTCATTGTTCGCACCTCTAGCGCGGGTGAGCAGCTTGCTGAAATCAAGCGAAGGGATGCTTCTGGTGGCGATCATACCACGAGCTTTAGCAATGGACCTAGGAAGGTAGTCACGCCGGTGCGCCTTCGCCCTCCGTCCGAGCGCGCTCGCGAGAAATACTCGACGAACCTGCTCATCGTCCGATGAAAAGAAGCAGAGCATCTCAATAAGTGCGAGGTCTGCTTCGCTTTGGGAATCATAAATCAGAGCGTCTGGGAGCGCGCTTAAGTGAGCATCCTTGCCGTTCTCTAATCGGACATTGCCTGCGAACAGCGCGGAAAATCTTGGGCCGTTCTCCGCGCGGGCAATCCGAGCGATAAAATCATCATCACTCTCATCGCTCGGCTGGGAAGCGGAATGGTGCGCGGCTTCGGCATCAGCGATTGGACCACGCAGTT
>JAYPMZ010000029.1:5284-18887 GCA_038130205.1 Erythrobacteraceae bacterium | reverse complement strand
GCAAATGGCTGATCGGCCAATATGTCAAAGCCGTTGATCCGATTTCCGGTCATGATGATAAATCGCGAACGGTCGTAAATTTCGATAGCGTGCACCCGGGAATTACGGCCACCTCCCACCACTCCAATGCCGATCACATGTGCGCCCTCGCCAGACAGAGATCGCTCGGCATAAGTTTCGACCTCTCCTAGAAGCAGCTCATGGTTCTGCGGTGCACCAGATTTGTAGGTGTCCAAATCGACAACGAAAAAGGGATCATCGGCGGCTAGCATGAAACCGATTGCCGTCGCGCCCGACGCAGTGGCTTCTTCAAAGCTCACCCATGTTGACGGATCGGTTGGCGATGCCGGGCGCTTGGACTGCGGATTGTAAGGCCGTTTGGGCGAAGCAGGGTCATATTCCGGGCCGCATACAGACCATTGGCGACGTTCCCGAAGTTCGGCTGGAATGTTGAGCCAGAGCTGTTGCCGATCCATATCGTGCTGCTGGCTCATCGTGCGGTCTCCATCGTCGGGAGTGATGAAGCCCATGTTTCAGCTTCAGTTAGCGCGATGCGGCTTGATCGACCGAATTTTGCTATTTTGAAGGCCCCGCTGTGCGCGAGGCGATAAACTGTAGAGCGGCTAACCTGATAACGTTGGCAGAACTGGTTAAGGGTTAGAAACTTCTGCGACAGTGGATACTCTTCGTAGTGTAACATCTGCTGCCTCCTAAAATGCGCGGATTTGGCGCGGGACAGCAGAGGGGAGTAATCAAATCGGAGGCAGAATCAGCAATTGGCAGGGCCAAATAAATCCGCGAATTATCCGTTCAATTGTCATAGTCGTGGATTTGCTGGGCAGCCCGTCGCCGCTTGATGGCAGCTCTTACGGCTGAAGGCGCGATGTTGAACTTTTGCGCTGCAGCCTCCACAGCCTGCGCGTACTTATCAGGGCGGCCATCAAGAGCGTTTGCATCGTCAGCACGATCCCCAACTTCCATTCGGATTTCGGCATAGGCTGCTGCGTCCCAGTTGTGGCAGTCGCCTACACGCCCTGGACCGCGGGCCCGTCGAACAAGCTCCTTCACCCGAAATTCGGAACCGGCATCTGGATCGAATAGGTCGGCAAGCCAATCTCGGGCAATAGAGGGAAGAGGTTCGTCACTTCGAAGAATGGCGCTAAGAAGCTTGAGATTCGGCTCTGCTCGCTTCTTTACAGGGGCCGCGTGGAAGCAAACGCGACCTTCCACCACTGAGCAGCTGGCGGGCGACTGGCGGCCCTCGATTGCATCACGAACGAGCGACCATTTCCTCTCATCAGATAATAAAAATGCAGCCATAAACCTCGGGCCCTTTGCGATCAGCTAGGCGGCAGGCAATTCTCGAATCGAAACAACCTCGCCGCCATCACGAAGTCGATCAAGGTAGTCGCTCCACCATGTCATCATCCGTACGCGTTCCTCCCAATAGTGCCCACGGTTATAAATACCTCTCACGGCATCGCTGTCCCCATGTGCCAGCGCGCGCTCGATTGCATCAGGATGCCATTGCCCGCTTTCATTAAGAAGCGTGGAAGCAGACGTGCGCAGACCGTGGGCGGTTACTTCGTCACTTGTATACCCCATGCGGCGGAATGCTTGGTTCATCGTGTTCTCGCTCATCGGGCGGCGAGTGGTGTGAAACGCCGGGAAAACGTACCCCTCTTCAGTCACGCTGAATTGCTGCAATTCGCGCAGATAGCCCAAAACCTGTTCCGAAAGCGGAATTGCATGGGGGCGGCGCATCTTCATTCGCTCAGGCTTGATCCGCCAAATTTTGGCATCGAGATCGAACTCGTCCCATGTCGCCTGTCTCAGTTCGCCCGGCCTCGCCATGACGTGAGGCGCGATCTGCAAAGCCAGCCGAGTAATCGGGGCACCTTCGAAGGCATCAATGCTCCGCAATAGTTCCCCAAGCTTTCGAGGGTCCAAGATCGCCGCATAGTGTTTCACTTTTGGCGCGATCAATTGACCCGCGAGCATCGCGGCAGGGTCGCTCTCCGCTCGTCCTGTGGCAGCAGCGTAGCGAAACACACGACTTGTAAATGAGCGACAGCGTTTGGCAGTTTCATGCTTTCGCTGCCCTTCTAAGCGACGAAGAACACCAAAAACTTCGGCTGGCTTGATGTCGACGAGCGGCTGATCCCAGATCGGTTTCATCTGATGGAGCAACCACTTGGCCTTACTGACCGTCACAGCGGCTCGCCCCTCTTTGACAAGCTTGTGCTCGATATACTCCTCAGCAACCGCAACAAAGGTGTTTGCGGAATTGAAGCGTGCGGTCACCTTTGCACGCTTGCGTTCCAGAGCGGGGTCAATCCCGTCGCGCCGCATCCGCCTAGCCTCATCGCGACGTTGACGCGCTTCCTTGAGTGAAACCTCAGGATAGCGACCGAATGACAAGACCTTTTCCTTACCCCCGACCCGATAGCGAAAGCGCCAGAGTTTTGAGCCACTCACCGCTACTTCGATGCGCAGGCCCATTCCATCGGCGACTCCATATGGCCGATCTTTGGCTTTCAACGCTTTGATAGCGGCATCATTCAAAGCCATGACGATGCCCTCACGCTATCGGGGTGCGTACATAAACGCGGCACCAGCCGCAGATACATACACAAATCTATGCACCGAATCGTTGGATCAGCCAGATACATCGAGACACACTCCGCGACGAACTATGCTGAAAACTAGCAGAATTCCGCCATTTTGGCGATACTCTTAGCTACGTCGGGAAATGAATAGATGGTGCCCAGAAGAGGACTCGAACCTCCACGCCCTTGCGAGCGCCGCCACCTGAAGACGGTGCGTCTACCAATTCCGCCATCTGGGCACACAAGGCGGGCCATCGTTTGCGCGGCTCGCCGGGTAGGGGCGGGCCAATAGCGTCGGTTCGCCATGCCTGTCAACGCAAACATCGCACCACCACCTAGCTGCTTCCAGCACTTGCACACGGCCGCGTATTCCAGCATGGCGCGAGGAACCGTTTGCGATCACCACGAACAGCCCCACAAGGGATCACGCCATGTCCACCGCCTCTCCGCTTTCAGAAGCTCTCGTCACCGTTTTCGGCGGTGGCGGTTTCATCGGCAATTACGTCGTGCAGGCCCTGCTCGCGCGCGGGGCACGGGTGCGGATCGCTTGCCGCAACCCCAAGGAAGCGTGGCCCCTAAAGCCCCTCGCCAACCTCGGGCAGTTGCAGTTCGCCAATTGCGACATCACCAATGAGGAGAGCCTCAAGGCCTCGCTCCACGGAGCGGACTTTGTTGTGAACCTCGTCGGCGCGTTCAAGGGCGATCTGATCGAACTGATGGGCGAAGCGCCCGGCCGGATGGCGGCGATTGCCAAGGCGAACGGAGCGAAGGGCTTTGTGCATTTGAGCGCGATCGGCGCCGATGCCGACTCGCCCACCCAATACGCCAAGGCCAAGGCGCTGGGCGAAGAGCGCGTTCTTGCAGCCTTTCCGGAGGCGACGATCCTGCGGCCATCGATCGTGTTCGGCAAGGATGACAACTTCATCAACATGTTCGCCGGCATGATCGAGATGCTTCCCGTGCTCCCGGTGTTCGGAAGCGAGGCGAAGCTCCAGCTCGTCTATGTCGATGACGTGGCCGAAGCGGCGGCGGTTGCTCTCGAAGACCCTGCGGCCCATGGCGGTCACATTTACGAGCTTGGCGGACCCGAGCAGCTCACCATGCTCGACATCCACCAGCGCATCAACGAAGCGCAGGGGCGCGACACGCGCTTCATGGCGGTGTCGGACAAGACCAGCGCGCTGTTTGCCGCGATCCCCTTCACCCCGATGAGCCGCGACCAGTGGACGCTGCTCAAGGCGGGCAGCGTCGTCAGCGGCGAGCATCGCACCTTTGCCGACCTCGGCATCCAGCCGCGTCCGCTCGGGCTGTTCCTCGACAAGTGGATGGTCCGCTATCGCAAGCATGGCCGCTTCGGCCTGTCGATCGAGCGGGCCAAGCAGCGCGGCGCGGTGTCCTGACCCCGCGTTCCCTACAGGATGGAACACATGGAACACTGTCCTGAGGCTTAAAACCCGCCCCGATGCAATTGGGCCATAGGCCGCAATTGCAGGGGTGAGTGGCGCACAAATCATCGCGCGCACTTAGGCAGAATTCGGCCGGGTAGGAAAACGCTCAGAAGCCCTGCGGCTCCTCCGGAAATCCCGCTAAAGGTTGGCCGAATAAAGCCGCAGCAGCTCGGCCCAAGCCTTTTCGGCCGCAGCCTGCGCATAGGCCGGGCTGTCGGGCACACACCAGCCATGGTCGCCTGCGAACACCTCGACCTGAGCGGGACGTCCCGCTGCCGTGGTCGCTTCGGCAAGCGCGGTCTTGTCTTCGGGGCTGCGCGCATCGTCGTTCTTGGCGATGGCAAAGAGATAGGCGGCCTGCGTTTCAGCAAGCAGCTTGTGCGGGCTCTCGTCATCCTCGCGCACCAGACCGCCGCCGTGGAAGCTGGCTGCAGCTTTGACCCGTCCGGGAACGCTGTGCGCCGAATAGACAGTGAAAGGCCCACCCATGCAGTAACCCTGACTGCCGATCCCGCGCGCGCTGTCGACAGCGTCTTGCGCATCGAGCCATGCGACCGCCGCCTTGGCATCGCGCTTGACCGCAAAGGAGGACAGCTTGTCGCGCCACGGGCGCACCTTCTGGAACCCGTCTTCAGCGGCAAATTCGGCGAAGTCTGCAAACTGTTCGCCCGCCACATCGCGGTAATAGGGATTCATCACGAGCACGGCGTAGCCTTCACCGGCGAGCCTGCGCGCCATGTTGCGCTTGCTTTCACGGATCGAGGCGATGTCAGGCCAGAAGATCACAGCGGGATGCTTGCCCGAGGAAGGGTGAACCCAGAAGGCATCCATCGTGCCGTCTTCGGTGGCGAAGGTGACAGTGCCTTCCTTCAGCCCCATGGCCGCAGAACCTGCCGTATCGCTGCTTGCCGACATTGCGCCGGGCGCACAGGCCGCGATGGCCGCTGTCCCTGCCAGAGCGCCGAACCGCCGCCGGTCGATCACTTGCTTGGCCCACTGTTTGATATCCGCTTCGTCGCACATGCTCAGTCTCCTCGTTTCGCCCCCGCTATGAAGGAATAGGCATGCGAACAGCGATGGACAAGCGGCTGACCGATTGGCAAGATGGGTTGCAAAGGGCCACGGGACCCTTGGGAGAGGGAAAATATGAATAAGGCAATCTGGGCGGCACCCTTGCTGGCGCTGGGAGCTATCGGTCTGGTCGGCTGCGGCGGCTTGGGCAGCGGTGGGAACGAAGGCGTCACCGCCGAAATGCTAACAGGGGCCGATGCCGATCATGCCAACTGGATCTCTCATGGCCGGACCTATGACGAACAACGCTTCTCGCCGCTCGACAGCGTGAATGCGGAAAATGTCGGCGATCTGGGTCTTGCCTGGTTTGCCGATATGGACACCGCTCGCGGTCAGGAAGCGACGCCATTGGTGCTGGATGGCAAGCTTTACCTCACCACCGCGTGGAGCAAGGTGAAGGCGTTTGACGCGGCCACTGGCGAGCCGCTGTGGGTTTATGACCCGCAGGTTCCGGGCGAGACTGCGGTCAAAGCCTGCTGCGATGTGGTCAATCGCGGCCTGGCCACTTACGGCAACTCGCTCTTCCTCGGCACGCTCGACGGGCGGCTGGTGGCGCTCAACCGCGACACGGGCGCGGTTGAATGGGAAGTGCAGACCACTGATCCCGACAAAAGCTATACCGTCACCGGCGCGCCGCGTGTGATCGATGGCAAGGTGATTATCGGCAATGGCGGCGCCGAATTCGGCGTGCGCGGCTATATCGCGGCCTATTCGGTCACTGACGGCAGCGAGCTGTGGCGGTTCTACACCGTGCCTTCGGGAGACGAAGGCGGTGAGGCTCCGCAATATCTTCAGGACGCCTCCGAGACATGGAACATGGATGCGCTGACCGGAGAGGATTCGATCGGCGGCGGCGGGACCGTGTGGGATTCGATGGCCTACGATCCCGAGCTCGACCTGCTTTATTTCGGTGTCGGCAACGGCAGCCCGTGGAACCGTGCCTATCGCTCACCGGGCGAAGACGGGACAGGAGAGGGCGATAACCTCTACCTCTCCAGCATCGTGGCGATCCGGCCCGACACCGGCGAATATGTCTGGCATTACCAGACGACGCCGGGCGAGACTTGGGATTACACCGCCACCCAGCACATCATCCTTGCCGATCTGGAGATCGACGGAGAAGCCCGACAGGTGCTGATGCAGGCGCCCAAGAACGGCTTTTTCTACGTGCTCGACCGGGCAACGGGCGAGTTTATCTCGGCCGAGGAATATATCCCGCAGAACTGGGCCGAAGGGATCGACGAAAACGGTCGCCCGATCTTCAACGCCGAAGCGCGCGTGGACGTAACTGGCCAGCCCGCGATGGTGATGCCCGGCCCGCTGGGAGGGCATAACTGGCACCCGATGGCGTTCAGCCCGCAAGAGGGCCTCGTCTATATCCCCGCTTTCGAGGCTGCATCAGTCTATGCGCCCGAAGCCGATTGGAAGCCCGACGTGGCGCGCGGCTTCAACGTCGGGTTCAACCTTGGTGCGGGCGACTTGCCGCCCGATCTGGGCTTCCGCCGCGAAATCTACGGCACGGTCAAAGGCAAGCTGATGGCGTGGGACCCGGTGGCACAAGAGGCGCGCTGGACAGTCGAATTCCCGGGTCCGTGGAATGGCGGCCTGCTCGCGACCGGCGGCGGGTTGGTGTTCCAGGGCAATTCGGGCAGCGAGTTTGCCGCCTATAACGCTGCCTCCGGCGAGAAGCTGTGGAGCTTTGCCGCGCAAACCGGAATTGTCGCGCCGCCGATTACCTACACGGTCAATGGCGAGCAATATGTTGCTGTGCTGGCCGGATGGGGCGGTGCCTATGCGATCACCGCCGATGGCCATCTGGTCAATGAACAGGGGCCGGTTCGCAACATCTCGCGGCTGTTGGTGTTCAAGCTCGGCGGCACGGCACAACTTCCCGAGATGCCCGAACTCGCCGCGCTCCCGCTCGACCCGCCGCCAAGCCGCGCATCGGCAGAAGTCATCGCGCTCGGCAAGCAGAAATACGCGCGTTATTGCGCGGTGTGCCATGCGCCCGGCGCGGTGGGCTCCACCGTGCTTCCCGACCTGCGGCGCTCCAGCGTGCTTGGCAATGCGAAGACATGGCACGCCGTCGTCCGCGAAGGGCTGCTTCAGGACAATGGCATGGCCAGCTTTGCAGACTCACTGACCGAGCAGGAGGCCGAAGCGATCCGCGCCTACGTGATCCAGCGTGCGAACGAGGACAAGGCGCTGGAGGCAGAAGAAGGCCAGACGCTCGCGCGGCGTTAGCCCCGGAACAGCTTAGCCCCGGAAAACCACCGTCCGGTTGCCGTTGAGCGCCACGCGCCCTCCGGCGAACAGGCGCACCGCTTCGGCGAGCACGCGGCGTTCGATGTCGCGGCCCTTGCGCACGAGATCGGCGGGGCTGTCGGCATGGGTGATCCGCTCGACGTCCTGATGGATGATCGGGCCTTCATCGAGGTCGCCGGTGACGAAATGCGCGGTCGCGCCGATGATCTTCACGCCTCTTGCATGCGCCTGGTGATAAGGCCGCGCGCCCTTGAAGCCGGGCAGGAAAGAGTGGTGGATGTTGATGCAGCGCCCCGCAAAATGCGCGCTCTGTTCGTCCGAGAAAATCTGCATATAGCGCGCCAGCACCACCAGCTCGGCGTCGGTCTCGGCGGCAAGAGCGCGCAGCTGCGCCTCGGCCTCGGGCTTGGTCTCGGGCGTCACCGGAATGTGGTGGAAGGGGATATTGGCGATATCGGTGTGGATCGCCGCCTCGCGCGGATGGTTCGATACGACGGCGACCGGATCGATGTTCAACTCGCCGATGCGCCAGCGATAGATCAGATCGACGAGGCAATGGTCGAACTTGCTGACGAGGATCAGCACGCGGCGCGCGCGGTCCTGCGCGGCGAATTTCCAGTTCATCGCGAATTTCTGCGCGAAGGGCGCGAACGCGGCCCGCAAAGCTTCACTGGTGTTGTCGCCCGGCTCGAACACCACGCGCATGAAGAAACGCTCTTCCTGATTGCCGCCGTCACGGTCGCAAAATTGCTGCGCATCGACGATGTTGCAGCCGCGCTCGTAAAGAAACGCCGTAACGCGCGCGGTGATGCCCGGCTGATCGGCGCAGTCGAGCGTGAGGATCAGCGGGCCGCTCATCTCTAGCGCGGCCCCAGCGCGGCTTCGCACTGGTCCATCAGCTGCGCAATGATATCGGCGGCGGGTTCCTCGCTCGTCACCATGCCGACCGCCTGCCCGGCCATCACCGAACCGTTTTCGACATCGCCATCAACCACGGCGCGGCGCAAAGCGCCCGCCCAGAAATGCTCGATCTCGAGCTGCGCTGCGAGCATATCCACCTCGCCGCGGTCGAGCATGCCTGCAACCTCGATCTGCTTGGCGGTGAAGGCCTCGGTCCCCTTGTTGCGCAAGGCGCGCACCGGGATCACGGGCAGGCGCGGATCGACCTGCACGCTGGTTTCGGCATCGCGGGCCTTGGCGCGGAAGAAGGCTTTCTTGAACTCGGGATGCGCGATGCTTTCGCTCGCGCAGGCGAAGCGCGTGCCCAATTGCACCCCGCAGGCTCCCATTTCGAGATAGGAGGCAATCGCCTCGCCCCGTCCAATTCCGCCCGCAACGAAAACCACATTGGCGGCGGCAAGTTCGGGCAGGAATTCCTGCGCCAGCACGCTGGTCGCCACAGGGCCGATATGGCCGCCCGCTTCCATCCCTTCGATCACCAGCGCATCGCCGCCCGAACGCAGCAGCTTCTTGGCGAGCGCGAGCGTGGGGGCAAAAACGATCACTTTCGCAGGGTTCTTGCCGCCCTTGATCGCCTCGACGCTGCCCTTGGGCGGAATGCCGCCTGCGAGCACCACATGCGTCACCGCGTGTTTCTCGCAGACCGCGATCAGATCGGACAGCTGCGGATGCATCGTGATGAGGTTCACACCGAAAGGCTTATCGGTCATCGCGCGGGTCGCGGCGATTTCGGCGTCGAGCGGTTCGGGCGTCATCGCCCCGCAGGCAATCACGCCAAAGCCGCCCGCATTGGAAATGGCCGAGACGAGATTGCGCTCGGATACCCAGCTCATCGCGCCGCACAGGATCGCGGTTTCGCAGCCAAGGAATTCAATGCCGCGCTCCATCAGCGAAGCGGTTTTGGGGTGTGTCGTCATGGTGGGGCCGATTAGGCCCGCGAAAAAGAAAAAACAATCAATCGCGGTAGATGATTCGAACCCGGTCTGCCGCTTGCTTGGCAAGCGCGCGCGCCTCGTCAGTGTCAGCCCCGCAGCTCAGCGCCACGCCCATGCGGCGGTAGGGGCGCGTGGTGGGCTTTCCGAAGATACGAACATCGGCGCTGGGATCGACGGCCATGGCCTCGGCCAATCCCTCAAAGCCGAAGTCCGCACTCTCGCGGTCTGCGAGGATGACCGCCGAGGCGCTGGGCGCAGCGATGATCGCAAGCGGCACGGGCAAGCCGAGGATAGCGCGCGCGTGGAGATCGAATTCGGACAGCACTTGCCCCGGCGATGTCACCATGCCCGTATCGTGCGGGCGCGGCGAAAGCTCGGAGAAGATCACGAGATCGCCTTTTACGAAGAACTCGACCCCGAACAGGCCCCAGCCCTTCCCCTCGCCCTGCAGCGCGGTGACGACCTTGGCAGCCATTGCCTGCGCGTCTGCAAGCGCGCTTGCAGACATGGCGGCAGGCTGCCAGCTTTCCTGATAATCGCCGCGCTCCTGCCGGTGTCCGATCGGCGGGCAGAAGGTGATCCCGCCCGCATGCCTGACGGTGAGCAGGGTGATCTCGTAATCAAAATCGATGAACTGCTCGACGATCACCCGCGCACGGTCGCCGCGCATATTGTCGCAGGCGTAATTCCACGCAGCTTCCAGATCGGCGGCGGTATCGACTTTCGACTGGCCTTTGCCCGACGACGACATCACCGGCTTCATCACGCAAGGGAAGCCCGCATAGCCGGCCGCCGCCTGCACCTCTTCAAAGCTTTCGGCATAGCGATAGCGCGAGGTGACAAGACCCAGCTCGCCCGCCGCCAGATCGCGGATCGCATCGCGGTTCATAGTCAGCTGCGCAGCGCGGGCAGAGGGAATGACGTTGAAGCCTTCGCCCTCCAGATCGGCGAGCACTTCGGTGCGGATTGCTTCGACCTCGGGGACCACGTGATCGGGCTTGTGTTTGAGCACTGCTGCGCGCAGCGCCTCACCGTCGAGCATGGAAAAGACTTCGAACGCATCGGCAACCTGCATCGCGGGCGCACCCGCATAGGCATCGCAGGCGATGACCTTCGCGCCGAGGCGCTTGGCAGAGATGGCGAATTCGCGGCCGAGTTCGCCCGATCCGAGCAGCATGATTGTGGCAGTATGAGACATGGGTGCCGGACTAATGCGCCCCGGCCCGCCCCGCAATGCCTCATGCAGGGATCATTCAGGCCGCGGCGCGCACTTCTTGCAAGGCACCTTCGCCGCGATTGTTCAATCGGAAAGAGCCGACGGCCTCGGCGCCTTCGGAAGTCTGGCTTGCAAGACTGCGTGCTGCCGCCGTGCATTCCTCGGCCATCGCCGCATTCTGCTGGGTCATACGGTCCATGTCCGAGACGGAGGAATTCACGTCGGCCAGCTTGTGAGCCTGCGATTCCGCCAGTTGCGAAATTCCGTCGATCGCCTGTTTTAGCGCGGCCACCCGCTCGCTGACATTGCCGAAAGCGGTGCCGGTGTCGCGCACCAGCGTCGCCCCGCGCGATACATGCTGCGAGGAGTTGTTGATCAGCGCCTTGATGTCATTGGCTGCTTCCGCGCTGCGCAGAGCGAGGGCGCGCACTTCGCTGGCGACGACCGCAAACCCCTTACCCGCATCGCCTGCGCGCGCGGCCTCGACACCTGCGTTCAGCGCCAGCAAATTGGTCTGGAAGGCGATCCCGTCGATCATGGCGATGATCTCTCCGATCTTGCCCGATGATGCCTCGATCTGGCTCATCGCCTCGACCGCTTCGGCGACCACGGCAGAGCCCTGCGCGGTTTCGCTATCGGCGCTGGTGATGAGTTTGCTCGCGTCATCGATGGTGCGCGCGGTGTCCTGCACTTCGGCGGTGACATCGTGGATCGCGGCGGTGGCCTCTTCGAGGCTCGCTGCCTGCTGTTCGGTGCGCCGCGCAAGGTCGTCCGACGCGCTGCGGATCTCTTGCGAGGAGCTGTCGATCGAAGACATGCCGTCTGCGACCGTGGTGAGCGCACTGCGCAAAGACATGACGGCGGCGCCAAAATCCTTTTCGACCGCTGCGAATTCCCCCGGAAGACCCTCGGCCGATACGGTCAGATCGCCTTCGGCAAGGCCTGCAAGCGCCCGCCCGAGCCGATCGACGACCATGCGCACGTCCTGCTCGTTTTTCTGCGTGTAGGTCGAGATAGCGATCTCCATGTCGAGCATCGCCACATTGAGGAGCATCTTCGGCGAGCGCACGGCGGCCCGGGACAAAGCGCCACGGACCGGATGCGACCATGTGATCGACCAGCGACCCGAGTATCGCCGCATAGCCGCCAACGTACCATTGCGGCTCCAGCCCGATGCGCGCGTGGGTGAGCCCGATGCGGTTTGCGCGCTCGAAATAATCGGCATCGAGACCGTCGGTGAAAGCTTTTATCCAATGGCTCGCCTGCAGGTTTCTGGCCGAGTCCATATGGCTTGAATCGCGGAAGAAGCCTGCGAGCTTGGGGACTGCCGAAATCTTCTTGTAAAAACTGCCGAGCGCCTTGCCGAGCCCCCCGTCGAGCGCCTTGCGGACCCGCGTCAGGCGCGACTTGGAGACGCTGCCCAGTTCAAAGAAATCAAGCTTCGAGGTGTGATCG
Source organism: Erythrobacteraceae bacterium (assembly GCA_038130205.1). Classification (GTDB taxonomy): domain Bacteria; phylum Pseudomonadota; class Alphaproteobacteria; order Sphingomonadales; family Sphingomonadaceae; genus Erythrobacter. The sequence continues at coordinate 6,928 of JAYPMZ010000029.1, read as the reverse complement.
GAATTGGCCATAACTGCTCCCCGGTCAGGCAGGTTGAGCACCGCAGGTATGACCCGAGCAAAGAAGCCCGCCCTGCCAGCGGTGAGCATCGCTCCAGCTTTGGGCGACCTTCAGTTGCTGGTTTCTATCGATGGATTCCCAAGATCGGGCTGCGCGGATGCCAAGGGAAAATACCAAGACCTGCCGCACCGCGGCGGGTGGCGCGCTAATAGCGGCACACTAGTGGTGGCGCTCTAATGGTGGCGCTGGGTCGCCCGCAGGATCGCTGCCTCCATAGCCCGTTCGACAGCATCGCCGTTCGCCAGCGTGTTGGCGTGGCTCGCAACGGGTTTGCATTGCCCCACCTGCATTCCGCCTCCGGCGCGCGCCATAACCAGACCAAGCTCGGCCTGGCGCAAGGTCCAGTCGACGGTGTTTTCGACCTGCGCCAAGCCTGCGCTGGCGGTCAGTTCCTGGCTTCGGCTCGAACCGCTATCGGTCAGATCGGCGAAGGTCTGGATCACATCGGCAGCCCATTCGCGCGCTGCCCGCAGGCTCATGCCGGGCAGGGTGACACCGAAACGCTCGTCATCGAGATGGGCGACTTCCTGTTCGGGCCTTGTCATCGTCTCGAGAAACTGGGCGAAGCCCCAGCGGATCTCGTCCGCAGTGCTCTGGCCGTACTGCATGAATATGGCGCGCATTCGGTCGACCGCGAAGATCGCAACGCATTGCTGCTTGCTGGCCGCTATCGCCCGCGAGAGAGTCGCGCAGAAGATCGGACGATTGGGTAGTCCGGTGTGCGGATCGACAGGCACCGCTGCGCCGAGCGGCTGCATGTGCTTGACCGAACGCATCAGGCCAAGCGCGCCTTGCGGGGAACCGTCATCGTCGTCGATCACGCGCAGGCTGATCGAATACCAGCGCCGCAAACGGGGGGATTGGGCACCGGCTCCGATCCCTGCATCACCCTGTTCGCGCAGCGGGAAATCGACCCGCGCAATGGCGTCTTCGCCCGCCAGAACGCCCGCAACGCCATGCACGATCTGCGAGGTGTAATCGGGATCGGCAAAATCGGATATGTGCGGCATCAGCAAAAGAGCGTCGAGATCGATCCCCAATTCGCAGGCATTGGCAGAGGCGTAGGTGATAAACCCTGCGCTATCCAACCTGACAACGATATCGTCGATCGCAGCTTCAATCGGCGCGTGCAGCGCGCGGCCGTCGGCATCACTGAAATACATCTTCACGTAAGCGTCCCCGGTCTGGCGAAACCCCTTCGCCGATCAGTTTTCTAGTTACGATCAGAATTAACTAACCTGCCGCCGCAATAATAGTTGAGAGAAACCCTATCCCTCATATTACTTAGCAGATGTCCGTTAGTTGTTTTAACTTACGCAACTAAAAAGCGAATCATCGTTGACACGTATTTACCATTATCCGCAATTTTGCGGATAATTATTTGCCGAACATGCGGCGAATCCCTTATATTTCGATCATGATGCGCACGGATTCAGGTGACACTCCGTAAGTATTTGCAAGGCGTTGACGGCAATCATCCACCAGCGCAGCGCCGGGGCCACCCTCGCGGCTTTCGCTCAACTCGGCCTCCTCGACCCCGAGCACATCGGCAATCGCGCCGAGCCTTTCGGGCAGCGGTTTGGC
>JAYPMZ010000029.1:0-5274 GCA_038130205.1 Erythrobacteraceae bacterium | reverse complement strand
TCCCAGGCCCACACGGTCGGTTTGCTGACATCGAGCGCGTCGGCGACCTGCGCCAGGGTGAGCCCGCGTTCGCGGCGCAGGCGATTGAGCCGGGTTCCGAGCGGATCGCCCACGGCTTTCCCGATGTGGCGGGACGGCTCGGCCTTTGGAGCCTGCGGTACGGCGCCGATCGCAACCCCTGCATCCCCGCGCAATTGCGCCGCAGCAAGCGCCGCTTCTCCAAGAGCCTGTTCGAAAGCGCAGCCGAACAATTGCCCGCTCTGCCACACAATCTCGGCGCCCACTGGGCCAATGTCTGGCAGGTCGATCGCGAGCACTTCACCCGCTGCGAGGGGCACCGCCGTTTCGATCAGCAATCCCGCTGCCGAGATATTATGGACGGAGACATTCGCTGTCTGCCCCCCGGGCAAAAAGCCGCTGGTTTCCAGCCGCAGTGCGCGGCGCGGCTGACGCCGGTTTTCGGGGTGTCGTGATTGATTGGTATTCAGGTAGGCCTTGAGCGCCATGCTTTGCGTCTCCGAAAGAGGAGTACGCAGAATCCCTTTGCAATCGCTAAGGGTGTGTTACCGGGGCTGGTTAACGACGACCAAACGGGGCTTACCCGACTTAAATCGAGTCAGCCGGTAAGCCTGAAACCCATCAGTCCTCGGAATCGAGCCCGTAAGCGGTGTGCAGAACGCGCACGGCCAGTTCGGTTTCATCCTCGTCGATCATCACGCTGACCTTGATTTCCGAGGTCGAGATCGCCTGAATGTTGATCCCGCGATCGGACAGTGCGCGGAACATGGTCGATGCGACACCCGCATGGCTCTTCATACCGACCCCGACGACGCTGATCTTGGCGATCTTGCTGTCGGTGATGATGCGGTTAAAGCCGATCAATTCACGGCGATCCTCGAGCAGCGCCTGCGCGCGCGCAAGATCGGCCTGCGGCACGGTGAAGGTCACGTCGGTCTCGCCCTTGTCGCGACCCACGTTCTGAATGATCATGTCGACATTGATCGACGCATCGGCCAGCGGGGCGAATATATCGGCCACCGCGCCCGGCTTGTCGGGCACACGGGTGAGGATGATCTTCGCCTCGTTCTTGTCGTGCGCAATGCCGGTTACGTGCTGGCGTTCCATCAGGCCATTCTCCACCATTTGGTCCATTTCTTCATCCGACACGATCAGCGTGCCGGGCAATTCGTCTGCAGGAACCGCGTCCTCGCCGACGAAGCTGGAGAGCACCTGAATGCGCACGCCCTCTTTCATCGCAAGTCCCACGCTTCGGGTCTGGAGCACCTTGGCCCCGACGCTCGCCAGTTCGAGCATTTCCTCGTAAGTTACCGCCTTCAGCTTGCGCGCCTTGGCGACGATGCGCGGGTCGGTGGTGTAAACGCCGTCAACGTCGGTGTAGATGTCGCAGCGATCCGCCTTCACCGCCGCCGCAACCGCAACCGCCGAGGTGTCCGATCCGCCGCGCCCGAGTGTCGTCAATCGGCCCGCATCCGAAATGCCCTGAAAACCGGGAACCACAGCGATTTCGCCGGCCTCCATCGCAGCGACCATTTCTGGCGCGTCGATCGAATCGATTCGCGCCTTGGCATGGGCTTCGACGGTCTTGACCGGCATCTGCCAGCCGAGCCAGCTGCGCGCCTTGCATCCCAGGGATTGCAGCGTCAGCGCCAGCAGGCCGCTCGTCACCTGCTCGCCGCTCGCAACCACCACGTCATATTCGGCCGGATCGTAGAGCGCGTTTGCCTCGCGACAGAAATTCACGAGGCGATCGGTTTCGCCCGCCATAGCGCTGACAACGACCGCGACTTCGCTTTCAACCCCGTCGGAATTCTCGGCCGCCTGCGCACGCACGATATTGGCGACGCGGCGAATCCGTTCGGTCCCCGCCATTGAGGTGCCGCCGAACTTCATGACAATTCTTTGCTTTGAGCCGGACAAGTTCCTCAAAGCTCCTTCTGGTTAGACTTCGAGGGCGCTGCTAACGATGCCGCATGACAAACGCAAACGTAGAAATGCAAAAGCGCCCCACTGGGGGCGGTGAAACTATCCGTCCCGAAGAGGCTGCATTCTTTGCAAATCTTGCAAAGGACTGGTGGAACCCGAAGGGGAAGATGGCGAGTCTGCATCAGGTCAATCCGGTGCGTCTTGGCTTTATTCGCAGCGCAGTGGATGCGCATTTCGAGGCAGACGCGCTCTCGGTAAATCCGCTTGCGGGCAAGTCTGCGCTCGATATCGGCTGCGGCGCGGGGCTGGTGTGCGAACCGCTCGCGCGGCTGGGCGCGGATGTGACGGGTGTCGATGCGGCTGCGGAGAATGTCGCGGCGGCGGCGGCCCATGCCGAGGGTGTGGGGCTCGATATCCGCTATATGGCGGGCGAACTGGCGAGCCTCGACATCGGCACGTTCGATCTCGTCACCGCGATGGAAGTGATCGAGCACGTCGCCGACAAACGCGCCTTTCTGGCCGATGTCGTCGCGAGCCTCGCCCCTGGCGGATTGCTGGTTCTCTCCACCCCCAACCGCACACCGGCCTCGCGCCTGTTGCTGGTCGGTGCGGCGGAAGCGGTGGGATATGTGCCCAAGGGCACGCACCATTGGGAAGATTTCATCACGCCCGAAGAGCTTGAGGCACTGCTTGCAGAGCAAGGCCTCGAAGTCACTGACAGGCAGGGGATCGCGTGGCGGCCGGGCAAGGGATTGCACCTGTCGGATGACGAGGCGCTCAACTACATCGTAAGCGCGCGGCGCGTCTGACGCCGCTTATTCGGCCTCGACCAGCTCCACGAATTCGCGGACATTGTCGGTGAAATAGCCGTCCGCACCGCTTGAGAGCGCGGCTTTCCAGAGCAGCAGGTACTGCCCGTCGCCCGAAGGCCCGCCATTGCCCTGAAGCGCAGATGGCAGAAAGCCGTTCTCCTTGCGCAGAGTCCACGGGTGGACCTTGAGCCCTGCGGCATGGGCCTCTGCCACAAGCGCGTTCGGCTGCATGGTTTCTGTATCGAGCACGTGGCCGAGCCAGGGACCGATCCCGTCGGCATAGGCGGCTATTTCTTCCAGCCCTTGCGCGCTCAGCATCTCGGCATAGCGCATCTCGGGCTCGTCCACCGGGCCGCCTTCGGGCGCGATCAGCTGCACCAGCTTGTAATCGCCGCGCTGGTCGAGCCGCTTGAGCGTGCCGACCTCGAAGCACTGGATGAACAGCGGATCGCTTGGCTCGATGCCGAGATCGCGCAGTTCGCGCAGCAGCAGATCGACCATATCGATGCCCTCGGCTTCGAGCAGGAAAGTGGGGTGCTTGAGTTCGGGATAGAGGCCCACGGTGCGACCGCTCTCCTCGCCCTTCGCGCGAACCAGTTGCACGACCTCGGCAAAGGTAGGGATCTGGTAGAGCCCGTTATAGCGCGTGTTCGCAGCGCGGATATTGCCAACCCGCTCGCGCACCCGCAGCGTGCGCAGTTCGGCCAGTGTGAAGTCCTCGGCAAACCAGCCCGCGACGCGCTGCCCGTCGATGGTCTTTTCGCGGCGCAGGTGCTCGAATTCCTCGCGGCTGGCGACATCTGTGGTGCCCGAAAGCTCGTTCTCGTGACGCACGACAAGTTCGAGGTCTTTGGTCACGACCAGATCGGGCTCGATAAAATCGGCCCCCAGATCAATCGCCAGCTCATAGGCGGCAAGCGTGTGTTCGGGCCGTTCGCCGCTCGCCCCGCGATGCGCGATGATGAGCGGCTCTGCGAATGCCGGAGCGGGAATCATTACACTCGCGGCGAGCGCGGCTACGACAAGTTTGCGGACCATTCGTCTTCCTTGAAACCGACCAGAGTTGTCGAACCGTGCTCGACCACTGGGCGCTTGATCATGGAGGGGTGCTGAACGAGCAAAGCGACGGCCTTATGACTGTCAGCGGCATCGGCTTTCTCGTCATCGGTAAGCTTGCGATAGGTCGTGCCGCGTTTGTTGAGCACGGTGTCGAGGCCCTTGGCAGCGATCCACGCTTCCAGCTTCGCCGGGTCTGCGCCTTCCTTCTTGTAGTCGTGGAAGGTGTATTCGAGCGCTTGCGCGTCGAGCCAATTGCGCGACTTTTTCACGGTGTCGCAATTGGGGATGCCGTAGAGGTGGATGGTCATTGATATCCTCTGAAATTCTTTTGGCACAGATTGGTCGCCGCACCGAAATGTGCCAACCCCGTGCAACGATTGGACGGGGGATACAATGGCATTTTGGGATGCAGATTTCACCACACGCATGGGCGCCGAAACCGCGACCGGTCAAGCGGGACTGGCGTGCTTTATCGTCGCGGGCTTTCGTGTCGTCGGGGCGCTGTTTTTCGGCGGGATGGTCGGGTTCGAGACGCTCGAAGGGCAGATTATCGCGGGCCTGACCGCTGTCGAAGCGATCTTTGCCGTGATCGCCGGCTTCCGGTTCCGGGCGGGCAAGGGAGCCTTCATCGGTATGGTTGTGGCCGCCTTTCTGGCGCTCGCGATCGTCAACGCGCTGGCCTCGCTCACCTTTGCAGGGATCATTTTCAACACAGTTTTCCTGATCGTCATCGTGCAAGGCATCCGCGGCGCGCTCGTGCTGCGCAGGGGCGATTTTGCCGAGGACGAAATCGAAGCCTTCGAATAGGCCCCGCTAACCGCGCGGCGCGAGATGCGCGTCGGCAATCGCCACTGCCAGCGCATCGGCGGCATCGCTGCCTGCGACTTTCGCGCCGGGCAGCAGCACCTTGATCATGGCGGCGACCTGTCGCTTGTCCGCTGCGCCAGTGCCGACCACCGCTTTCTTCACCAGCCGCGCGGCGTGTTCATTGACGGCGAGGCCCACCGCTCCGCAGGCCGCGAGCACGCAGCCGCGCGCCTGTGCCAGCTTGAGCGTCGATTTCGGATTCTCGTTGACGAACACCTCCTCGCACGCGGCGCGGGCGGGAGTGTGCGAAGCGATCACCTCGGCGATACCCCCGTGCAAAAGCGCCAGCCGCTGAGCCATCGGCGCTTTTGCATCGGTTTTGATCTGCCCGTTGGCGATATGCGAGAGCCGCGACCCTTCGACGCGGATCACGCCCCAGCCGGTGCAACTGAGCGAGGGGTCCAGACCCAGAAGGATCATCGGAGCCGGATCAGCCCAGCTTCTCCATCACATCGTCGGAGATTTCGTAATTGCCCCAGACGGTCTGCACGTCGTCGTCATCGTCGAGAGTGTCGATCAGCTTCAGGAGCGTGCCCGCATTCTTTTCGTCCATTGCGACGGTGAGAGTGGGCTTCCACGCCAGCGTGACCTC
>JAYPMZ010000028.1:10013-24190 GCA_038130205.1 Erythrobacteraceae bacterium | reverse complement strand
GGATAACATCGGAACCCTGTGCAATCCTGAAGCTTGTGCTGCCATCGCTCAGCGCCAGCGCGCTCCGAATTTGCAGGCGCTGGGCAGCATCCTTTGCAACCCGCAGGCGATACTCGCCATAGGGCACGCGCTGGAACAGGAAGAAGCCGTCGAATTCGCTGATCGCTTCTCCCATCACCGCTCCGCGTTGATCGACCAGTTCCAGCTTCACGCCCGGTTGCTCGACACCCGTCGGGCTGAGCAGCATCCCCTCAACCTCGCCGGTCGGCGAGATACCCAATTCGAGCTCGGCCACCACGCCTGGACGGGGAGTGATGACAATCCCCTTGGTCGAAGGAGCCATGAACGGGTCTTCAAGCGAGCTTTCATCGATGCCCACAAGGACTGGTTGGAATGGCCGCAATTCATCGACGATCGCGCGGCCGTTTTCGCCAGTGACCGCATCGGTCGAGCGCAGCCCTGCCTCGACCATCACATTGGGCAGCAGAATCTCGCCCGCATCGCGGATACCGTCGCCGTCATCGTCGCGGAAGACGGTCACCGCCGCCTGACCGTTGCGCGCAAGCTTGCTGCTGCTCAGGCGCACGCCGCCGGTCACGGGATCGGGGCCGAGGCTAAAGGCCAGCTGCACGCCCGCCCCCACTTCGCCGTGATTGGTGCCGAAAGCGTTGGCGCGGACCGAGAACTTCTCGAAACGGTGCGTATAGCCGGCCGAAAGGCGGTATTCATTGTTACCGGCAGTGTATTCGAGGTCGCCTTGTAGCGAAGCGTCTTCGCCAATGTCGGTTTCAAGGCGGACATTGGCCGATTCGAGCCCTTGATCGGGACCGCTGGCCTGAAAAGTCGCATTGCCGCGCACGCGGAAGGTGCGGAAACGCGCGTTGGCGAGCAGAATCAGCTCGGTTTCGCTCGCCTGTCGACGTCCGGTGTCCTTCTCATGCTTCAATTGTGCGGAAACCGCCAATCGACCCGCCGTGACCGAGCTGGTGAAGGTAAACCCGTTCACTTCCTCGCCATTGTCGCGCTTTGCGTGGTTGAAAGAGCCCTGGATCGGCATCGACAGCCGCCCCATGCGGAGCGAGGTCGAGAAATTGGCGCCGACGAGGTATTCATAGTCATTCCCGGCGAACTCGCCGTTGAAATCTCCGAAGAACACCTGCGCATGTGTCCCGAAATTCAAGTTTCCGAACCGTCCCAGCGTGTTGAGGTTTGCGACCGTCCCTCCGCCGAACTCATGCGCGGCAGCCAGCTCGACCTGCGCAAAGGACAGCGAGTGGTTGAGCGTGGCTTCGGCATATCTGTATCTGTCGCCATTTGCGAACAAATCATGAACACCTAGCCCTGCACTGGTCCTGCGGGTCAAACCGTGCTCGACACCCGCCCCCCAACGCCATTTCTGCGGGGACTCATTGACCGGTGTTCGCAACTGGATGAGGTCGCGATTGTTCTGGACGATTCCCGCCCAGTAATAGGTTTTTCCCGGCTCGATCTGGTCGACACCGACAGGAACGGACGTTCTTTCCCGCCTGATCTGGCCTTGCGGACCGTAGAGCACGACTTCGAAGTCATTTCGCCCGAAATAGAGCTCGATATCGATGAATTCATAGCGCCCGTCGGGCCGCGACTCCTGGAAAGCAAGCAGCTGGCCGTTGCGATAGAGTTCGGCGTCCCAGCCGGCTGGTAACGTTCCGCGAATAACCGTGGTCGAAAAGCGCGATGTCTGTCCCAACGGGCGGTTGGAGACAAATGCGCCGCGTCCGACCGCGCTTTGCCCGACCAACCGCCCCGGAACTGTCTCCACATCGCCAATTGCCACATCGGTCGCGCCCAGCGGACCCAGTAAATTGCCTTCCGGGCTGCTGCGATAGGCGCGGAAACGCACATTACGAGGCTGCAGCTGGTTGTTCGTGCTGATCCGCGCGGTGTAACTCGCCCCGAGGGCCTCACCGGCAATCAGCATATCCACCCGGCCCGACGCCCCACCGCTGGTGCGCGCTTCGAGGTCCGCGACCACATCTACCGACGGAGTCCGCCAGCCGCGATATTCCATCCGCGATTCAGGATATTGCGACAGATCGAAGGAAACATTGCGGGGACGGATCCGTTCGGCCCTCTTCCGGCGCTCGATCGCCTGAATGAAGGGCAATTCGGTCTCGGTTTCGATCCTGACAGCCGCATTGAACAGATCGGGTTTGAATTTCACTCCGAACCAGCGCGAGAGAGCATCTGTATCGACGCACCACCCCTCGGGCGTATCATAAATGTCCTTTGCCAGCGGAATGCGGCCTGTGTTCACGTTTTGTACTGTGCCGGAGTCGCGATCAATCGTGATTTCCTGATCTTCTGCAAACAGCCAGCCAGTTGCGCGGCGCGACTCTTTGTCGATGCGGATAGGCAAATCGAGAGACTGAACGACGTCGGCCAGATCGAGGCACACGCCGCGATCGGTTTGGTAGCCGCGAACATCATAGGTGAGCTGGTAACTGCCCACACTCAGCTGAAGCAGGAGGAAATCGTCTTCGTTTGCCTGCCATTGCTGGCCGGCCGAGGCACTCTGCGCATTAGCAGGACTTGCGCCCACAAACGCACCAAACGCCGCCGCGGTAATCGCGGCGGCGCTCAGAACTTTGTTGCGCAAGGAGGTCATCGGATCAGGTCCGTCGAGAGTCCATAGGACCGACCGGCGCTAGCCGATCATCCCCTCGACTGCAGCGATCAGACCGCCGCCCTGGTCGGGAAGTTCGCGATACTCCACCCGCACCTGGCCGCGCAGCGCAGCAGCTTGTTCGGGAGTCAGGCGGAAGCGTACTTCGCGGTGACCGATTTCAGGATAGACCGCGATACCACCGAGTCGGAGCATGGGCTCACTCATGCCGGGTTTGAATACCGATACAGCGCCGTAGGTCGAGCTTTCGCCCGAGCGCTCGATTGCCATGAGGAATTCAGGCCCAACCTCGCCCTGAACGATAGTCGGCTGAGTTAGCGCAACTTGCGCTTCGACCCGTCCGTGGCGGACGATGATGGGGATAGTGATGCCGTAAACCGGAATCAGACGGAAGGTCACGCCGTCGGACTGCTGCTCTTCTTCGGTCACCTCGCGCGGGCGCGGGATCGCCTTGAACGACATGTGCACGCGATATTCGCCATCGGGAAGTTCTGCACCGGGACGCGCCGAAAGGCGGATTGCCTGCGGTTGACCCGGCGGCAGTGCAATGCGGCGCGGCGCGTAGCGGATCATGCCCAGCGACGCTTCCTCGACCGAATTTGCGTCGCCAGTTTCGACCGGAACCAGCTCGCCGTCCTCGTTCATGCGGCGCAGTTCGAGCCCGATACGATAGGTCGACTCTTCTGAACCAATATTGCTCAGGATCACTTCAGTGCCGCGCGATCCATCGAGGATAACGCGTGTGGGAGCGACAAGGAGATCGCCCTGAGCTTGCGCGGGCACCGCAGAGGCAAGCGTGCCGAACGCGGCAAGGACAGCGCCGAGATTTGCAATTTTTTGCAAGGAATTGAAGAACATCTGGTTGTAGGCTCCCTGGTCTGGAAGCTCATCACCACCCTGAGCTTCCGCGTAGTTTCACGCAGTTTGGTAAGCAGATAGGGTTAAGAACGAATAAAGATCCGCCAGGCTTGCTGTGGGTCCCGTCACAGCAAAGAGCCGCACCCCCTTTCAAGGATGCGGCTCCATAGCCCGTTCAAACCGGCATCACCGCTTCGCGGCGTGCCAATAGGTTTTACTGGTAAGCGACGGTAACGTCGAAGGTGCCTTCATAGGTGCCTGCGATTTCGGTACCGTCGAGTGCGATCGTGCCGCCAACGGTGAAATCATAGGTGCCGGGGAAGCCCGGACCGCCACCGCCGACGCTGTCGACCAGCGCGGTGAGTTCGATGTTGTGCTCGGCATTGGTCGAGCCGACATTACCCGTGTGCGTCAGCGAAACCGGAGTTGCGACGAGATCCTGCACGGTCACAGCGACGTTCGTGCCCGGGGTGCCGGTGACGGTGAAGCCGGCAGCCTGTTCTGCACCGGCCGGACCACAGATCACGTCGCCAGCACAGGTACGTCCACCAGCAACGTCGACGTCGACGGTGCCGCCGGTCGAAGTTGCGCTCAGGATGACGGTGCCGAAGTTCAGCGCGTCGGTGTTGATGAGTTCGAGAGCAGCCAGAACTTCTGCGGTTGCGTCTGCGGCAGCGGTGTCAGCGTGAGCAGCGGAGCTCAGGCCCAGTGCGGCGAACATGGCGATGCCAGCTGCGCCAAAGCGAATGGTCTTGGTCATTGTTGGTCCTTCCAAGCGTGGTCTTTTCCCTGTGCCTGCAAAATCGACCGACGACCCGAATCGCCCATATGTCGAAGATGCCTGCCGAACGGATGCGTGGTCCGTTCGCAGCACTTAAGTAGAAACCCCAGGTTCCAACTTCGTTTTCAAGAATGGTTACCGGCTCGGTAAGGAATGTCGCCAGAATCCACAGAACTTAAAGCGTTTCCGTGACTTACGGCTCCTTACCGCTCGGAAAAACGACTTAAATATCGCCGCCGGTGAGGCGCTGACACAGCATATCGAGCTGGTCGAGCGTGTCATATTTTATGCTGATCGTACCCGTGCGCGGGTCCGAATCGGCCTTGATCAGCACCTTCAGGCCGAGGAATTCTTCAAGATGACGCTGAACCGCGACGATATCGGCGTCTTCCTGGCCCGACCCGGGATTGCGCGCTGTGGCAGCGGTGCTTTTCGTGCCTTTCGCCATCCGCCGCACCAGCTTCTCGACTTCGCGCACCGAAAGATTGTCGTTCACTGCCCGCTTGGCCAGGTCGGTCGCCTCGTCCTGACCGATAAGGGCACGCGCATGGCCCATCGACAGGCGCCCCTCCTCGACCAGATCGAGCACGGACTCGGGCAGGCCGAGCAGGCGCTGGATATTCGCAACATGGCTGCGCGACTTTTCGACCATGCGGGCGATTTCCGCCTGAGTCATGCCTTCGTCTTCGCTAAGCCGTTGATATGCGCGCGCTTCTTCGACAGGGTTGAGGTCTTCGCGTTGGAGGTTTTCGATCAGCGCGAGCGCCATCACCTCGCGGTCGGAAAGGTCACGAACCAGCGCGGGAATATCGTGCAGACGCGCCTTTTGCGCGGCGCGCCAGCGGCGCTCACCGGCGACAAGCTCATAGCGGCCCTCGCCCTGCGGACGCACGATAATCGGCTGAATTACCCCGCGCGTCGCGATCGATGCTGCGAGCTCGTCGAGCGCCGATTCGTCGAAATGCTTGCGCGGGTTGCCCGGCAGCGGCGTGATTCGCGCCACGGGGAGCATCTTTAACGGAGAATCGGGTGCAATTGCGCCCTCCCCACCATCGGATGCGGCCTTTTCTGCCTCGCTGCGAACAAGCGGTTCCTCGCGCTTGGTTTCACCCAAGAGCGCTCCCAGCCCCTTGCCGAGCCGGTTCTTCTTGTCGCCAGGCGCACGTTGCGGGACGGAAAAGCGGATCGGATCGGTATTCTTGCTCACGCTGCCTGCCTTTCAGCCGGAAAACGCCCGATAAGTTCGCGGGCAAGCGACATATAGGCGCGGCTTCCGGCACAGGAATGATCGTAAATCAGCGCCGGCACACCGTGGCCGGGTGCTTCGGACAGGCGCACATTGCGCGGAATCACCGTCTCGAACACCAGATTGCCGAGACATTCGCGCACATTTTCCGAAACTTCGTCGGTCAAACGGTTGCGGCGGTCATACATGGTCAGCGCTACGCCGATAATATCTAGCGAGGGATTGAACAGCTGCTGCACCCGTTCAACCGTCTGCAAAAGTTGACTCAGTCCTTCGAGCGCGAAAAACTCACATTGCAACGGCACGAGAATAGAATCAGCCGCACACAACGCGTTGAGCGTCAGCAGTCCTAGTGAAGGTGGGCAGTCAATAAAGCAGATTTCATGGCCGTGATGGTCGGCGAGCGCATCGCGCAGACGTGCCGTGCGATCTTCGACCGATACCAGCTCGACCTCTGCGCCGGACAGATCGACCGTTGCAGGCACGATATCGAGACCGGGGATGCTTGTCCCGACGGTGGCGTCGGCGATCGGCACTTCATCCACCAGCAAATCATAGCTCGAAACTTCACGTGAAGCGGAATCGATGCCTAATCCCGTCGACGCGTTTCCCTGCGGATCGAGGTCGATCAGCAGGGTGCGCCAACCGGTTGCCGCCATTGCGGTCGCCATGTTGATAGCCGTGGTGGTCTTCCCCACCCCGCCCTTCTGGTTTGCGATGGCAATGGTCAACATGGCACGCTTCCTGTCTTGCCCCTGCGAAGGGGTGGTTTCTGCCGTGATTTCATCGTGAAAGCTCATCGGCTCACGATGATACCAGCCTCCGCATCGGTCAACGAATGTTTCACGTGGAACAGTTTTCGAATCGCAGGCTTTGTTGCTTCCAGTTCGTGCGCTGCCGAGCGCCCCTTCGGCAAGAGGTAGCGGGTGTCCTTTGTGGAGAAGGGTGCGGATAAGCGCAGGAGTTTCTCCAAAGGAGCGAACGCCCGTGCCGAAATGACCCAGCTTTCGAACGGGTTAACCCGTTCAAGCCGCTGTCCGATAACTTCACAGTTCTTGAGGCCAAGCTCTGCAACGCAGTTATCAAGGAATTCGACCCTGCGCGCGCGCGATTCAACCAATACAACGGGAATACGGGGACAAAGAATGGCAATCACAAGGCCTGGCAGGCCCGGCCCCGTACCCAGATCGAGCCAAGGACCCGGCACGCGATCCATATATGTTTCACGTGGAACATGCTCGAGAAGCTGCGCGCTGTCGGCGATATGACGCACCCAGAGCTGCGCTTCAGACGGCTTGCTGATGAGATTCTGGCGCTGGTTCTCGGCGAGCAGCATCGCGCAATAGCTATCAAGCCGCAACGCAGCCTCCGCATCGCCCCATTGCAGGGCGTAAGTCCGGGCGTCTTCCTCGCTGGAGATCATAGGTCTTTCGCTCAAGCTGCGCGCTGCCATCGCCGTGCATGGACCAGCAAAGCGGATAGCGCCGCGGGGGTCACACCGGGAACCCTGCCCGCTGCGGCCAGTGTTGTGGGTGCTGCCGCAGAGAGCCGCTCGACCATTTCATTCGAGAGGCCGGGCACACGGTCATAGGGGAAATCAGCGGACAACGGCAGCTCCTCGCTCGCCCGCAGATCGCGCAACTCGGCCTCCTGCCGCGCCAGGTAAGGCGCATAAGCGGCGTCTTCCGCCATTTCCTCGGCTAGCTGCGCATCGAGCGTCAAGCCTTCACTCAACCAAGAAGAAAGCGTTTCGAGGGTAATTCCGTCGTGCCGCAACCATTCTTCTACAGGCTTTTCACCCCCATCACGCCGCACATTGACCCCGTCATCGGCCAGATCGCGTGCGTGGATGGGTGTTTTGAACAAATCACCGAGTGTTTCACGTGAAACTTCGCGCTGGTTGAACCATTCGCGCCGCTCCTGACCGATGCAGCCAACCTCAATCCCAAGGGGCGTTAACCGGCTCGATGCGTTGTTGGCGCGCAGCCGAAGCCGATATTCTGCACGCGACGTGAGCATACGGTAAGGCTCGCTCACCCCTTGCAGGGTAAGATCGTCGATCATCACCGCGATGTACGAGTTGGCACGATCGAGCGCCGGTGCCGGCTTGCCAAGGACCGCAGCAGCCGCTTCCAACCCCGCAACCAGCCCCTGCGCTGCCGCTTCCTCGTAGCCCGTCGTACCATTGATCTGGCCTGCGCAATAAAGTCCCGGAATGGCGCGCAACTGCAAGTCAGGCGTCAAGGCGCGCGGATCGATATGATCATATTCGACCGCATAGCCCGGAACCACCATCTCGACGCGTTCGAGCCCCGGCATGGCGCGCAGCATGGCCTCCTGCACATCGGTAGGGAGCGATGTGCTGATACCGTTGGGATATACGAGATGCGTCTCCAACCCTTCCGGCTCAAGGAAAACCTGATGCCCGTCGCGGTCGCCGAAACGATGGATCTTGTCCTCGATCGACGGGCAATAACGGGGGCCCGCTGCGCCTATTGCTCCTGAAAACAGAGGAGAGCGGTGAAGATTGGCGCGAATGGCGTCGTGCGATGCCTGTGTCGTGCGAGTAATCGCGCAGAAGATCTGAGGATTGGCGCGCGCCGTTGTAAGCGGTGACATCGTCCAGCTTTCGCCGTCGGATGGCTGCTCCTCAAGGCTCGCCCAGTCGATCGTGCGTCCGTCGAGACGAGGCGGCGTGCCTGTCTTGAGCCGGGCCATCGGCAGATCGGCACCCCGCAATTGCTCGGCCAGGCGTTTGGCGGCGTTCTCTCCAATACGGCCGCCTTCGTAGCGTTCTTCTCCACGAAAGAGCACTCCGCCAAGAAACGTACCCGTGCAAAGGATCACACGCGGCGCGTCGAGAAGAGAACCGTCTGCCAACTCAAGCCCTGCGACCGCCCCACCCTTCATCGACAAGGCGGCTGCCTCGCCTTCGATCAAAGTGAGATTGGCCTGCTGGCTCACAATCGCCTGGACCGCCGCCTTGAAGCGCTTGCGGTCCGCCTGAACGCGCGGACCCCACACAGCGCTGCCCTTTGAACGGTTGAGCATCCGATAGTGGATTGCACCTGCATCGGCAGCGCGCCCGATAACCCCGTCGAGGGCGTCGACTTCGCGAACAAGTTGCCCCTTACCGAGCCCGCCGATCGCGGGATTGCAGCTCATCGCGCCCACGGCATCGAGATCGAAGCTGACCAGTCCCGTGCGCGCACCCATGCGCGCAGCGGCACAAGCCGCTTCGACACCGGCATGCCCGCCGCCGATCACAAGGACATCGAAACTCTGCATGGCGCGCCAGATAGGCGTTCACTCGCCCTTGGTCAAAGCGCAATCGCTGCGATGTTTCACGTGAAACATCGGCTTAAGCTGCACTATCACTTGCCGATGCAGAAACGCCCGAACAAAGCGTCGAGCATATCTTCGGTCGTCGCTCGTCCAATAAGGCGATCAAGCGCGACCCGAACTCTCCGCAATTCTTCGCCGATCAAAAGTAGGTCAGAGTGCCCTTGCGCTCCTTTAAGCCCCGCTAGAGCCTCCTCAAGCCGCGCATGCTGCCTTGAATTAAGCGCCGTCTCCCCCGGCTTCGGCATCGCGCCCCGAGCCCGCTTAACCAAAGCACGCTTGAGCTCCTGCACACCCTCCCCCGTAAGCGCCGAAATCGTGTGATCCGCCCGTGCTTTCGCCCGATGGTCTGAAGCGTCCTTGCGAGCGGCAATTTCCCATGCGCCCCTGGGACCGTCATCTTCAGGCCCGAGCCACAGCACCAGATCAGCGCGCTCAAGTTCCTTGCGCGCCCGCTCGATACCGATAGCCTCAATCTCCTCACCACTCTCATCGCGCAGACCCGCCGTGTCGACGATGCTGAAAGGCACGCCTGCAATCGCAACACTGCGTTCGATCAGATCACGCGTCGTTCCCGCAATCGCGGAGGTAATTGCGGCTTCCCTTTCGATCAAAACATTGAAAAGCGTAGACTTTCCCGAGTTCGGTGGCCCTGCGAGCACCACCCGATAGCCCTCTTTGAGCTTCTCGGAACGCGGCCGCGCCAGCCAATCACCGATTTCACGTGAAACATCGGCAATCCGCGCAGAAAATCCCTCGGGAAGCTCCGAAACATCGTCCTCATCTG
Source organism: Erythrobacteraceae bacterium (assembly GCA_038130205.1). Classification (GTDB taxonomy): domain Bacteria; phylum Pseudomonadota; class Alphaproteobacteria; order Sphingomonadales; family Sphingomonadaceae; genus Erythrobacter. The sequence goes on along the minus strand of JAYPMZ010000028.1, from coordinate 14,511 downwards.
AGAAATCGAGCGCTGCTTCGACCTGCGCGGACAGATGCAAGACCACATCGCGCCAAGCCTCGACCTTGCTGGAAAGCGCCCCGCCCATGCCGGCCACAGCAGCGGCACGTTGCAGTTCGGTCTCGGCTTCGAGCAAATCGGCGAGCCCTTCAGCCTCCGCCAGATCAATCCGGCCATTGGCAAAGGCGCGGCGGGTAAACTCGCCCTCTTCGGCAGGGCGCAAACCCTCCATGGCACCCAGAGCCGCACACACCGCCGCCAGCACCGCCCGACCTCCGTGACAGTGCAATTCGGCCAGGTCTTCGCCCGTTGCTGTCGCGGGACCGGGAAACCACAACACAAGCGCCTCATCGAGCACTAATCCTGTAGAGTCGCGCAACCGCGCCAGGCTCGCCCGCCGAGGAGCAATCTCTCGGCCAGCCAGGGCACGCAACGCCCGCCCCGCACGGGGGCCGCTCACGCGGATCACCCCGATCGCTGCGGGTGGAGCTCCGCTTGAAACTGCGAAAATTGTCGGAACGTCGCCGCTCATAGTCGAATGGGATCAGTCGCCCGATTTGCCTTTGGGTGTGCTCGAACCGCCTGTCGCGGCGCGCATTCCGCTTTCAACGAAGCTCTGGAACATCTTCAACCCGACCTGCCCCATCGGCGCCAATGCCTGAGCATATTCCTGCATCTGTGCCGGATTGCTCACGCCCTGCATCGCCTTGGTGATGTTTTCGACATAAAGGTCGTTTGCCTTGGTCACGTCGGGCAATCCCAGAAAGCTGCGCGCTTCTTCTGGGGTGCATTCGATCTCGATATTGACCTTCATGGCTTGATTCCTCTTGTCCTGCGTGCCGCTCTGTCCATCATGCTGCGACGAAATTGGGGTTTGTCGAAGTCTGTGCTCAATGGCTAGGCCTTGCAGCACGATTGACCAAGCCGATTCGAAAGGATGAGCCGCACAATGCCCGAAACAGCAAAGATCCCCACCCTGGCAAATGACGCGACATTCGACGCCTATGTTGCGCGTCCCGAGGTCGAACCCAAGGCCGCAATCGTCGTCATCCAAGAAATCTTCGGTGTGAACCCGGGAATCCGCCAGAAATGCGACAAGCTCGCCGCGGACGGCTATCTGGCAGTTGCACCCGACCTGTTCTGGCGGCTCGAACCGGGAATCGAACTCGATCCCGACGTCGAGGAAGAGTTCCAAGCCGCACTCGGCCATATGCAGAATTTCGATCAGGACGCCGGTATTCGCGACATCGAAGCGACAATCCATTACATCCGCCGCGAAATGGGCGTCTCAAAGGTCGGTTGCGTCGGATACTGCCTCGGTGGACGCCTCGCCTTCATGACCGCCGCACGCACAGATGTGGATGCCTCGGTCGGCTACTACGGGGTCGGTATCGACGGTTTGCTGGGTGAAAAGCACGCCATCGCTCACCCCGTGATGCTCCACATCCCGACCGCAGACGGCTTTGTTGATGCCGATACGCAGGCCGCGATGCACGCAGGGCTCGACGATCACCCCAAGGCGGTGCTGCACGACTACGAAGGCCTCGACCACGGTTTCGCCACTGAAGTGGGCAAGCGCCGCGAAGAAGAGGCCGCAAACCTCGCAGATAGCCGGACCGCCGCCTTCTTTGCGGAACATCTGGCATGAGCGCGGCGACGAAGGGCCTCGCCAATTGGCACCGCGTTATCGACGGCGGCAGTTCTCCGCAGGCACTCGCGGAAATAATCCGCAAGGACGCCGTGTTCCACTCGCCGGTCGTGCACACACCGCAGGAAGGTCAGCCCATTGTGGTCGCCTATCTTGCGGCGGCGGGCCAGACGCTGGGCAATGACAGCTTCGAATATTTGCGCGAAGTGGTGGACGGCAACACGGCGGTGCTGGAATTTGCGACCGAGATGGAGGGTATCCACGTCAACGGGGTCGATATCATCACCTTCGACGACGACGGGATGATCACCGATTTCAAAGTGATGGTTCGCCCTCTCAAGGCCGTGAACAAGGTCTGGGACATGATGGGCGCCCAGCTGGAGCGTCAGAAAGCGGGCTAAGCCGCGAGCTCCGAACCGCTATCAACATAGGCTTCGAACTTGCGCAGAATCCTCGCTGCGTCGTCGGTTCGGTTCAGCAATTCGCGAAACACGCGGCGGGCAGTCCGGGCATCATCGATGCGGAACCGCCGCATCGACCAGTTCGGGCATTGGCGAAGTTCAATGGACCTTCGCCGGAGAACGCGAAACGAATGGTGTCGCGGATCATTGTTCAGCGAATTGAGAAGTTTATCGATGCTCTGAGGCGGTCCTTCGATCGCATGAAAAAAGCGACCCTGCACGATCACCAGCATGCCGGTAATCTCCAGCTTGCGGTTTTTTTGCGCCGCGTCCGATACAATCTTGAAGATCTCACCCCCGTCGAGAAGCGGTGAAGCTATGCTGGTGTAGATGACTTGTTGCAGGGCGCTTTCCATAGCTCCCGGCCTATACTGGGTGTGATGCGGGGCAGGTGTCCCGCCAGCTAGGAAGAGTCCCTTAGCACCATCACTGAAGCTCCCTGCAACCGCAGGCAGACACAAAAAAGCGAGCCGACCAGAATGATCGGCTCGCTGTTGTCGGATGTGTCAGCCTGAACCCTATGGGCCGCCCGAAACTCTACTGGTTCCCGAAACTCTACTGGTTCATCGTGTCGAAGAAGTCCTCGTTGGTCTTGGAATCCTTCATCTTGTCGAGCAGGAATTCCATCGCATCGATCGTACCCATCTGCATGAGGATACGGCGCAGGACCCACATCTTCGAAAGCTTGTCCTTCTCGACCAGCAGCTCTTCCTTGCGGGTGCCCGACTTCCCGACGTCGAGCGCGGGGAAGATGCGCTTGTCCGAAACCTTGCGGTCGAGGACGATTTCGGAGTTACCCGTGCCCTTGAACTCTTCGAAGATGACTTCGTCCATACGGCTGCCGGTGTCGATCAGAGCGGTGGCGATAATCGAGAGCGATCCGCCTTCCTCAATGTTACGTGCGGCACCGAAGAAACGCTTAGGTCGCTGCAGCGCATTGGCATCGACACCGCCGGTCAGCACCTTGCCCGAAGACGGAACAACGGTGTTGTAGGCGCGGCCCAGACGGGTGATCGAGTCGAGCAGGATCACAACGTCATGCTTGTGCTCGACCAGGCGCTTTGCCTTTTCGATAACCATTTCAGCGACTTGAACGTGGCGATTGGCGGGCTCGTCAAAGGTCGAGGAGATCACCTCGCCCTTCACAGAACGCTGCATGTCGGTGACTTCCTCGGGACGCTCGTCAACGAGCAGCACCAGCAGGAACACTTCCGGGTGGTTGTCCGTGATTGCCTTGGCGATGTTCTGCAACAGCACCGTTTTACCCGTACGCGGCGGGGCGACGATCAGCGCACGCTGGCCCTTACCCTGCGGCGAGATGATGTCGATCACGCGCGCGCTTTTGTCCTTCACCGTCGGGTCAAGCGTGTCGAGGTTGAGCTTCTGGTCAGGGTAAAGCGGCGTGAGGTTGTCGAAATTGGTGCGCATCCGCACCGCCGAGGGGTCCTCGAAGTTGACCTTGGCGAGGCTGGTCAGTGCGAAATAGCGCTCACCTTCCTTGGGTGCGCGGATTTCGCCTTCGACTGTATCGCCGGTGCGCAGGCCCCATTTGCGGATCTGGTTAGGCGAAACATAGATATCGTCGGGCCCTGCGAGATAGTTCGCTTCGGGCGAGCGGAGGAAGCCGAATCCGTCCTGCAGCACTTCGATCGTGCCGATACCCATGATCTTTTCTTCATATTCCTCGTCCTCGGCGAGTTCGCGCAGGATCGAGAACAGCAGGTCCTGCCGGCGCATGGTCGAAGCGCCCTCGACACCGAGGTCTTCCGCCATGGCCACCAGATCAGCCGGGGTGCGAGTTTTTAAGTCTTTGAGATGCATTGTATTTTATTTCCGAATGGTAGGATTGGCCGGCTGGTCAGTGCCTCTATGGACGAGGCGCCTCTGGATTCTGGAGATGTGCACATAAAGCCATCGTTTTCGTCCATCGGCAGGGTTTGGGCTTGGAGAAAGCAGACCTGGCCGCGCTTGGATGCAGCGGCCAACACCGTCGTGACCCGCCCGAAATAAGATTCGTTGACCGCAAGGTCAATCGCGTAAATGCGTCAGAACGGTTTGAGGATCACCAAAGTGACGATCAGAACCAGCAACAACGCAGGCACTTCGCCCAGAACTCGCAGCGTCTTTTCCGAAAGCGGACGCTCGCCGCGTGCCATCTTCTTCGACTGCGCGACCAGCCAGCCGTGGTAGCCCGAAAGGATCACTACCAGTAGCAGCTTGGCATGCAGCCACCCTGCACCTGTGAAGGCGCCGAGGCCGATAGCCAGCGCCAAACCCAAAATCCAGACAACGATGATGCTGGGCGTCAGGATAACGGCGCGCAATTTGCCCATCCGGTTTGCCCATTTCGCCTCGCCGGCTGATCCCGGCGCGTGATCGAGGATATAGA
>JAYPMZ010000028.1:0-10003 GCA_038130205.1 Erythrobacteraceae bacterium | reverse complement strand
GGGTAGAGTTCGGGGAAAATCGCTTGCATCACCCTCTCCTAGCCGCCGCGCACGGTGCGTAGCAATTCCTCAACGTGCTCGATCGGGGTGAATTGCCCGATCCCGTGGCCGAGATTGAAGACATGCGGCCGATCTTCGAAGGCCGCAAGCACCGTCTTGATCCGCTCGGGCAGAGCAGGTCCGCCCGCTTCGAGCAGCAAGGGATCGAGATTGCCCTGCACGGGCATCCCCTCGGGCAAGATCTTGTGCGCCCATGCAGGATCGAGCGTTTCGTCGAGCCCGACGGCATCGACGCCGGTTTCGCGCGCATAAGCGGGCAGCTTGGCCCCTGACCCCTTCGGAAAGCCGATAACGGGCGTATCCGGGTGCGAAGCCTTGATTGCCGCCGTAATCGCCGCATTGGGCGCGACAACCCAGCGCTCGAATTCATCGGGAGCGAGGCTCCCCGCCCAGCTATCGAACAGCTGCACCGCTTCGGCGCCCGCATCGATTTGTCCGCGCAAATATTCGACCGAGACCGCGACAATCCGGTCGCAGATTTCCTGCATCAGTCCCGGATCGCGATAAGCCATGAGCCGCGCCGGACCCTGATCCTTCGAGCCTTCGCCTGCAATCATGTAGGTCGCGACCGTCCAGGGCGAGCCTGCAAAACCGAGCATGGTCACGTCATCGCCAATCTGGGCCCTGGTCCGTCGCACCGTCTCATAGACCGGATCGAAACGCTCCAAGGAGGGCGTAAAGCTGTCGAGCGTTACCTCGCGCAAAGTCGGGCTCAGTTTCGGCCCCTCGCCTGCAAGAAATTCCAGCCCCTGCCCCATCGCATGCGGCACGATCAGAATATCGGAAAACAGGATTGCCCCGTCAAAACCGAAGCGCCTTATCGGCTGCACTGTAACTTCGGCTGCGGCCTCGCTGTCATAGACGAGCGCAAGGAATCCGCCCTTTTGCGCGCGCAATTCGCGATATTCGGGCAGGTACCGCCCCGCTTGGCGCATGAGCCAGACGGGAGCGATTTTCTGGGCGTTACCCTTAAGGGTTTCGAGCAAGGGACCGGGCATAGCGCTCCTCTAAACAAATATAATATTATTTTAAAAGGATTGATGGAGTCTGTTGGGCCTGTGGATAGTGGGAATTACCGGAAGATGCCGGAATGTCCCCTTCTTCGAGCCGCAAATGACTCCGTTGCGACTCTGCACGTTTGCGCGGTCAAGCGCGAACTATCCCCAGTGTTCCCAGCCTGTCGACATCTGTTGTCCCGTGTAGAGAAGTTCTTGCAGCAAATGGCTGTCAGTGCGGATGTTTTCCCCTCCCCTGCTTGTCGACAGTTCTCTCCCGTGGTTTATGCCAAGGCCTATCCACAAGCAGCCGGAGCCAGCCGAACAGGCCCCTGACCGATTCTCTGATATGAACAGTCTCAACCTCCATCTAGTCTCGGATTCAACCGGCGAAACGCTGGAGATGATCGCGAAGGCCGCGCTGGCGCAGTTCGACGATCCGATGGTGAGCCGCCATTTCTGGCCGATGGTGCGCTCGCGCCAGCATCTCGACCGGATCGTTCCCGATCTGGCTGACAATCCCGGCCTCGTGCTGTTCACTCTGGTCAATCCCGATACGCGCGCGCGGCTTGAAGAGCATTGCCGCCATCTGGGTTTGCCTGCTGTGCCCGTGCTCGATTCCGTCACCGCCGCGCTGGAATCGCAGCTGGGGCAGGAAGCGCATGGGCGTCCCGGTCGCCAGCACATGATGGATGCCGATTATTTCAAGCGTGTCGATGCGATCCAGTACACCATCGCCCATGATGACGGCGTGGGCTACGAAGACTGGGAGGAAGCCGACATCGTGCTTGCCGGTGTGTCGCGCAGCTCGAAGACGCCGACGAGCATCTATCTCGCCAATCGCGGCTACAAGGTCGCCAACATCCCGCTCGTGGTCGAAAGCCCGCCGCCCAAGGCGCTGTTCGGCCTCCGGCATCCGCTCGTCGTCGGGCTCACAACCGCGCCAGAACGGCTGGTGCAGATCCGCCGCAACCGTCTGCTGTCGCTGAATGAGGGCACCGAGACCGCTTATGTCGATAACGAGCGCGTGAAGGCCGAAACGCAGTTTGCGCGCCGGATGTTTGCCGACAATGGCTGGCCGGTGATCGACGTTACGCGCCGCTCGATCGAGGAAAGTGCAGCGGCAATCATCCGTCTTTATCAAGAGCGCAGGCGCGGCGAGGGTCAGACCGAGACGATCTCGAAACCGATATGAGCACACCCAAGCTGATCCTTGCGTCGAAGTCCGCTTCGCGCCGCGCCATGCTCGATGCGGCGGGCGTGCATTATGAAGCCATGCCCGCCGACCTCGACGAGCGCGCGATCGAAGACGGTCTGCGCGATGCCTCGCCGGCGGAAATCGCCGAGGCGCTGAGCGTTGCCAAAGCGGCCGCGCTCGCCCGAACCCATCCCCAGGCATTGGTGCTAGGCAGCGACTCGCTGGTGGTGGTCGAGGGCAAACGCTTCGACAAACCTACTTCGCGCGAAAATGCCGCCGAACACCTCGTCTTCTTCTCGGGCAAGGTCCTGGAGCTCCATTCTGCCGCCGCTCTGGTCCGCGAGAACACGTGCGAATGGATCCATACCGATTGCGCGCAGCTGAAAGTGCGCGACTTGTCGGCGGATTTTATCGAGCACTATCTCGCCCACGAATGGCCCGAGGTCGGCTACACCGTAGGCTGTTTCCGGATTGAGGCGATGGGCGTGCAAATGTTCGAGGAGATCGAGGGCGACCAGTTTACCGTGCTCGGCATGCCGCTCCTCGCGGTGCTCGGCGCGCTGCGCGAACATGGTGTGCTGCTCTCGTGACGGTACCGCTCGCTCACGTGATCGGTGATCCGATCGCGCAGTCGAAATCGCCTGCGATCCACCGCTTCTGGCTGGAAAAACTTGGCGTTGATGGTGAATACGACCGCCATCAGGTCACAGCCGAGGGCCTTGCCGATTATCTCGCCGAGTTCCGCGGGCACCCCGGCTGGATCGGTTGCAATGTTACAATGCCGCACAAGCAGGCGATCATGCCACTGCTCGACACGCTCGATCCGCTCGCTGCGCAGATCGGCGCGGTCAACACGGTGGTTAAGCAGACCGACGGATCGCTTGCGGGGTTCAACACCGATGCGGGCGGCTTTCTTGAACCCCTCACCGATGCACTCGCCAACCGGCATCTGTTCCGAATGGCGCGCATCCTCGGCACCGGCGGCGCGGCGCGAGCGATCATTGCAGCGCTGGCACAGCAGGGCTTCACGCTGGTGGTGGCAGGGCGCGATCCGGCAAAGGCGCGTGCGCTTCTGGATGAACTGGCCCCCAAGGGCGAACATCACGCCATCACGCTCGATCATTTTGCCGCTGAAACCGATTTCGCCTTCGATGATCGCGAAGGGTGCTTTGATCTGGTGGTCAACGCCTCACCGCTGGGTATGACGGGCAACCCGCCGCTCGCATTCGATCTCACCCATGCGCCGCCGGGCAGCGTGTTCTACGACATTGTCACCAGCCCCGCTGATACGCCGCTGCTGATTGAAGCCCGCGAAGCCGGTCACAAGACAGTCGGAGGGCTTGCCATGCTGATCGGGCAGGCGGCGATTGCTTTCGAGAAGTTCTACGGTTGCCCTCCCCCGCGCGAGCACGATGCCGAGCTGATGGAGCTGCTGAACCAATGACGAAACCGACGATTATCGGCCTCACCGGCTCGATCGGCATGGGCAAGTCCACCGTCGCGAGCATGTTCGAGGAAGCCGGTGTGCCGGTGTTCGACGCCGATGCTGCCGTGCGATCGATGCAAGGGCCGGACGGCGAATTGATCGCTGCCATCGAAGAGGCCTTCCCCGGCTCCACCGGCCCCGAAGGCGTGAACCGCGATGCGTTGGGCAGACTGGTTTTCGGAGACCGCGAGAAACTCGCCGCGCTTGAAGCCATCGTTCATCCCGCTGTGGGCGCCAAACGTGGGCAATTCCTCGACGATAATTCCGGGGCGCCGCTGATCGTGTTCGACATTCCGCTGCTGTTCGAAGGTGGCGGCAACAAGGCGGTCGATGTGGTGGTCGTTGTCTCCGCCCCTGCCGAAGTGCAGCGCGAGCGGGTGCTAGCCCGCCCCGGCATGACGGTGGAGAAATTCGAGCATATCCTCGGTCTCCAGACTCCAGATACCGAGAAACGCGAGGGCGCCGATCACATCATCGACACCGGCACCACGCTGGAAGAGACAAAGGCGCAAGTGTTCGCGCTCGTGGAGCAATTGCGCGCCGCGCGGGACTAGCAAATTTTCGTGCTTTGCCCCTCTTGCGCTTCGGCGCGCATGGGTGAATAGTCATGCCAATGCGCGAAGTGATTTTCGACACCGAAACGACAGGACTGGACCCCAAGACCGGGGACCGCATGGTTGAAATCGGATGCGTCGAGATGATGGGACGGGTCGAAACCGGGCGCAGCTACCACGCTTATTACAATCCCGAACGCGATATGCCCGCCGCTGCCGAAGCGGTGCACGGTCTGTCGGCGGATTTCCTCTCGACCAAACCGAAATTTGCCGACAGCGCGGACGAATTGCTCGAATTTCTCGGCGATGCGCCGCTGGTTGCGCACAATGCCGGTTTCGACTTCGGTTTTCTGAATGCCGAGCTGACCGCGATCGGGCGCGAACCGATTTCGATGGACCGCATGGTCGATACCGTCGCGATTGCGCGCAAGAAGCACCCCGGCGCCAAGCTGTCGCTCGATGCGCTGTGCACACGCTACGGGATCGACCGCAGCCACCGCGTCAAGCACGGCGCGCTGCTCGATGCCGAACTGCTTGCGCAGGTCTATGTCGAACTCACCGGCGGGCGACAGATCGGCCTCGAACTCGCCGCCGACGGCCTTTCGGCGGATGATACCGACGAGGCGCAAGACAGCCTGCAAACCAAACCCCAACCCGCTCGCCCGCGCCGCGAACCGCGACCCCACGCGGCGACGGAGGCAGAGCTGGCGCGTCATGCAGAATTCATAGCCGGGATCAAAGAAGCGATCTGGGTGAGATAGGACCAACAACAAAGGAGGACAGGCGACTATGGATATCCGGATTTCTGGGCATCAGGTCGAAACCGGCGCAGCGCTTCAGGAGCATGCTTCCGAGCGATTGGGCGGGATCGTCGACAAATATTTCGACCGAGCGCTGTCTTCGCATGTGACCTTCGGAAAGGCGCCGGCCGGCTCCTTCTCCTGCGACATCGTCACCCATGTGATGCAGGGGCTGATCCTCAAGGCTCAAGCGAGCGCGCATGACGCGCATCAGGCGCTCGACGAAGCGGCGAGCAAGATCGAGACGCAGCTGCGCCGCTACAAGCGCCGCCTTACCGATCACCACGGACGCGCCCAGCACGCGCGTGCGGAAGAAGAAGCCGCTTACACCATCTTTGCCGCCGACGAGCCGGAAGCCGAGGTGGTCGTCGATGCGCCCCCGATCATCGCCGAAACCCGCGTCGATATCCCTGATTGCAGCGTTGCCGATGCGGTGATGATGCTCGACCTGCGCGATACCCCCGCCTTGTTCTTCAAAAATGCTGGCACTGGCAGACATAATATGGTTTACCGCCGCGCCGACGGCTCGATCGGTTGGGTTGAGCCGCATTAGGATCATAAAAACCCGGCGGCGTTAGAGAAGCGCGCATGAGCCGGGTGGGTCCAGCCCACGGAGAAGAGAGCAGCGACCGCATCCCCGTGCGCGGCGCTGCCTACTCATGAGCGGGCCCACGTCAGCCTCTCGTAAGAGGCTGGAATAATTGGGATTTCGAGTTCGACCATGGACGTCAATATTGTCATCGTGCCGGAAGCAGTTGCGCTTGTGCGCGCTGAATCCAGCCATCAGATCCTCACCAAGCTGTCGCAGCTATTCGCCGGGGTTTATGGCCTCGATGCCGATGATGTGCTCGACGGGCTCGAGCAGCGCGAAGCGCTTGGCAGCACCGGGTTCGGACGCGGTGTTGCGATTCCGCACTGTCGCAGCAATGCGGTAAACCGTCCGACCATGGCTCTGATCAAGCTCGATCATCCGGTCGACTTCAAAGCCGCCGACGCTATCCCGGTGAGCATGGTGTTCGGTCTCGTGTCGCCGGAAAATGCAGGCGCAACCCACCTCCACGCGCTCGCAGCGATCTCGCGCATGGTGCGCGACGAAGCGATGCTCGGTGCGCTCGGCGATGCGCCCCATGCCGAGGCTCTGTTTGCGGTGCTGACCAACCAATTCCTGCGCGATGCCGCCTGAACCCGAAGGCGCGGATCTGCACTATCGTGCGCTGGAGCGGCTTTACGCCTCTGCGCCCATCAATGCGAAATTCGCCTCCACGCTCGAGATCACGGGCGAAGGGCGTTCGCGCCTGGTCTTCAAGATCACAGAAGAAGACTACCACGCAGCAGGCGCTGCGCATGGGACGATCTACTTCAAGATGCTCGATGATGCGGCATTTTATGCCGCCAATACGCTCGCAACCGACCGTTTCCTGCTCACCACCAGTTTCAACCTGCACTTCACCAAACCGGTGAAGGTCGGCGAGGTGGTTGCGGAAGGGCGCTGGGTCAGCGGGCGGCGGCGCGTTTTCGTGGCCGAAAGCCGCCTTGTCGACGAAGAAGGCGAAGAGATCGGGCGCGGCACGGGCACGTTCATGCGCTCGCGCATCCCGCTCTCCAGCCTGCCGGGCTACTCGGCCTGATCGGGCGGGCCAATGTCCGAAAGACTCCCTGCCCATCTCGAAATCGGTGGCCTGATTCGCCTCGTCGAATCGAATGGCGGCAGTGCAATGGTTATCGCCAAGGGCGAAAGAGACGCCGGAACGGTCTTAATCGTTACCATGTATCGCGGACAGGATGCGCAGCTATTCGAAAGGATGCCGCAACTCGACGGAACGCGACCATTCATTGCGACAAAATCTCAAGATATTGAAAAACCGCAAGAATTTTCAGAGTATCTCGAACGCCGCCGCCGCCAAGATCCCGATATCTGGATTTTGGAGGTGGATATCGACGATGCAGAACGGTTCATCGCACTATTGCCGCGTTAACTTGACGTAGGAAGTTTTCGCTCTATTTGCCCGCGAGCTTCCAGACGCGCAGGCCTTCAGGAGCGGCAATTCGGCCGCCCTTTTTGGCACGCAGACGGGGGGCAGCCGGCAGGCACGCACAGGATACCCCTGGCAGGACACAAAACCTCCTAGGCGAGATATCGCCGCAAATGTCCTCACCTGCGACGGAGCTAGCTCACCGCACAAAAAGTACCTTCGATGGGTCGTAAGACTTACTCCTTTGGTGCAGTCGCAATGATTGCGGTTGCCAGCATGAGTTTCCCCGGGGTCGAAAACGCCGTAGCGTTCGCCCAAGACGTCGCCGCCAACGCCACTGGCAATGCGGTTGCGCAAACCGGACCCGAATCGGGTCAACAGGCCGAATCGACCGAAGATATGGTCGAAATCGTGCCGCAGCAGCCGGTCTTCGTTTCTGAAGAGGTCGTGCAACCGCTCAAAGAAGCGGCGACTTCCGAAACCGGCAATACAGATATTGAAGCGTCTTCGCTGCGTGAGCTGGTCGGCATTGTCGACAGCAACGAGCAGATGACCGACCAGATGCGGTGCCTTGCAGGCGCGGTCTATTTCGAATCGCGCGGCGAACCGCTCGACGGCCAGCTGGCAGTCGCGCAGGTCGTGATCAATCGTGCCGAAGACGGCCGCTGGCCCGCAAGCTATTGCGGCGTGGTTTACCAGCGTTCGCAGTTTTCGTTCGTGCGCGGTGGGCGGATGCCCAACATCAACACCTCGTCCGCTGCGTGGCAGCGCGCCAAGGCCGTTGCGACGATCGCGCATGAAGGGCTGTGGGACAGCGAAGCCGCCGATGCGGTCTATTTCCACGCGACCCGCGTCCGTCCGAGCTGGAGCCGTCGCAAGACGCGGCTCGCCCAGATCGACTCGCATGTCTTCTATCGTTGAAGACCGCAGCGTTTGAACAATGAACCCCCGCCCTCACCGGCGGGGGTTTTTGTTTGGGCGGCCTAGTCCCGTAATAGCGCCCATGTAGGAGCGTGATCGCTGGCCTTCTCGCGTCCGCGATGTTCGCGGTCGACACCCACGCTCGCCAAACGATCGGCGAGTTCGGGGGAAAGCAATATGTGGTCGATGCGAAAGCCGTGATCCTTCTGCCAGGCGCCGGCCTGATAGTCCCAATAGGTCCACACGCCGCCGCGCGGATTGTGCGTGCGCAGCGCGTCGGTCCAGCCATCACCGAGCAAGCGTGCATAGGCTTCGCGCGATTCGGGCTGCATGAGCGCGTCCGAGGCCATTGCCTTTACCGAGAATACGTCGTCATCCTCGGGAATGACGTTGAAATCGCCGAGCACGGCTGCGGGAACCTCCTCGGCCCAGATTGCCGCCATGCGCGCGCGAAGCTTTTCCATCCACGCGAGCTTGTAATCAAATTTTGGCCCAGGATGCGGGTTGCCGTTGGGCAGATAGATGCACACGATCCGGGTTGTTGCGCCGTTCTCGCCGGTAACATCGCATTCCAGATAGCGCGCCTGCTCGCCCTCGTCCTCTTTGGGACCGTCGATCCCAAGGCCGCGCTGGACCTCTTCGACGGAATAACCCGCTTTTTCATCGACAAGGACGGCGACGCCGTTGAAGGCTTTTTGCCCGTGCCAGATCGGCTGGTAGCCCAGCTCCTCGAACTCGCTAGCGGGGAAGTCCTTGTCCTGCGACTTCACTTCCTGAAGGCAAGCGACCGCAGGCCGCGTTTCCTCAAGCCATTCCTTGAGGCGCGGAAGCCGCGCCTTGATACCGTTGATGTTGTAGGTCGCGATTTTCATGAGGGGTTACTGCCCGACTTCATCGCGCGGGTAAAACCTAAATCCCGAAACTCGATCCGCAGCCGCAACCTGCCGCCGCGTTGGGATTCTCAACCCGGAACGCCGCTCCGCCGAGCGATTCTACGAAATCGACTACGCTTCCGCCCACCAGATCGAGGCTGACCGGATCGACCACCAGCTTCACGCCGTCGGTTTCGCTGACCATGTCGTCACCCTCTGCCGTTTCGGCGAGGTCGAACTTGTATTGAAAGCCGGAACAGCCGCCGCCTTCGACCGAAAGCCGCAGGATCGCGGGCTTGGTCTGCTTTTCGGCAATCCATTGCACGCGCTTGGCGGCGGCGGGAGTAAGAGTGAGGGCATCGGCCATGAAAGCGATCTAGGCGCGCGCGGGTTGCTTCTCAAGGGGCGGGGTTACTGGTTGATGTAATCGCGCAGTGCCGCAGCCTCATATTCGACGGCACCGATCTTGTATTTCACCAGATCGCCGATCGAAATGAATGCCACCAGCATTTCGCCATCGACGACGGGGAAGTGGCGGAACCGCCGCTTGGTCATCAGTGCGAGGGCATCGTCAATCGAGGTTGACGGTTCGACCGTAACCGCCGGCGATGTCATGATCTCGCCCACCGTCATGTCGAGCGCGGCGTGCCCCTTGTCGGCAAGGCGGTAAATCACGTCGCGTTCGGAAATGATTCCTGCGATCTTCCCGTCACTAAGGACGGGCAAGGCTCCGATCCGTTTTCCTGCGAGCATTCCCACCGCCTCTGCAACGGGTGTCGATACGTCGCAGGAGATGATGCTGGATGAAGTGCGGTCTCCAATTATCTTGGCAATTGTCATATTGCGGCTCCTCCCGAGTGCAAAAATGCCATTAATCGGGCGAAAAGGCGAGTCCCGCGCAATTACCGAGGCCAAGCGACACCTTGCAAAGCGGGCCCGCGATGCCCACAGGAGCGGCATGGTCAAGAAATCACCTCTCGATGACCCCAAAAACGCAGCCCACGCATGGGCGCGCTATCGGCGGATTATGCGGATGATGATGCTGGTGACGGTCGGTACCGTGCTGGTCGCCTTCGCCTTGTTGTACAAGTTCGGCGGAGCGGTTTCGATCCACCTCTATATCGCCGCAGCGGTCGGGATCAGC
>JAYPMZ010000027.1:9852-24299 GCA_038130205.1 Erythrobacteraceae bacterium | reverse complement strand
CGCCTGAACAGCTGCTCGATCCCGACTTCCATCAGGAAGTGGTCGACGCGTTGGCAGCGAGCGGTCTGCGCCCCGAACGGCTCGAAATCGAAGTGACCGAGAGCATCTTCCTGCGCGATGCGAGTGTGGCCCGCAACGCGCTCGAACAGGCAATGGCATTGGGCTGCTCGATCGCGCTCGATGACTTCGGGACTGGCTATTCGTCGCTCGGCTATTTGCGCAAACTGCGATTCTCGACGATCAAGGTGGACCGCACCTTCGTTCAGGGCGCAGCGACCGGCGCGAACGAAAGTCTTGCGATCATCAACGCCGTGGTCGCCATGGCCAAGAGCATGAACATGACCACCACAGCCGAAGGCGTGGAAGATGCCGAGCAGGCCGAACTGATCCGCAATCTCGGCTGCGACAAGATCCAGGGGTTCTACTTCGGACGCCCGATGTCGAGCGATGAAGCGCTGCGGCTGTTCAACGCCAAGGAAGTCGAAGCGAGCAAGCGGCGGGCCTAGTATTTGCAAGGCCCCGCACGGGGCCTGTGCAGCAACTCAGGCAGCAGTTACGCCGAGATCAGGCTCGTGACGAGGTTTTCGAAAATCCCGCGTCCGTCTGCGCCGCCGAGCGAAGCATGGGCCGCAGGCTCGATCGCGCGTTCGGGGTGCGGCATCATGCCGAGCACACGGCCATTTGCTGACAGCACGCCTGCAATGTCGCGGCGCGAGCCATTGGGATTGTCGATGTAGCGGAATGCCACGCGGTCTTCGGCTTCGAGCGCATTGAGCGTCGCTTCGTCGGCGAAATAATTGCCGTCGTGGTGCGCGACCGGAACCCGTAGCTTCGCCCCTTTTTCGTAATTGTTGGTGAAGGGCGAGCTCGTATTGGCGATCTCCAGTTCCACCGTCTTGCACACGAAGCGCTGACCAGCGTTGCGCATCAGAGCGCCTGGCAGCAGGCCGCTTTCAGTGAGGACCTGAAATCCGTTGCACACGCCCAGCACGGGCACGCCGCGTTCGGCCGCAGCAACCACGGCGCGTAGCACCGGGCTCTTGGCTGCCATCGCGCCCGAGCGCAGATAGTCGCCATAGGAGAACCCGCCGGGCAGGGCGATGAAGTCGAGACGGTCCGGCAGGTCGGCATCGCCGTGCCAGACGCGGATCGCCGCTTCGCCCGTTACCGCTTCGATAGCCACCGCCATGTCGCGGTCGCAGTTGGAACCGGGGAAGGTGATAACCGCCGCGCGAAAGCTGTTCGACGGGGCAGCCATCAGGCGGGCTCCATCTTTTCGATCACGAAGTCCTCGATCACCATGTTGGCGAGCAGTTGTTCGCACATCTTGGTAAGGGTTGCGTCATCGGTTCCGTCGGCGACTTCCATTTCGATCATCCGGCCGATCCGCACGTCCTCGACCCCGTCGAAGCCCATGTGGTCGAGCGAGTGGTGCACCGCACGGCCCTGCGGATCGAGCACGCCGGGCTTGAGGCGGACGAGGATGCGAACTTTCATGGGGCTGGGTGTCCTCAATGAATGGATAGGTTGCGCGCAGCCTATAGCGGCTTTGCGCTCATACGCAATTGGCGCGCGCGACTATCACCCGTCGGTTTCCCTCTCGATGATGACCGCAGGCGGTCCCTCGCGCATCGTACCCGGAAGGACTTGTGGGCGGGTGATTTCTGGCACTTCGGGCAGCACCAGAAATTCTACCGCATCCTCGGGCGCGAGATAGCGCTGTGCCATCGCCTGAATGTCTTGCGCGGTCACCGCCTTGAGCAATTCCGGCCCTGCAAACCAGCGGTCGAGCCGTTCCGGCTTGGTCTGCGCACGCGAGGCGAGGCTCATCCATCCACCCAGCGATTTCAAAGCATTGTCATAGGCCTCGATCATCGGCTGGCGTGCGCGCTCGATCAGGTCGGGATCGGCAGGAGTGTTGCGGAAGTCTTCGAGCAATTCCCTGAACACTCCGCGCACTGTTTCGACTTCACCGCTTTCAACGGGAGCGGAGAGTCGAAAGGTACCGTAGCCAGGATAGACAGAACTGGGCGAGCTGTTCGCCTGGGTCGAATAGGCCTGCCCCAGATCTTCGCGGAGCCTGTCGGTCAGCTCGATTCTGAGCATGCGCGCCAAGAGGTTCAGCTCGATCGTCTCCTTGAGGTTGCTATCGTCTTGAGTAGGCCAGATCATTCGAACCATGGCCTGATCAGGTTCTCCATGATGGTAGAGAACTTGCTCGCCGCGAGTGGTCGTAAAGCCGCGCTCACGGGCTTCGTTGCGTGGATGGAAATCCGCCTCACGCTCCGGCAAAGCGCCGAGCGTTGCTGCAACGGCCTGGATTGCCAACTCTTCGTCGATATCGCCCACCAAGGCGATCTCGATAGCCCCATTTTCGAAACGGTCGGAGATCACTTCCCGCAATTGTTCGTAGGTGCGCAGTCTGAAGGCCTCTCGGTCCTTTCTAGTGAACCGCGGATCATTGTCGGACAGGATGCCGCCGTAGGATTCGAGATAGGCGAGGCCGGGGGTAGAGCCGAGTGCATCAAACCAGTCGTCAATGTTTCGTCTGGACTGATCGAGGCCTTCGGCGCGATAGCCGGGGTCGGTTAATCCCGCCGCAATAAGCTGCATCTGCAATTCCAGATCGCGGGGAGTGGTTGTGCCGGCGAAATTGAAAGATTCCGAAGTCGTGGAAACGCGCAAGCTGACGCTGCGCCCCGCGAGGATGGTTTGCAATTCATCCTGGCTGTGCGCGCCGAGCCCGCCACCCGGCAGGCTGCTGACCAAATAGGTGCGCAGCGGATCCTCGCGGGTGTTCATAAGGCTGCCGCCATCAACGCGCATTTTGAAGCTCACGCGATCCTCGCGGATGTCGGTCTGCTTGATGGTGAGACGCACGCCATTGGCAAAGGCCACTTCGCGCAGGCCGAGGCGCTCCTCGCGCGTGTCCGAAACGACCTCTCCGGGATCGCCGAAGTCGGTGTAGGCAAAGGTGGCGCTGCCGCTATCTACGGGTGAGGCGATGGGCAGGGCCATTGCCTCATTGTAAGTCGCCCTGAGTGCTGCTTCGCCCCCTTCTGGTGCGGTTTTGCCCTGAAACCGGATGAGCGGATCGTCAAGCGCGAGCGCATCCTGCTTGAGCACGGCAAGCACGTCTTCGGGCGTAATTCCCTCGACCACTTGCTCGAACCGTGCGAGCGAACTCTCGGGCGTCGTCGGAACAAACTCGTCTGACACCAACCGCAGCGCCGCACCGATGAAGGCGCGGTTGTCCTGTGTCGCGGCGCCTGCGACGCGGTTTTCCTGCGCGGTGCGGCCATTGGCGATCTGCTCGTCGATCTCGGCCTGCGTGAAGCCATAGGTCAGCGCCTGATTGACCTCGCGCACCGCTGCCAGCATGCCGTCGCGCCATTCGCCGTTCTGGGTCGCGATGCTGATCGAATTGGTGCGCGCATCTTCGAACAGTTCGCCGAAGGTGAAGCGCGCACGGGTGAAGGGCGCGTCTTCCTGACGGGTCAGGCGCGAGAGACGGCGCGCGATGATGTTGAGCCCGATCGAGCGTATCAGATTGGTGCGCCGCGTCTTGATGCTGTCGGGCCGCTCGGTCCACGGGGCGAATACGGTGATAGCCACATCCTCGGACAGCGAGGGGTCGAGGTAGATGTCGGTTTCGCCTGCGCGGGTTACGTCGATGGGGCCGGCTTCGGGTTCGACCGGAGCAGGGGCCGCTTTCCAGTCCGAAAATCGATCGCGCACGGCGGCTTCCATCACTTCGACGGGAAAATCGCCGACAATCACCAGAACGGTGTTCGACGGCGTATAGGTCCGCTCGTAAAGGCTGCGAAGCTGCGCGGCGGTTGCGTTTTCGAGCGCCTCAAGAGTGCCGATGGGCAAGCGGTCGATGAAGCGCGCACCGGGAGCGAGGAATTCGAGTCCGTCCTCGCGCGCGGCCTGCACGAAATTGCGTCGGTCACGCCTCTCGGCAAGCACCACGCCGCGCTCGCGCTCCACTGCATCCTCGGCAATGGTAAGCTCGCTCGCCGTCTCGCGCATGAGCATCAGCGCGGTGCCGAGCAATTCCTCGTCATTGCGCGGCAGATTGAGCATGTAGGTGATCGCGTTATAGCCGGTCGAGGCGTTGGTATCTGCGCCAAAGGCCAACCCCTCGCGCTCGAGCAGCTTGACCATCTCGCCTTCGGGAATCGCTTTCGACCCGTTGAAGGCCATGTGTTCCAGATAATGTGAGAGTCCACGCTCGGCCTCGTTCTCGGCCAGCGAGCCGCTGTCGATCCGCATCCGCACCAGCGCGGTCCCCTCGGGCGTTGCGTTCTCGCGCAGGATGTAGCGCATGCCATTGTCGAGCTGGCCGAAGACGAAGCCGGGATCGACCGCGATGTCGCTTTGCTCGAAATACCAGACCGGCTCGGAAGCCTCGGATTCAGCTACGGGAGCCGACTGCTCCTGTGCGGCGAGCGCGCCGGACAGAGCAGTGTTGGAAATGGCAAGCAGCAGGCCGGCGGCGAATGCGCGGATCGATCGGTTCATGCGTTTAGGTGTCTCTCAGCCCTCTTAGGTGGACGAGAGCCTAGCCGCTTGAGCCTGTCTGTAAAATTACTTCTTTACCGGAGGCGTGCCGCGCAGGCGCGAACGGTGGCTCGACAGGTCGAGCACTTCGCCCGGGCCGTTGTCTTCGTTCTGTAGCAGGCCGAGGCGGCGTGCCACTTCGCGATAGGCCTCTTCCTCACCGCCCAGATCGCGGCGGAAGCGGTCCTTGTCGAGCTTTTCGCCCGAGACCATGTCCCACAGGCGGCAGCCGTCGGGGCTGATTTCGTCGGCGAGAATTACGCGGCTGTAATCGCCGTCGTAAAGCCGTCCGAATTCGAGCTTGAAGTCGACCAGACGGATGTCGATCGCCGCGAACAGGCCGCACAGGAAATCGTTGATGCGGATCGCCATCGAGGAAATGTCGTGCATCTCCTCATTGCTGGCCCAATTGAAGCAGGCGATGTGCTCTTCGGCGATCAGCGGATCACCCAGCGAATCGTCCTTGTAGTAATATTCGATCAGCGTGTGCGGCAGCGGCTCGCCTTCTTCGAGGCCGAGGCGCTTGCAGATCGAACCGGCGGCGACATTGCGCAGAACCACTTCGAGCGGGATGATTTCGCACCGGCGGATCAGCTGTTCGCGCATGTTGAGGCGGCGAATGAAGTGCGTCGGAATGCCGATATGCGAAAGGCGCGTGAACACATGCTCGCTGATGCGATTGTTGATCACGCCCTTGCCGTTGATCGTGCCTTTTTTCTCGGCATTGAAGGCGGTCGCGTCATCCTTGAAATACTGGATCAGCGTGCCGGGCTCGGGACCCTCATAGAGAATCTTGGCTTTGCCTTCGTAAATTTTGGAGCGGCGGGACATATTGGCAATTACCCCTTTTCAGCGAATGGTGCCCGGGGGCGGAATCGAACCACCGACACGCGGATTTTCAATCCGCTGCTCTACCCCTGAGCTACCCGGGCATTCGCTGCGGCGACGAGGTCTATAGCGCGTTAGCGCTGCCCCGGCGAGCAAATGAGAGCGGCGCTATGGCGAAGCGGCGCGCGCTTGGCAAGGGGTAAAAAGCCTTTTGGCCCTATTCCTTCGACCTACTCCTTGGAGTCCCAATCCTGGGCGGCAATTTGCTCCGGGTCCACAGGCTCTCCGGGCACGGAATAGCCGTCGCCAAACCACTGCGCGAGATCGCGATCCTTGCACCGCTGCGAACAGAAGGGAGTGAATTCTTCCGAGCGCGGTTTCTTGCAGATGGGGCAGGGGCGTTGTTTAGTCATGCTTCGATGATCTGGGCATGCGGCGCTTCGAGCGCAAGCCCGGGATCTGTTTCGATCCGCACCTGTTTCGCCGTCCTGCGTGCCAGTTCCTCCAGCCATTCAGGCTTGATCTTCGCCTTGAGTGCCGGATGCACGGTGAGCAGCAAAGCGGGCCCACTGCCCGCAGCGCGCTCGGCGACGCGCAAGGCATAGCGTGCGCAAATGGCTGTGCGCGAAGCGGCGAAGCGGTGGAGCAGGGACGGCCCTTCGAGCCGCGCGACGATCTGCACGAAACCGAAACCGTTCATAGCGGTGCGCTCATGCGGCCAATCGCCAAGCGCCTCTGCCAATGCTTCGTCGACGGCGCGGCGGTCGGCCTTGGCTTCTATGGTTGGAAAATCGATACCGATATTGCCGCCGAGATCGAACATGGGAAGCCACGCCGCAATCACAGGCGCAGCGGCAAGCGCGATTTCGCGGGGGCTGCCGTCGCCATCAACGTCGATCAGCGTCATCGCGGGGGTCACGCTGAACAGCAGCGATCCTTTGGCGAAAGGCACTTCACCCGAAGAGGCGGCGTGCCAGATATCTTCCCACAGACCGCTCGCAAATTCGCGGACCTCTGTGGCCTCGGGAAGCCAGCCTGTGTCCGCCTGCACCGGACCGTCTGTAAAGCGCCCCTGTGCCCGCTTGTGCCGCCCGCGTTCGGCAACAGCGGCGCGGGTGATGGTGAGCGCAAGCCTTTGCCCTTCGGTGACGCTGGAGGGCAGGTGATCGACGAGCACTTCCTGCCCGCAATCCATAGTCGCTACACCGCGCCGCGCGCCGCCGTGTTTGTCGGTGAGTTTGGCTTCGACCACCTGTCCGGCATAGAGTTCGCCCGGCCAATACAGCTTTGCGGCCATCATGCGGGCGTTGGTCGAAAAGAGCACACGGTGCTCACCGATGCCGCGTTCGACATAACAATCACGGGCCGATTGATCAGCCAATCGCAAACCCTGCCGCTTTCAACAGCGCGCGCGTTTCGTAGAGCGGCAGGCCCATGACGCCCGAATGGCTGCCCCTGATCCACTGCACAAGGCCCTCTGCCGAACCCTGGATCGCATAGCCACCGGCCTTGCCGTGCCATTCGCCGCCCGCCAGATAGGAAGAAATTTCCTCTTGCGAGAGATTCTTGAACCGAACGGCTGTTTCGCTGATCCGTTCGCGCAGGCTTCCATCGGGGGCGCGCAGCACAACGCTCGAAAGCACCACGTGGCGGCGACCCGATAACAGTTCGAGGCAGCGCTGCGCTTCGGCTTCGTCTTCAGTCTTGGGAAGGATACGGCGACCGCAGGCGACCACCGTATCGCCCGCGAGGACATATCCGGGTGCGTCGACCGCGAGCGCCTTCTCGCGCCCCATGCGCAGCGCGAAGGCGCGCGGAAGCTCGTCCTTGGCCGGTGTCTCGTCGATGTCGGCAGGGCTGATGGCATCAGGCTCCACTCCCAGCCGCGCGATCAATTCGCGCCGCCGGGGCGATGCCGAAGCCAATGTGAGGTGAAGCGCGCCCATCAGGGCAGCAAATTATTGCGGGCCGGGACCGCCACGGCCCGGCATGAAGCGATAGGTGATCCGCGCCTTGGTGAGGTCATACGGGGTCAGTTCGCACAACACTTCGTCGCCCACCAGTACGCGGATGCGGTTCTTGCGCATCTTGCCCGCGGTGTGGCCCAAAACTTCATGACCGTTTTCAAGCTCTACCCGGAACATCGCATTGGGCAGCAGCTCGACGACGCGCCCGCGCATTTCGAGGAGTTCTTCTTTAGCCATGTAATCCCTTGTAACTGTACAGCGACCGACACCATTCGTCGGTCTGGGCGCGCCATTTAGCGATGCGCGGGCGAAAAGGGAAGACTCGGCAGTTAAGGCGCACGCCGAGGGGAATCGCATAAAGGCGCATCCAGAGACGCCCCGCTTTCGTTAACTGTGGTGCAATCCGATACAATTCAGACGGTTGTCACCGGCTGCAACTCGCTCAAAAGGACCATGATGAATACCTCCCCTCTCCTCCGATGTGTCCTGCTTTCCGGTGTAGGTTACGCCGCATTCGCTGCCCTGCCTCTTGCTGCGGAGACTGCCGACACTTCGGCAGACGAACAGCAAACCGCACCTTCGCCGACTCCGAGCGAGCAGGAAACAGACGACAATGATTTTGGCAGCGGAACCGGCGAAATCGTCGTCTCGGCGCGGCGCCTGCGCGGTCAGCTTGATGTCGAGCAGGCCCCGCTGCTGCAACTGAACGAAGACGATATCGCGGCCGAAGGCGTGACCTCGATCGCAGATCTCATCACCCAGATCACCAACCAAAGCGGATCGGCGCGCGGGCGCGGCGGCGGGGGGCGCCCCGTCATCCTCATCAATGGCATCCGCATCGGCAGCTTCCGCGAATTCAGCAATTACCCGCCCGAGGCGCTTGAACGGGTGGAGGTCTTTCCTGAAGAAGTCGCCCAGCGTTTCGGCTTTCCGCCCGATCGCCGGGTCATCAACCTGATTCTCAAGTCCGACTATCGCAACGCCGAGGTCGAGCTTGAGCTCGAAGCGCCCGATCGCGGCGGCTATTGGCGCAACGAACAGGAAGTGGGCTTCCTGCAAATCGCCGACGGCGCGCGAATCAACGTCAATCTGGAAGCAAGCGACACCTCGCTCCTGACCGAGAGCGAGCGCGACATTATCCAGACGCCCGGTTCGATCTCCGACGTCGCGGGCGATCCCGACCAGTCTGCCTATCGCAGCCTCGTCGCCGACAGCCGCTCGCTCGAAGGCAATGTCAGCTGGGCCAAGGCCTTTATCGACAGCGGCGTCTCGGTTTCCGCCAATGCGAATTACACGCGCAGCGACACGCGCAGCCTCAGCGGGCTCAACACCGTTCTGCTGACTGACGCTGCGGGCAATGATGCGCTGCGGACCTTTGGCGAGGATACGCCGCTGCAGCAGATTTCTTCGACCGACACGTTTTCGACCTCGGGTTCGCTCAACAAGCCGATTGGGGCTTTTCAGCTGACGACGACTTTCGACGGATCGCTGAGTGAAACGACGCGCCAGATCGACCAGCGTTTCGATACGAGCGGGCTTCAGGCCGATGCCTTGAGCGGCACTCTGGCGCTCGACGGGGCACTGCCGGCCAATGCAGATGCCGGTTTCGACACGGCCTTCACGCGCTCGATCGCGGGCCAGTCGCTTACCACCATTCGCGGGCCGCTGGCACAATTGCCGGGTGGCGAACTGCTGGCGACTTTCGATGCCGGGCTGACCTGGCAGCGTATCGAGAGCGAGGACACGCGCAGCCTGTCCGACATCAGCCTCACCCGCCGGGTGTTTACCACAGGCGCGAATTTCGTGGTGCCGATCACCAGCCGTCGCAACGGTTTTGCCGACGCGCTCGGCAGCATCACGCTGACAGCGAATATCGGGGTGGACGACATCTCCGACTTCGGGACACTGGGCGATTTCACGGTCGGCCTCAACTGGGCGCCGTTCGACAATCTCGATCTGTCGGGAACCTTTATCCAGCGCGAGGTCGCGCCCGGTCTGTCCTCGCTCGGCAATCCGCAGATCACGACGCTCAACCAGCCTGTGTTCGACTTCACGACCGGCGAGACCGTGCTTGCAACCGTGATCACCGGCGGCAATCCCGACCTGCTGGCGGAGACGCAGCGAGACTGGAAATTCGCCGCCAATTGGGAGCTGCCGTTCTGGGACGGTGCGCGCCTGACTGCCGAATACATCCGCAACCGCTCGGACGATGTGACCAGCAGCTTCCCGCAAATCACGCCTGAAATCGAAGCCGCCTTTCCGGGCCGGATCGTGCGCGATGCAAGCGGCCAGCTGTTGTCTGTCGACAGCCGTTCGGTGACCTTCGCCGAAACCCGCGCCGAGCGATTGAGCTTCGGCCTCAATTTCCGCGGTTCGATCGGAGCCGGGCAGGATGAAGCACGCGGCGGCGGACGTCGCTCCGGCGGCAGCGGCGGTGCGAGTGCGCGGCCGCAAGGCGGTCCGCCCGCAGGCGCTCCCGATGGCCCGCCGAGCGCCGGACAGCGCGAAGCTTTCATCCAGTTCCGCGAGCGGATCTGTGCCGACGACGGCTATCAGGTGCTCCAGCGCCTCGCCGAAGCTGCAGCGCGGGGTGAGGATATGTCCTCGATCATCCCTGGCTTTGACGCCGCACGGTTCGCGCGTCTGCTCGAACGGGTGACAAACGAGGACGGCAGCATCGATCCCGTCCGGCTCAACGCAATGCGTGAACGCGTTTGCAGTTTCGATCCGGCCGCAATGGGGCCGCGTAGTGATGGCTCTGGTGACGCGCCGGCCGGTCCCGGTGGCGGGCGCCGCGAAGGCTTCGCCGCCTTCCGCGCACTCGCCTGCGCCGAGGATGGAGCCGAACGGATCAAGGCTCTGGTGGCTCGCATCGAAGCGGGCGAAGACGTGTCCGATGAAATCCCCGGCTTCGACCCCGCCTTTGCCGAACCGATGTTGGCGCGGCTGCGCGATGAGGACGGCAATATCTCCGATGAAAAAATTGCCGAATTGCGCGGTCGTTTCTGTCAGGCCGAAGGCGCGAGCGGTGGCTCAGGTCAGGGGCAGGGCGCAGGTAGTTCTTCCGGCGGCTTCAACCCGCTCGCCCGGCGCAGTTTCAACGGATTCCGCTATTTCGTCTCGCTCAACCACACGATCGAACTCGACAACCAGATTCTGATCGCGCCGGGTCTCGATCCGCTCGACCAGCTCGACGGGGAGGCGACCAGCGCTTTCGGTTTCCCGCGCAACAACACGCGGCTCGAAGCGGGCATTTTCGGGTCCGGCGTCGGGATGCGGCTATCGGGTCGCTATGTCGGCAAAACACGGCTCGACGGTTCGGGCACTACCGGCTCGAGCGACCTGTTCTTCGATGATCTGGCGACATTCGACATCCGCCTGTTCACCGAACTCGGCCAGCTTTTCGGACAGGAAGAGGGCCCGCTGAAGAACGTCCGCGTCAGCTTCCGGCTCGACAATGTGTTCGACGCGCGGCGCCGCGTGGTCGATGCGAACGGCGACACGCCGCTCAACTATCAGCCGTTCGTTATCGACCCGACGGGTCGTTACGTCGGAGTCGATCTGCGCAAACTGTTCTAGCGGTTAGTCGAGGCCCAGCGCGGGATACATCCAGCGCTGCGTCATGGAGGGGGCGAACGGTTCCCATTCGCCCTCAGTCTGGGAGAGCCGGTCGGCAAGCGCGATCATCACCGAAGGGTTCACGCCCAGTCCGCAATGGCTGGCGTGGACGACGATGTTCTCGCTGGGATGTTCGCCTGCTTCCTGCACGCTGGCATGCCAGTGGACGATGCCGTCGGTTTTGGTCAGGATCGAGGTCGTCGGCACGGGCGGTGCTTCATGCAGCGCATCAAACTTGCCGTCCTGAATAAGCTCGGGTTCCTTGCCGTTGAGCAATTCGAACAGATGGCTTGCCGAGGAATAGCCGCGATCGTTCGACAGCGGGCTGCCGAGGCTGACGACCAGGCGCACTTTCTGGGGATGCAATTTGGCGATTTCGCGTGCGAGCACGCCGCCAAGGCTCCAGCCGATGATCGAAACCTTGCGTTCGGACTCTTCAAACAGGCGGGTGAGCTGAGCGTCGAGACTGCGCAGCATCGTCTCGTTCACTTTGAGGTTGCGGCCTGATTCCCAGCCGTGCGCGTCATAACCCAGCCCGCTAAGCAGCCGGCGCATCGGCGCGGTCGAGGTGTTTGTCGCCATGAAACCGGGCAGCACCAGCACCGAATGTCCGTCTCCACGCGGCAGGCCCGAAAGCACCGGCATCGAGGCGAAGAAAGCGGCAACCTCGAACATCGCGCGGCCTTCGGTATAGGTCCAGAACCGGCTGGGCGGCTTGGCGGGAGGCAGATTGCTCGCTTTGAAACCGTTCATTTCGGGTGCGATGCTGGCCATTTGTCTTCTCCTGCGTAAGGCGACCGGTGTTCTGTTTATCCGGCTCTGGTTGTTCTCAGGCCTTTAGGCCAAGCTCTTGTTTTATTTGGCCGGTTTGCTCTCGATCTTGCGTGTCGAGCTTTGCGGTTTGCGCTTGGCGGGGCGCTTGCTAGTCTTGCTTGCCGCTGGCTTGCTTGTAGCCGATTTGGTGGCTCCGGGCTTTTTTGCCACCGTTTTCCGCGTCGCGGCGCGTTTAGCCGGAGCCTTCTTTGCCGGTGTTTTCTTGGCCGGCGCAGGCTTGGCGGTTTCACCACCCGCGAGCTTGGCCTGTGCCAGCATCTCGTCAAAGCTCTCCTGCAAGCACTCTGCGTAAAATTCCGGGTCGGGAACGATGTCGCGGCAGGCGGTAAAGCTGATGTAGGCCTCGTCCACGTAAGACTGCACGACATGCGCAAGGCCGAGCCCGTCTGTGAGGCAGATGAGCGACAGCGCCATGCTCTCAAGCCGCGCTGCGGCCGAATAGATGTGGACCGGCGGACCGGGGACATTGGTGACCACCGTATTGAACGGCATCGTCCGGTGCGCAACGCTGACGCGGCTGAACAATTGTGCGCCCAGCGCCATGTAAAGCGCGGGGTTGATCTTGCTCACCTCTGTCATCGTGCGAGCGCCGATGGCGTTGGTCATCGCCTTGGAATTGCTGGTCTTGTCGAAGACGTATGCGAGCCGCTCGGCGGGGTCTTCGATATGGGTGCCCAGCGGCGCGATCATGGCCGCAACCTGATTGCCCATGTCGCCTTTTTCGTCCTTCGAGCGGACCGAGATCGGCGCCATGGCGGTTAGCGTCGCCTTGGGCAGATCGTCTTTCGAAGCGAGATATTTGCGCAAGGCCCCGCCTATGATCGCCAAGGCAACGTCGTTGACCTTGGCTTCCGGCTTGAGCGCGCGGATCGCCTTGATATCGGCCAACGGAAAGCTGCGCCCTTCCACCACCCGGTGCGGAGAAATCGTGCGATTGAGACGGGTGCGCGGGGCGACGTATTCGCTGGTAAGCTTGAAGTCCTTCGACACCAGCCCTTTGATCGCCTTGGCGATTCCGGGAACAGCCTGTGCGGCAACCTGCGCCTGTTTGAGCGGGTTCAGCAGTGCGTTGAAATAGGATTTTCCGAGCAGTTCGACCGGATTGGGCAGCTTTTCGGGCTTCCACGTGTCCGGCGTGCTCGGCGGGGGCGTGTCGGGCTTAAGCGTGTGCAGCGCCTCCATCAGATCGATGCCCGACATGCCGTCGATCGCCGCGTGATGAACCTTCGTCACGAAGGCAAAGCAGCCTGCGGGAAAGCCGCGGACATTGTCGAGCCCTTCGATCACGGTGAATTCCCAAGGCGGACGGTCGAGGTCGAGCGGGCGAGCGTGGATACGGGCGGCCTGGATACACAGCTGGCGCCAATCGCCCGGCTTGGGCAGGGCGACATGGCGGACATGATATTCGAGATCGAAATCGGGGTCTTCGATCCAATAGGGGTAATCGAGATCGAACGGCACGCGCACGAGCCGCTGGCGCATGGTCTTGGACAGTTGCATGCGCGATTCAAGGAAGCCGAGGATGTCCTTAAAGCGTACAAAACCACCCGGCGCGGTTGCGGGATTGTAAATCAGAACGTTGCCGATGTGCATCGGCGAGTTCGGCGATTCCATCGCTACGAACGACGAATCCATGCCCTGCAATTGCCGCAAGGTTCTCTCCCTTGTTGGCCGCATGTGATCTGCGGCTCCGGCCCCTCTTGAGGCTCTTTGACGATGGGTAAGGGTGTTTTCTTATCTTCGCAAGCTGACGCGCACGGCACCTATTGCCGTTAGGGCAAGGATTTGCGCAAGAATATCACGCGGGGGTTTGTCCGAGAGCATCCCCGCAGGCGACGCCACTCGCCCAGGCCCATTGGAAATTGTAGCCGCCGAGCCAGCCCGTCACGTCCACCGCTTCGCCAATGGCATAGAGGCCGGGGACCTTCTTCGCTTCCATCGTCTGCGAGGACAATTCGGCCGTGGAAATACCGCCAATGGTCACTTCTGCCTTGGCGAAACCCTCCGTGCCATTGGGGCGGAAGCGCCAGTTGGCGAGCCGCTGGGCGGCAGCGCGCAACTCCTTGTCGGGCATATTGCCCAATTCCCGCTCCAGCCCGAGCTTCTCGCTCAATGCATCAGCGAGTCGGTCTGGCAAATGCTCGCGCAACACGCCGCGCAGCGTGGCACGAGGGCGGTCGCGCTTGGCATCAATCAGCCATTCGCCCGTGCTGTCTGGGAGGAAGGCGATGCCGACATCCTCGCCGGGTTTCCAATAGGACGAAATTTGCAGGATTGCCGGGCCGGACAGCCCCTTGTGCGTGAACAGCGCGGCTTCGGCGAACTCGGTCTTGCCGGCACGCGCCGTAACCGGTGCGGAGACGCCCGAAAGTTCGCGGAACAGCACGTCCTCGCCGCCCAGTGTCAGCGGAACAAGCGCGGGGCGAGGTTCGACGACCTTGAGGCCGAACTGTCGGGCAAGCTCATAGGCAAAGCCACTTGCGCCCATCTTGGGGATCGACGGTCCGCCAGTGGCGATGACGAGAGCGGGGGCGGCGTAGGTTTCGCCCGAGGCCGATACCGCGAAGTCCTCACCGTCTTTCACGACGGCGCTCACCTCGGCATTGCAGACAAGTTCCACGCTGTCGGGGCACT
>JAYPMZ010000027.1:7217-9842 GCA_038130205.1 Erythrobacteraceae bacterium | reverse complement strand
TCGCAGAACAGCTGGCCCAGTGTCTTTTCGTGCCATGCAATGCTGTGTTTATCGACCAGTGCGATAAAGTCGGCGGGCCGGTAACGCGCAAGCGCGGATTTGGCGAAATGCGGATTGGCCGAGATGTAATTGGCGGGACCTGCATCGACATTGGTAAAATTGCAGCGCCCGCCGCCCGAAATCAGGATCTTCTTGCCGGGTTTCTCCGCGCGTTCGAGCAGCGCGACGCGCAAACCCCGCTGGCCTGCGCGCGCTGCACACATCAGGCCTGCTGCGCCTGCGCCGAGGATAATGACGTCGTATTGCTTCACCCCTGCGCCGATAGGGACAGCGGCGCGGCTTGCCAATGTGTTGCGTGGAAGTTCCGGGGTCAAAGAGACGGGTGCCAAAGGGACGAGGGGAGGCGACACACCGGGGATTGGTGTCGTCCTCCCCTCTCCGGGGTAACTTTACGGGTACCGCCGGTTGGGTTGCCTCTTATACCGCAGGCAGCGCGGGCTGCGCGACCGTGGCGATCTTGCCCAGCGTGTCCCATTCTGCACGCGGCGACCAGTTGCGGTTCGCGCCGAGGTAAGAATGGTCGTCGAGTTCGAGCAGACCGATGATGACCTCTGCCACGATTGTCGCGCCGACCGGGCCGAGCCCTTCGCCTTCCTTGGTGCTGCCATCGCTTTCGGCGCGACCGATGACCTCGGCTTCTGCCAGCAGATACAGCCACAGCGGTATGCCTTCGTCGCCGAGGTCGCCGTTCACCTTGGCGACTTTCTTCACGACCTTTTTGATCGTCGCCTCGTCGCAGCCGATATCCGCCGCGATTTTCTCGCCTGCGGGCAGCAGGAAAGCATTGCCGCGCAGCAGGTTGCGCGTGGCGAGCGATTTCTCGCGCGCAGGTGCGGCGGGATTGATGAACGGCAGGTCGAGCAGGTCGCCAGCCAGTTTCGTGTCCAGTTTCTGCGCCCGTTCGACCTGGCGGTTTTCGTCGGTGAAGAGCAATTCGTGCCAGTCCACCACCGCCTTTTCATCGCTCAGCGGGTCGAAGCCGAGGCCCAAAGTGGTTCCGAACAGTTCCAGTTTCGCGCCGCCCTTGCGGGTTTGCACCTTCATCGGAATCATCGAGTGGCCGAAGCGATAGGCTGCGACCGAGAACTCGACCGGAATGAACGGGACCGGTCCGCAATAATGCTGGCGACCGCAGCCGAGGATGCGCTCGACCACCGGCGTGCCGCAGATAGCGGCGAGGAAGTCATTCACCACCGCCCACTGGTAATGCCATGTCACCTGCTGACGCGCCGCTTCGTACAGTTCGTGGCCCTCGAGCCCTGCTTCGCTGTGCAGCGTGTCCGCGACGTGATTGTGGAAACGGATTATCGCCAGCTGGATCTGGCTGATCACGCGGTTTTCATCGTTGCGCGGATCGCCGATGATTGCGCGGCCATTGGGCGCGCGCAGGAGATCGTGTTCGTGCAACTGGTTGGACCCGTTCTGGCCCGGATTGTCCGCGCCCGTCAGCAGCTTGACCCCGCCGAATACCCCACCCTGTTCGTACAAATAGGGCTGCGCTTCGGGCCCGAGGCCGTAGATGCAGTCCAGATCGAGCGTCGGGGTGCGGACGTTCGCGATTTCGCCGGGGTTGTCGATGACGCTGTCGAATGTGGTCGTCGCATCGAGCGTGATGTCATGATCGAGAAATTGTCCGAAGAATATCATGCCGACCGGCACGCCGTCGGTCCGGTCATTTGAGGATTTCCCGTCCATCGCGCCGCCGACCCGGCCGATCTCTTCAAGGATTTGCGGCTTCGTATAGGCTGGGGCGAGATGACCGAACAACCGGCCAAACCGGTCTTCGCGCAGGGGATCGCCTTCGATCTCGTGTCCATACTGGCTCATGCTGCAGTAGGGATTGAGGCCTTCCAGTGGCTTCATCCCGTGGTGATCGCGATTGGACATAGTAATTACCTCCCGTTAGTTAAAGCAAGGCAACCTCTTTTCTTTTTATTGACGAAATATATTTAGTGAGTTTTTAATTCGACTGAATTGTATGGATTCGACATAGTTAGTATTTTGCGATTTACTGTAGTGTGCAAGCGATGAGTCGAAGGGATTTGCATTTCACAGGCGGGTGACGCTCGTGCCTTTCATCGCCATGCAAAGCCCCCTATCTAGCGCGCATGGCGAAAACCCCGGCTGGCACCCCCCATGATCCACGCGGGGCCGAACGCTTCAACGAGGAGCGCGCGGCCTATACCGTCGCGCGTGCGCAGCCCGATCTCGAAGCCGGTGTCACCGCGATCCGCGAAACGGTGAAGGTGCTGAAGCCTGTTCCCGGCGTCTATCGTATGCTCGATGCGCGTGGGGATGTGCTTTATGTCGGCAAGGCGCGCTCGCTCAAGGCGCGGGTGGCGAACTACACGCAGGTCAAACAGCTCACCAACCGTCTTCAGCGCATGGTTTCGCAGACGCGCAGCATGGAGATCGTCACCACCAATTCAGAGGCCGAGGCGCTGCTGCTCGAGGCGCAGCTGGTCAAACGCTTCCGCCCGCCGTTCAACGTGCTGCTGCGCGACGACAAGAGCTTTCCGTTCATCCTGCTGCGCGCGGACCATGCCTTCCCGCGCATCCATAAGC
>JAYPMZ010000027.1:5649-7207 GCA_038130205.1 Erythrobacteraceae bacterium | reverse complement strand
TCCATAAGCATCGCGGGGCGCGACGAGCGAAGGGCAATTATTACGGGCCATTTGCCAGCGCGGGGTCGGTGAACACCACGCTCAACGCGCTGCAAAAG
The DNA here is from genome assembly GCA_038130205.1 of Erythrobacteraceae bacterium. Lineage (GTDB taxonomy): Bacteria > Pseudomonadota > Alphaproteobacteria > Sphingomonadales > Sphingomonadaceae > Erythrobacter. Next base: position 7,109 of record JAYPMZ010000027.1, on the reverse strand, counting down.
CTGTTCCTGCTGCGGAATTGCACCGACAGTTTCTTCAATAATCGCGACCGGCCGTGCTTGCTGTACCAGATCAAGCGCTGCTCAGCGCCCTGCGTGGGACGGATATCCGAGGACGATTACGCCGCCCTGGTCGGTCAGGCGAAGGACTTCCTCGCCGGGCGATCGGGCAAGGTGCAGGCCGATCTCGAAGCGCAGATGGCGAAGGCTGCCGAGGCACTCGATTTCGAGACCGCGGCCATCTTGCGCGACCGGCTTCGTGCGGCAACCTTTATCCAAGGCTCGCAGGCGATCAACGCGAGCGGGGTGGGGGACGCCGACGTCTTCGCGCTCGCGGCCAAGGGCGGGCAGATTTGCGTGCAGGCCTTCTTCATTCGCGGCGGGCAGAACTGGGGCCACCGCTCCTTTTTCCCTTCGCACATCAAGGAGGTTGATGAGGCCGAGGTGCTCGCCAGCGTCATGCTGCAATTCTACGAGGAAGTGCCCCCGCCGCCGACCGTGCTGGTGGACCGCGAATTGCCCGAAACCGAGCTGGTCGAAGCGGCGCTCTCCGAGGTAGCCGAGCGCAAGGTGCAGCTTTCGATCCCCCAACGCGGCGATCGGCGCAAGCTGATGGCGCAGGCCGCGCGCAATGCGGTCGATGCGCTCGAACGGCGGCTGGCTGAAAGCGGTACCAAGGCCAAGGTTCACCGCGAACTGGCGGATTTCCTCGAACTCGACGAGCCGCCGCAGCGGATCGAGGTCTACGACAACTCGCACATCCAGGGCGCAAAAGCTGTAGGTGCGATGGTGGTCGCCAGCCCCGAAGGTTTCGAGAAGTCGCAATACCGCAAATTCAACATCAAGACCGCGAAGACCAATGACGACTTCGGCATGATGCGCGAGGTGATGGAGCGGCGCTTTACCCGCGCGATGAAGGACGATCCCGACCGCGAACAGGCGGGTGTGTGGCCCGACCTAGTGCTGGTCGATGGCGGCAAGGGGCAATTGTCCAGCGTGATGCAGGTGCTGGGCGAACTCGGCATCGACAACGTCCCTGTCATCGGCATCGCCAAGGGGCCGCACCATGGGCGCGAGGGGCGCGAGGTGTTCCATTTCCCCGACGGGCGCGAGAAGATGCTGCCGACAAATTCGCCGGTGCTGTTCTACGCCCAGCGCTTGCGCGACGAGGTGCACCGCTATGTCATCGGCGCGCACCGCGCGAAACGGTCCAAGGCGATCACCGCCAGCCCGCTCGACGAGATTCCCGGAATTGGTCCCGCCCGCAAACGCGCGCTGCTGCTGCATTTCGGCACCGCGAGCAAGGTCCGCGCCGCCGCGCTTGAGGATTTGCACTTCCACCCCGCGGAACTCTTTAAGGCCCTCCTGCCCTACGCGGATCCCCGCGATGCCCTGGCCGATGGCTCCGGGCCCTACGCCACGCTGGCCAGGGGCTATGCGGAGGACATGGCGCAGGCGGAGGC
>JAYPMZ010000027.1:2859-5639 GCA_038130205.1 Erythrobacteraceae bacterium | reverse complement strand
CCCCCGGCGTGAGCGATGCGGTCGCGCGCAAGATTTACGATTTCTACCATGCTGGCGGCTAATATGTCGGCATGGACGCAAAGACCTTTGCCCTTGTCGCGCTGATCGGAGTGCCGTTCGGCCTGGTCGCTTTGCTGGTGGTAATCCACCGGCTGACGCCGAAGGCTGTCTGGAAAACGTTCATCGTGCAGACTTTGGCGACAGGGGCATTTCTGGGGGCGATTGCAGCGCCCTATCTGATCTATCTCTATGATGGAGAAGGCAATTACTTCGAGGATCGCGACCGGCTGGTGGGCGATGCCTTTGCCCTGCCTGCCGGAGCGATGGTCAACCAGCAGCGCGACCGTACAGTGCGCTTGGGTGATTGCTGGCGCAATGCCGTCAACTGGCGCTCGAACGTGGAGTTCGCCTCACCTGCTGCCTTTGACGAATGGTATCGGGCCGAAGGCTGGCGCAAGGGCGTAGTCGATCAGATCGCGGGCTATTACGGGGTCGAGGCCGAAAGCATCAGCGTCGCCGAGGGCGCGCTGGAGCTGAGGATGCGCGATCCGAAATATCAGCTCGTCGATGACCACAAGGCCTATAGCCAGAACGTGCGAATCCTCGAATTCTACGAACCCTTTGTCTGTGCCGCGATCGAGAAGAGCGAGGACGGCAGCATTGCGCTGCGCGCCTGCGATCCTGTCTCGCTGGAGCGGGACACGGGCAATGCGGGCGAGGTGATCCTCAATCCCAGCCTCAAGGAGCGTACGCTCGAAGGGCGGATATTCTACGCGCAGGGGCCGTCCACCTGCACCAATCCGGTGCGCCGCGCCGTCAACGAAACGCTGGGCTGGCCGCACCCCGAAGGTGGTGAGGCGAATATCTCGATGGGGGCGATCCTGCCGGGGGATTGAGCCGCGTCAGGCCTTCAGCCAAAGCCGGAGGACCATCGCTACCGCGCCGAGCACGGTGATGCTCGCCAGCCAGATCGCTGCCATCCATGCAAGGCGCTGCCACAAGGGGGCTTCGGGTTCGCGCAAGAGCATCTTCTTGTGCGCGGGTTCGCGGCTCTGCGGAGCCATCAGTGATACCCCTCGTCGCCCACCTTGCCGCGGAACACCCAATATGCCCAGGCGGTGTAGCCGATGATCAGCGGCATGGTGATCGCCACGCCGATGAGCATGAACACCTGGCTGCGCGGCGGGGCCGCAGTGTCCCAGATAGTCAGCGCCTCGGGCACGGCATAGGGCCAGATTGTTACCCCTAGACCGGCCATGCCGAGGAAGAACAGCCCGATGCTAAGCCAGAACGGAGAACTGCCGTTGCTGCGGGCAATTGCGCGCAGAAGCGCCAGCGCAACCAGAGCGGTCAGCACGGGCACGGGCGCGGCGTAGTAGATTTCCGGAGCGGTGAGCCAACGGTCGGCATATTCGGGGTTGAGGCCGATGTTGTAGAGGCTCACAGCCCCCATCAGCGCGAGCGTAGCGGGTGCGGCGATCTTGGCGAGTTTGCGGGCACGCGCCTGCGCATCGCCTTCAAGCTTCCAGATCAGCCACGTGCTGCCGAGCAGCGCATAGCCGGCAACCGTGCCAACGCCGCAAAGCAGAGTGTAGGGCGTCAGCCAGTCGAACCAGCTGCCCGCATAGGCGCGGTTCTCGACCTCGATCCCCTGCAACAGCGCGCCGAGGATCATACCCTGCGACAGCGTCGCCATCAACGATCCGCCGGTAAAGGCCGCGTCCCAGAACGCGCGGTGGCCGGGGTCGCGCCAGCGGTATTCGAATGCCACGCCGCGGAAGACGAGGCCCAACAGCATGGCGATCATCAGCGGATAGGTCGCAGGCAGGATCACCGCATAGGCCAGCGGGAAGGCAGCAAACAGCCCGCCTCCGCCGAGCACCAGCCACGTCTCGTTTCCATCCCATACGGGCGCGATCGAGTTCATGGCGCGGTTGCGTCCCTCTCCGACCTTGAATGCGGGGAAGAGGATGCCGATGCCGAGGTCGAACCCGTCCATGACCACATAGGCAAAGACGGCAAAGGCGATGATGAAGGCCCAGATGACAGTCAGGTCCATCACTTCGTCTCCTCTTCGCTCGCGGGGAAGACATCGCGTTCGCCCGGATTCTGGGTCGGCCCGGGAGTGATGCCGGCCGTGCGGATCGGGCCATCCTCCTCGCTCTTGACGTCCTTCTCACCTGGCTGCGGCGGTTTGACCATCAGGCGCAGGATATACCAGACGCCCACGCCGAAGACGGCGAAATAGACGATGATGAAGGCGAGCAGCGATGCGCCCACGGCAGGTGCGTCAAGCGGACTGGCGCTGTCGGCGGTGCGCAGCAGGCCGTAAACCGTCCATGGCTGGCGGCCGACTTCGGTGGTGATCCAACCGGCCAGCACCGCGATCAGGCCCGACGGCCCCATCACCAGCGCCGCGCGGTGCAGCCACGACCAGTCATACAGCTTGCCGCGTGCGCGGGCGAGCAGGCTCCAAAGCCCCACGCCGAGCATCGCAAAGCCGATTCCGACCATCACGCGGAACGCCCAGAACACCATGCCGATAGGTGGCTGGTCTTCATCGGGAACAGTGTCGAGCCCCTGCATCGGGGCATCCCATTCATGCTTCAGAATGAAGCTCGACAGCTTTGGAATTCCGACCGCGTAATCGAGCCTCTGCTCTTGCTCATTGGGAATGCCGAACAGGTAGAGCGGCGCGCCATCGGGATGGCTTTCGTAATGTCCCTCCATCGCCATCACCTTCACAGGCTGATGTTCGAGCGTATTGAGCCCGTGCGCGT
>JAYPMZ010000027.1:0-2849 GCA_038130205.1 Erythrobacteraceae bacterium | reverse complement strand
CTGCACCGGAACGACCAGCGCCGCCATCCACATCGCCATAGAAAACATGACGCGCGCATGATTGTTCGCCTTGTCTTTCAGCAAGTGCCACGCACCCACGCCGCCGACGATGAAAGCGGTCGTGAGGTAGGCCGCCAGCACGGTGTGCATCAGGCGGTAGGGGAAGGAGGGATTGAAGACGATCTCGAGCCAGCTCGGACCGGGGAGGAACTGACCGTTGGCGCCGATTTCATAGCCGACCGGTGTCTGCATCCAGCTGTTGACCGAGAGGATCCAGAAGGCGCTAAAGAAGGTCCCGAGCGCGACCATGCAGGTCGCGGCAAAGTGCAGCTTCTTGCCCACGCGCTCCATGCCGAACAGCATGACGCCCAGAAAGCCCGCTTCGAGGAAGAAGGCCGACAGCACTTCATAGGCCATTAGCGGGCCAAGCACTGGCCCCGTCTTGTCCGAGAATACCGACCAGTTGGTGCCGAACTGGTAGCTCATCACAATGCCCGACACGACACCCATCGCGAATGTCACGGCAAAGATCTTCACCCAAAACTTGAACAGGTCGAGGAACACCTGCTTGCCCGTCTTGAGCCACAAGCCTTCGAGCACTGCGAGGAAGCTCGCGAGGCCGATTGTGAAGGCGGGGAAGAGGAAGTGAAAGCTGACCGTGAAGGCGAACTGGATGCGCGCAAGGATCAGGGCGTCGGCTTGGTCGAACATAGGTCTGCCTTATCGGTGAACCGGATGGGGCTTAAGTGCGAATAACCGACCGTTTGATGCGGTCGATACAAGTAGAATAACCCGCCCCAAGGATGCAGAAGCGGGCAATCGGGGGCAAGTCTTAGACGACTTTGGTCATGTGCAGGCTCATTTCGGATCTCCGCGGGCGAAGCCGGTTCAGTCGTTGCGGCCCATGCCACCACCCATTCCGTGCCCTCTGCCGCCACCCATTCCGTGTCCGGCGCCCATGGCACCGCCGCGGTCGACGCAGCGCTGGAAGGCGGGCAGGTGTCGCTCGCGCGAGGCCCATTGCAAATCTTCGAGAGTGGCGCGCACGGCGTCGTCCTCGATCGTCGGCAGCAGACGGTCGTAAAGCGCGATATTGTCGATCTCGGCCTGTACCGCAGCCTCGCACGCTTCAAGCGCGGTGTCGGGTGCGGCTATCGTGCCGGTAAAGGGGTTTTGCGCATCGTAATCGATGCCCAGCCGGTCCAGCTCGGCCTTGGCGCGCTGCGCGTGGCGGCGCTCGGCATTGATCACATTGCTGAAGGGGCGAATGTCGCCGAATTTGTCGAGGATCGCCGCATATGTGGCCTCGGCGCGATATTCGTCTTCAAGTGCCGTCAGCAGCGCGTCGGCGGTTTCGGAAGAGGTCGCGTTCGCATTGGCGCAGCCGGGGAGAACGGCGAGTGCGGCAAGCAGCGGCGCACCCAGGGGAATCAATTTGCTCATGTCCGTTTCCTTTCGAATTCCGGAGTAGAGCAAGGAGGCGCACAAGACAATTTCAATTTATCAATTAACGTAATCGAATTTTGCAACAGAGGGGCAAATGCTCGAAATCACGCCGATTTTAACCGAGGTCGCCCGATTCAATTTCAATAATCTGTAATTAATAACGCGGGGTTGCTCAATTCGAGCCATGCTGTGCTTACCGCCAGCGGTAGAATGTCTTCTCCGACACGCCGACCTCGCGGCAGCTTTCGCACACGCCTTTTCCTGCGGCGATCAGAGCCTCGATTGCGCGGCATTTGGCGTCCTTTGCTGGAATCGCGGGCATCAGATCATGCCCCGCGCCAGATATTGATCCACCGGCGCAGGCGGCTCACCGTCGTCGGCAACACATCTGTCGAAGGCGCGCACCTGGCTGAGGAAGACCTCGCCGTTCAGCTCGTCGAGGAAGTGCGAGCGCTTCAGGCGGTCCATGACCGGGCCTTTGACCTCGGACAGATGCATGCCGATGCCGCCGTCGCCGAGGCGGTGGTTGATCGCCTCAAGGCTTTCGAGCCCCGAAGCGTCGATTTCATTGACCGCGCTGCACATCAGGATGACGTGGCGCAATTGCGGGCGCTCTGCCACGCGTTCGAGCACATATTCCTCCAGCCAGCGCGCATTGAGATAGGTCAGCGCCTCGTCGATGCGGATCGAGAGGACATGCGGCACTGTGAAGACCTTGTGGCGCTCGACATTGCGGAAATGCTCGGTCTCGGGGACGCGGCCGACGATGGCGGCGTGCGGGCGGCTGGCGCGCCACAGATAGAGCAGTAGGCCGACCAGCACGCCTGCAATCACGCCCATCTCGACGCCTGCGAGCAGGGTGATGCCGATGGTGGCAATATGCGCCGCGAAATCGGCCTTGGAATAGTTCCACAAGCGCTGCGGCGTCTTGAGATCAACGAGGCTGAGTACCGCGACGATAATGGTTGCGGCAAGCGTCGCGATGGGGAGCGAAAACAGCAACGGCGTAAGAAATAGCGAGGCGAGCGCGATGCCGATCGCGGTGAACGCACCCGCCGCAGGGGTCTGTGCACCAGCGTCGAAATTCACCACCGAACGGGCAAAGCCGCCGGTGACGGGATAGCCACCCGAAAAAGCGCTGGCGATGTTCGATGCGCCCAGACCGATCAGCTCCTGATCGGGCGCGATCCGCTGACGGCGCTTTGCGGCGAGCGTCTGCGCGACCGAGACGCTTTCGACAAACCCGATGATCGAAATGAGCAGGGCGGGAACCCACAGCTGCTGGACCAGACCGAGATCGGTCGAGGGGAGGGCGAAGGGCGGCAGGCCCGCCGGGATCGCGCCGGTGATCTTAACCCCCTCCGATTGCAGGTCGAGAACGATCACCGCGATGATCGACAGCG
>JAYPMZ010000026.1:23915-24307 GCA_038130205.1 Erythrobacteraceae bacterium | reverse complement strand
GTTTATGCGAGCGCGCTGGCGGCATTCGAAAAGCCCCTTATCGAACACGCTCTCGGCCAAACGGGCGGCAATCAGCTACGCGCCGCGAAGCTGCTCGGTATCAATCGCAACACGCTGCGAAAGCGCATCGGCGAGCTTCGAATAGAGCCTGATCGCTTCGCTAGACCGCTCTAACGCAGAACTGCGGCTAAAATATCACTTTTAGCTTGCAAGGATACAACACCCGCGTTGTAACCGCGCAACTATGGAAGGCTCGCTTGCCAACCCTTCGCAAGATGCTGGAACTGCCGTGATCGACGCGGTGGACCAGCAACCGCATGCCGGCGTTGAAAAACCGGCTCGCAGCCCCGTTCGGCAGGCTCCCCGGTTCTGGCGCCAGATCACCGTGAGTG
>JAYPMZ010000026.1:0-23905 GCA_038130205.1 Erythrobacteraceae bacterium | reverse complement strand
TTGTGCGATCGTCGCCAATTACTTTGCCTATTCAGGACAGCCTGCGGATTCCGGCGGTCTGCCCTCGATACAGGTGTCCGCGCTGCTCGTGGCAATTCTGGTCCCGGCCATGGCGCTTCTGGTGTTGATCGGGCGGCGCATGGCTTTGCAGCGCGCGGCAGGCAGCACTGCGCGGCTCCACGTACGGCTCGTGTTCTTCTTCTCCATGGTGGCGGCAATCCCGACGCTGCTGGTCGCAGGTTTTGCCGCCTTCCTGTTCCAGACGGGCCTCTCGTTCTGGTTCTCCGACGATTCACGCGGGTTTATGGAGAACGCCAATGCGCTGGCAGAGAGCTATTATGACGCCAACCAGCGCGCGGTCGAACAGAACACCATCATCATGGCGACCGACATGCGCGACATCCTGCTGCGTGTGCCAATCGTCGATCCCGACTTTCCCGATTTCTACCTCTTTCAAGCGCAAGCCCGCGAGATCACCGAGAGCGTGATCCTTCAGCGAATGGACGACGACACATTGCGCACGGCTGCGGCGCTCAACCTCGTCGAAGGCTATGACCCCGTGCCCTTTGCCGAAAAATCGCTTGGCGCGCTGGATGCCGGCAGGCTGGTGGTGCTCGAGGCCAGTCCGGAAAGGATTGCGGCGATTGCCCCCATCGACCGGGAAGCAGGGATTTACCTCTACAACGCCCGCACGACGGAAGAGAACGTGTTCAACGCCTGGACCCGTGCACAGGCGATTGCCGGCACATACGAAACGCTCACCAATGACGCACGCACGCTGCAATTGCGCTTCAACGTGGCGCTGGTGGCGATGAGCCTGCTGCTGGTGGGCATCGCTGTCTGGTTTGCGCTTCGCTTCGCAGACCGGCAAGTGCAGCCGCTTACCGATCTTGTCGGTGCTGCGCGCAAGGTGGGGCAGGGCAATTTCGCCCTGCGCGTCGAGGGGCGAACGGGGGCAGACGAAATCGGCCTGCTTAACCGCGCTTTCAATCGCATGACCGCGCAGCTGGAAAAGCAGACCGATGCTCTGGTCAGTGCCAACCGCCAGATCGACGACCGCCGTGCCTTTACCGAAGCGGTGCTTGAATCCGTTACCGCCGGTGTGATTTCGGTCGATGAAGATAACCGCGTTCAGCTGATGAACGGCTCTGCGCAGTCGCTGTTGTCCGATGGCGAGGCGGGTGATCTCGTCGGCCAGTCGCTAACGGTGCTGGCTCCCGAAATCTGCGCCATGGTTCGCGAAGGCAAGGAGCGGGCGATTGTTACCCATCCGCGCGGCTCGGACCTGCTTACTCTTGCCGTGAAAGTTGCCCCCGGTTCGAGCGGCCATGTGGTGACTTTCGAGGACATTACCCGCCAACTGCTCGACCAGCGTCAGGCGGCGTGGTCGGACGTGGCGCGTCGGATTGCGCACGAAATCAAAAACCCGCTCACCCCGATCCAGCTTGCGACCGAGCGGCTCAAACGGCGCTATCGCAAGCAGGTGTCTGAGGAAGACGGCGAGCTGTTCGACGAGCTGACCAGCACCATTGTGCGGCAGGTCGGCGATCTTCGGAAAATGGTCGACGAGTTCTCCTCCTTCGCGCGTCTGCCAAAGCCTGTTTTCCGGCAGGAGGACGCGCTAGATCTGGTCAGGCAGGCAATCTTCCTTCAACAGGTCGCGCACCCGCAGATCGAATTCAGCGAGGACGCAAAGGCGCTCGGCACGCGCGAAATCCGTTGCGACCGCCACCAACTTGGTCAGGCAATGACCAACATTCTGAAAAATGCAGTCGAGGCTGTCGAGGCACAATCCGCTGATGCTGGCGAGGATTACAAGGGCCGGATCGCGGTCACCATGTCCGATGAGGGGAGATGGGTTTCCATCGTGGTAGAAGACAATGGCATCGGCCTTCCCAGCGACCGCGAACGGATCGTCGAGCCTTATGTCACTACCCGCGAGAAAGGCACCGGCCTAGGCCTCGCCATCGTCAACAAGATCGTCGACGAGCACGGCGGCGACATGAGCTTCGCCAGTGCAGAGGGCGGGGGCACGATGGTGACCCTGCGCTTCGCCCGCTACCCGGACCCCAACGATAGCGTGGCCGCATGATCGGCCTCGCTTCTTTTAACACCCCCGATACTACCCCCGTGAGGAGAGGCTAATGGCCCTCGAAATCCTGATTGTTGATGACGAACGCGATATTCGCGAGCTGGTTGCAGGCGTGTTGGGCGATGAAGGCTATGAGTGCCGCACCGCCGCAGACTCGACCAGCGCGCTCGCCGCGATCGATGAACGGCGCCCCAGCCTCGTGCTGCTCGACGTTTGGCTGCACGGCAGCGACATGGACGGGCTCGAAACGCTGGACGCGATCAAGACGCGCGAGCCCGATTTGCCGGTGATCATCTTCTCCGGCCACGGCAACATCGACACCGCCGTCTCCGCCGTGGGGCGCGGTGCGATGGACTTCATCGAAAAGCCCTTCGAGGCCGAGCGCCTGTTGTTGCTGGTTGAACGCGCGACTGAGACCGAGCGCCTCCGGCGCGAGAATACCAACTTGCGCGATGCGAGCTGGGGCGGGACTGATTTCACCGGCAATTCCAGTGCGATCAACGCGGTGCGAGCCACGCTGAAAAGGGTCGCGAACACAGGCAGTCGCGTGCTGATCTCAGGACCTGCGGGGGCGGGTAAGGAAGTCGCTGCGCGGATGTTGCACGCCTGGTCGAACCGCTCTGAAAACGCCTTTGTGCTGGTTAATTCGGCACGCATTACGCCCGAGCGTTTCGAGCAGGAACTGTTTGGTGAGGAGGCCGATGGCAAACAGGTGCGCCCCGGCCTTCTTGAAACGGCCGATGGCGGCACGCTTTACCTCGATGAAGTTGCCGACATGCCGCTCTCGACACAGGCGCGTATCTTGCGCGTGCTGACCGAGCAAAGCTTCGTCCGCGTTGGCGGCACACGCCAGATCGGCGTCGATGTGCGTGTGGTTTCCTCGACCACCCGCGATCTCTCCGTGGAGATGGAGGAGAAGCGGTTTCGCGAGGATCTGTTCTACCGCCTCAACGTGGTGCCGGTTGCGATTCCCTCGCTTGCCGACCGCCGCGACGACATCCCCGCGCTCGCCGAGCATTTCTTTACGCGCTATTCGAACGATCAGGGCATCCCGCCGCCCGAAATCAGCGAAGAGGCGATGGCGGCGCTGCAGGCCTATGACTGGCCGGGCAATGTCCGTCAGCTGCGCAATGTAGTCGAGCGCACGATCATCATGACCCCGCGCGAACGGCTGACCTTGGTCGAGACCGACATGCTTCCGGCAGAGATTACCGGAGGCCGGTTGGCCGGGGCTGGGCCGGGGCTATCGACCATGATGGGTGTGCCGCTGCGCGAGGCGCGAGAAAGTTTCGAGCGCGAGTATCTGACCATTCAGATTCGCCGTTTTTCGGGCAACATCTCGAAGACGGCGACCTTTATCGGGATGGAACGTTCGGCCTTGCATCGCAAACTCAAGCTTTTGGGAATGGCGGATCGCCGCGAGGCGGAGCGCAAGGGTGAAGATTGAGGTCACTCGAGGATTGAGAGCGCTCACAAGTCCGTCAATGCTTGTCATAAATTCAGGCATTGCCGCAAGCGCACCTAATCGCCATTATATGCCCTGAGACGCAGGCTCCCTAATCCTGTGCCGTAACCGCGGACCGTAATGGCGGCTGCCAACAACAATAGGAGCATAAATATGTCCACTGGGCGAACTCTCTCTCCACGCCCCCGTCCGCAGCCGAGCGCGGCCGCGCCTGCCGAGCCTGCAAAGCGCTCTTCCGGCGGCAGCGGTTCGAAGCAGGGCAATCTGCAAGACGCGTTCCTCAACCTGCTCCGCAAGCAGAAGGTGCCTGTGACGATGTTCCTGGTAAAAGGCGTGAAGCTTCAAGGGATTGTGACATGGTTCGATAATTTTTCGATCCTTCTGCGGCGTGATGGACAATCGCAGCTGGTTTATAAGCACGCAATCTCCACAATCATGCCGGGTGGCCCGGTCGATGCCGAGCAATTCGGCAATCGTGACGCTGGCGGCAAGCAGCGCCTGTTGCAGGATGTGTTTCTTAGCCGTGTGAGCGAAGCCGAAGTCCAGGTGACCATGTTCCTTGTCAACGGCGTGATGCTGCAGGGCCGGATCGCTGCTTATGACCTGTTCTGCATGCTGCTCGAACGCGACGGTGCGGTGCAGCTCGCATACAAGCACGCGGTTTCCACCATCCAGCCTGCCAGCCCGGTCGATTTGTCGGACGATGATGACGATGACGACTATGATGACGGGGCCGACTACTGAGTTTCGATGACAATCTGCTCGATGAAGTGACCCGCGGGGCGCGGGCCCTGGTCCTGTGCCCCGATGTGAGGAAGCTGTCCTACGACCTTGATTCGGCTGAGAGATTGGCCGAAGCGGAGGGGCTTGCGCTCGCCATCGGCGTGATCATCGAACATTCGGCTGTCTTGCCCGTGCGGCAGATGCAGCCAAACACGCTGTTCGGGTCAGGTCAGGTCGAGAATATTGCCGTCTGGTGCGAGCAATATGAGTGCGAGCTGGTCATCGTCGACGGTGCGTTGACGCCAATCCAACAGCGCAATCTCGAGGACAAACTTAAGCGCAAGGTCATTGACCGAACGGGGCTGATTCTCGAGATTTTCGGCGAGCGCGCCGCGACCGCCGAAGGCCGTTTGCAGGTCGAACTCGCACACCTCGACTACCAGCAAAGCCGCCTTGTGCGTTCGTGGACCCACCTTGAGCGGCAGCGTGGGGGTTTCGGCTTCCTGGGCGGTCCGGGCGAAACCCAGATCGAGGCCGACCGGCGCATGATCCGGCAACGCATGGGGCGACTGCGCCGCGAGCTTGAACAGGTCCGCAAAACCCGCGCATTGCACCGCGAGCGGCGGGGAAGGGCGCCTTGGCCGGTTGTGGCGCTGGTGGGCTATACCAACGCAGGAAAATCGACGCTTTTCAACCGTTTGACCGGGGCGGAAGTGATGGCGGAAGACCTCCTGTTCGCCACGCTCGACCCGACGATGCGAGCGATCAGCCTACCCGGCGTCGAGAAGGCGATACTTTCGGACACGGTCGGCTTTATCTCCGATCTGCCGACCCAGCTTGTCGCTGCTTTCCGGGCTACGCTAGAAGAAGTAACCGCGGCGGACATCATCTGCCACGTGCGCGATATGGCGAACCCGGCGCATGCCGCACAAAAGAAGCAAGTGCTTGAAGTGCTTGCCGATTTGGGTGTGGTCGATGCGGAAAGCGGAACGAGCGAGATCCCGATCCTCGAAGTCTGGAACAAGGCCGATCTCCTATCGGAAGATGTTCTGGCCGAATTGCGGGAGGCGGCAAGCGGGCACGAAGCTGTGCTGGTTTCGGCTGCAACCGGCGATGGTGTCGAGGAATTTGCAGCAACCATCGGCGATATGCTCACTGAAAAGGCGAGCGAAGTTACCGTCACTCTGCCAGTATCGGATGGACGCCGCATTGCATGGCTTCATGCGCATGGCGAAGTGCTGCAAGAAGAGGATGCCGGAGAAGGGGAGCAGGGGCCGCTGCGGCGTTTGACGGTGCGCTTGAACCCGAAGGAATTGGGTCAATATTCGACCCTATAAAGCTGTTTTTTCAGCAGCTTTGACCCTCTGCCAATAGGCTTCCTGTTCGTCGAGTGAGAGCGTGGCGAACTCGGTTCCATCGGCTGCTGCCATGTCTTCCATCTGGCGGAACCGGCGCTCGAACTTGGCGTTGGACGCCTTGAGCGCAGCCTCGGCATCGACTCCGTAGCGACGGATGATGTTGACGGCGACAAACAGAACGTCACCGGCTTCCACGAGGCGCTCTTCTTCGCTTGCTTCGTCTAGTTCGACGAGCTCCTCTTCGAGCTTCTCGCGCGGTCCTTTGACATCGTGCCATTCGAAGCCGACACGCGCCGCGCGCTTTTGCAGCTTCTCGGAGCGCAACAAAGCCGGCAGCGCCGTAGCAACACCGTCCATTGCGCTTGTCGAACCGTTTTCGGCGCGTTCGGAAGCTTTCAGGTCTTCCCAGCGCGCATTGGTCATGGTGCCGCTTTCGTCGCCGAAGATATGCGGATGCCGGGCCTCCATCTTGTCACTGATTGCCTGCGCAACATCCTCGAAGCGGAAATGACCGGCTTCTTCGGCCATACGTGAGTGGAACACGACCTGAAACAGCAGATCGCCGAGTTCGCCTCTGAGATCAGCCATATCATAGCGCTCGATCGCATCGGTGACTTCGTAGGCTTCTTCGATCGTGTACGGCGCAATGGTCGAGAAATCCTGCGCACGATCCCATTCACAACCGTCAACCGGATCGCGCAGCTTCGCCATGATTGCGAGGAGGCGGTCCATTTGGGTTGATGGGGCGGTTTCGGTCATTTGCGAGGGACTGTGCCTTGGCCTTCTAGTCTGGAATGATAATATATATTATGTTAAATATGAGGCGGTGGGCATCTAGGTCGGCAACTTCGCACCAAAAAGTTCCGCAATCAGGAACAGCCCCACAAAAATCGCTACCCAGACCAAGCCGAGCTTCAGCATCTTGCTCCAACCCAGCCGGAAACTCGCCATGGCGCTTCCAACGAGAACAAGCCAGCCAAGCATGAGGATGATCGAAAGAATGGATGCTTCGTTCATGCGGTCATCTCCAACCCGTCATAGCCCACGGTGACAAAGTTGGGAACTTCGTCAACCAACGTGCGGTAATCCATGCTCTTGTCGAGATGGCTCAACACCACGCGCTTCGCACCGCAACGCTCGCCCAGTTCGATCGCCATGGCAAGATGCGCATGAGTGGGATGCGGATCGCGGCGCAAGCAATCGCTTACGAGTATATCAACGTCCTCGAAGAGTTCGATCATTTCCTCGGAAATTGCCGAAAAATCCGTAGCATAGGCAATGGACTTCCCATTCGCTTCGAAGCGGTAGCCGGTGGTTTCGCCTGGACCATGAGCCATCTGGCACCATTCGACCCCAAAACCCGCCACGACCTTGAGCCGGTCGAGCGTGTCGAGGCTGCAAATGGTCGGATAACCGTCCTGTCCTGCAAACACATAACCGAAACGCTGCCGCAAGCGCCGCACGGTTTCTGTCTCGGCATAGGCAGGAATGGGTCCGCCACGCCCGTAGCGCAGCACCCGGAGATCATCGATACCGTGGCAGTGATCGGCATGGTCATGCGTCCAGAACACCGCGTCGATGCGATTGATCCGCGCCGCCAATAGCTGTGCGCGGCAATCGGAGGAGGTGTCGATGAGCACACGCTTGCCCTCGTCGCTCTCGATTGCGATCGAAACGCGGGTCCGACGGTTGCGCGGTTCATTGGGGTCGCAATCGCCCCAGTCGCCGGTTCCGTCTTCACCTCCGACACGCGGCACGCCCGTCGAGGTTCCCGATCCAAGCATGATGAGTTTCACAGTGCGGCCTTGCTGAAAAGCCGTTTGAAATTGGAGGTCGTGACGTCAGCCAGTCGGTTTTCCTCCGTGCCGCGCAGTTCGGCCACGAAACGTGCGGTGTCTGCCACGAAAGCGGGCTCGCAGGTTTTCCCGCGATTGGGCACAGGCGCGAGGAAGGGGCTGTCGGTTTCCACCAGCAGCCGGTCATCCGGCACTTGCTTGGCAGCTTCCTGCAAGTCCCTGGCATTTTTGAAAGTCACGATGCCGGACAGCGAAATGGTGACGCCCGAAGTCGGCCGAAGCGGTGAAACAATGGATGAGCGCCGGGAAGGCCCCCTTCCCCATCTCATCCGCGAGAATTTCAAAAGTGTCTTCCTCGGCATCGCGGGTATGAATGATGACGGGCAGACCCGTTTCGCGCGCGACATCAATGTGCATGCGGAACAGCCTGGCCTGTGTCACGCGGTCCGAATGTTCGTAGAAATAATCGAGCCCTGTCTCGCCGATAGCGATGACCCGCGCGTTTTCGGTCGCGTTGAACAGCACTTCGCGACCGAGATCTTCGTGCTTGTCGGCTTCGTGCGGGTGGATGCCGACGCTGGCAAAAACGTCGCTCTCGCGATTGGCAGTGCCGACAACCTGTTCCCATTCGCTTTGCCGCGTCGAGATATTGAGGAAGGCCCCCACCCCCGCCTCGCGTGCGCGGGCCAGTACACCCTGCTGGTCTTCGACGAGACCTTTGTACTCAAGATGGCAGTGACTATCGATCAGCATCAGGCGGCGTCCTCGGCAGGCAATTCGAGCCGCGGGAACAAGGGCTTGGGAGCTTCGATGCGGAATTCGCTGTTCGCGAGTTCTTCATACCAGTCGTTTCGAATGCCGGCATAGCTGCGAAATCTGGGAGCAATGCCCATCGTGTTGAGCAGCGTCGCGCTGCTTTCCGGAATGACCGGCGCTATGGCTACTGCAAGCTTTGAGATGCAGACATAGAGCGCGGCAAGCACGGTTTCCATCCGCTCGGGATCGGTCTTGCGCAAAGTCCATGGCGCTTGCGCGTCAATATAGGCATTGCAGGCGAAGCAGGCTTGGAGCCATGCTTCGACGCCCTGTTGCAGTGCGAGCGCTTCAAAAGCGGCAGGAATTTCTTCTGAAACCGCCTTGTCCACCGATGCGAACAATGCCTTGTCATCGTCAGTCAACGCCCCAGCTGCAGGAAGACTGCCTTCAAGGTTCTTGGCGATGAAGCCGAGGGTGCGCTGGGCCAGATTGCCGAAAGCATTGCCCAGCTCGCCGTTCGAACGCTCAACAATCGCTTCGGCCGAATAGCTGCCGTCCTTGCCGAAAGCGACTTCACGCATAAGAAAATAGCGGAGGGCATCCACACCGAATTGTTCCGCCAATTCAAGCGGATCGGCAACATTGCCCGCGCTTTTTGACATCTTCTCGCCGCCGCGTGCGAGGATAAAGCCGTGACCGAAGACCTTTTGCGGAATCGGTAGATTGGCGCTCATAAGGAAGGCGGGCCAATATATAGTGTGGAAGCGAACAATGTCCTTGCCGATCAGGTGCAGACTCGCCGGCCAGAACTTCGTCATGTTATCTGTCACGTCGGGGAAACCCAGTCCGGTCAGATAATTGGTGAGAGCATCGACCCACACATACATGACGTGATTGTCCGAGCCCGGAACCTTCACACCCCAGTCGAAACTGGTGCGGCTGACCGAGAGGTCACGCAGCCCCTGTTCGACAAAGGCGATCATCTCGTTGCGGCGGCTCGCCGGTTCGAGGAAACCCGGCGTGTTCAGCAGTTCGAGCAACGGCTCCTGATATTTCGACAGACGGAAGAACCAGCTTTCCTCGACAGTCCATTCAACCGGTGTGTCCTGCGGGGAGAGCTTGGCACCGCCCTCGCCCTCTTTTAGTTCGCTTTCATCGTAATAGGCTTCGTCGCGGACCGAGTACCAGCCTTCGTAGCGGTCGAGATAGAGGTCGCCGGCGGCTTCTATACGCTCCCAGATTGCCTGGCTCGCACGGTGGTGATCACCCTCAACCGTGCGGATGAAACGGTCAAAGCTGATATTAAGAGCCTCGTCCATACTGCGGAAATAGCCCGACATTTCATCGGCCAGCTCGCGCGGCGTGCGGCCCTGCTCCTCGGCCTTGCGCGCCATTTTGAGGCCGTGTTCGTCAGTGCCGGTCTGGAACCGCACATCGCGGCCCATTGCGCGCTGGAAACGGGCGATAACGTCTGCCGCGATAGCCTCGTAGGCGTGCCCGATGTGCGGGCGGCCGTTGGGGTAGTTGATCGCGGTGGTGATATAAAAGGGGGAGGTGTTAGCTTCGGACATGGGCACGGTCGCTAGACGGGGCGGCGCGCATGAGCAAGCTGCCGATTTCGACCGAGAGCAAGCCGGTGTCGAAATTATAGGTCGGCGCCTGCGCGGCAAGCGTGACGAGCTCGCCATGCGCGTTGATCAGAGACGCGCGTTGTGCGGGGTTCTCGGTTGTACGCGCGAGGTCGGCGGTGAGCGCCTGGGCGAGTTCGAACACGGCATCGAGGCGCGCACGGTCGGCACGACCACCGATGAGCCGCGAGAGGTCAGCCCGCCCGCTGAGATCGGGATCGCCTTTGGTCAGCAATCTCGTGATCGTCGCAGCGACAGGCCCGAGGTCTTGCTCGGCAAACCTTAGTGCCGCGCCATATGACCCTTCCGCCGCCTTGATCGCTGCCAGTCGCGCATCGCCGGTGGCGCCCGTATCGGATGCTTCAAGCATTGTTTCGAGTTGCGCATCGGTAAGATTGGGAAACCGCAGAATGCGGCAGCGCGAACGGATCGTCGGAAGTAGCCGCGAAGGGCGGTGTGTGATGAGCATAAAGAACGTGCCTGCGGGAGGCTCTTCGAGGCTCTTGAGCAGCGCATTGGCTGCATTGCGGTTCATCTCGTCGGCAGGCTGCACGATAACCACGCGCCGTGACCCCAATGTCGGGCGGGTGTGCAGCCGACGCTCCATGTCGCGCACCTGCTCCACCTTGATGACGTTGGAAAGTTCGTAGGGCTTGCCCGCTTCCTGCGCGCTGGCCGCCTTCTTGTCCTTGGGACCGAAGGTGACGGTCAGGATGTCAGGGTGCTCGGCGGGCTGTTGAACGCCCTCTTCGGCCACGAGTTCGCGGGCTGCGGCATGGGCGAAGTCGAGCTTGCCCAGCCCGCTTTTGCCCGCCAGCATCCAGCCGTGATGCATGCGCTGTCCGGCCATGGCCGTGCGCCATTCCCGCCATGCAGCATCGTGGTTGAGCCATTCGGTCATGAGCGTTTGTCCAGCAACGGCGAAAGTGCGGCCATGACGCGTGCGTGAACCTCTTCAGGCGTTCCGATCCCATCAATCAGGACAAAACCTGCGGGATCAGCCTCGGCCAACGCGCGAAAACTTTGCGCGACCTTGCGGTGATAGTCGGCGCTGCGCCCGCCGATCGCGTCGCTTGTATCGCCGTCGCGTTCGTTCAAACGCTGCGTAAGGCGGGTTTCATCGACTTCGAGCAGGACGGTGCAGTCGGGGCGCATGCCGTGGCTGCCAAACTGGTGGAGCGCGACGATGGCTTCATCGCCCAGGCCCCCTGCCCCGCCCTGGTAGGCGCGGCTCGAGTCGACAAAGCGGTCGCTCACTACCCACGCGCCGTTATCGAGAGCTGGATTGATCAATTGTGCGACATGGTCGGAACGAGCGGCGGCAAACAACAGCGCCTCGGCTTCGGCCTGCCAGCCTTCGCCGGGGGGATGGAGCAACAATTGGCGGATTGCCTCGGCACCCGGAGTGCCGCCGGGTTCGCGTGTGATCTCGACCCGTTTGCCGAGTTCGCGGAGCCCGTTGGCAAGCAGCAGCGTCTGCGTGGACTTGCCCGTGCCCTCCCCGCCTTCGAAAGCGATAAATTTGCCGCGCGCACAATGGCTCACGAGAACCACCCCGCAACACCGTTGAATATCCGCGCAAAGAAACCCGCTTCGGTGACAGTCTCTCCCGCAAGCAGGGGAACGCGCGCCGGCTCCATTCCGGGGACATCGATCTCCAGCGTGGCGACGCGGTCGCCGCGTTCAAAGGGCGCGCGGATCGGGCCGTCATAGATGATCGAAGCCTTGAGCTCTCCCACGCGGCCGTCGGGTACATTGACGAAAACGGCACGGTCGGTGGTTAGCGCAACACGACGCGCACTGCCGCCCTGCACGCGGGCTTCGCCGACCATTTGGCCTTCGTCAAAAAGCCGCTCGCGCTCAAACGCGCTGAAGCCCCATTCCAAATAGTTGCGTGCCGCTCTAGCGCGTACGGGGCTGCGATCGACGCCAGCCACCACGAGCACCAGCCTTTGTCCGCGACGCTGGGCGGTTCCCAGAAAGCCGAAGCCCGCTTCGTTTGTGAAGCCGGTCTTGATGCCGTCGGCACCGCGCACGCGCCCGATCATCGGATCATGGTTTATCTGGGTGATGCCGTTATAGCTAAAGCCGCTGCGCCCGATATAGTAACCGAACTTGTCGGGATGCCGCCGGATCAGCGCTTCGGCCAGTTTCACCAGATCATTTGCCGTGGTAAAAGTTCCGCCTTCGTCGGGCCAACCGTTCGGCGTGCCGAAGTGGCTGTTCACCATGCCCAGCGACCTCGCCTCAACGTTCATCGCAGTCGTCCATTGCGCCACCGACCCCGCCTGCCCTTCGGCAAGAATGATCGACGCGTCATTGGCCGAGATATTGGCGATCCCGAGCAACAGATCGTCCACCGTCACGCGGTCGCCCGCGTTGATCCACATGGTCGAACCCTCACCGTGCCATTCCTCCCATGTCTCATCGCGCATGGTCATGATCTGGCGCGGGTCGAGAGTGCCGTCCTCGATCCGCTCGAAAGCGGTAAAGAGCGTCATCACCTTTGTAATCGAAGCGGGGACAAACCGGCGGTCCGCGGCGCGGGCATGGAGCACCTGCCCGCTGCTGATATCGACCAGAATGGCAATGGGAACTTCGTCTGCATCGGGAATAGCGGGCGCAGACTGCGCGAACGCCGCCGAAGACAGCACGAGGGCGGCAACGACGGCCGGGATTTGGAACAAACGTGCAAACACCCCGGCAACATAGGCCGCAGCCCGCCCGATGGCGAGGCCGTCCAAGGCGTTAGTTCACGATTTCGTCAGCCAGCAGCCCGACGCTCATCGCGTAATAGTTCGAGCAATTGTATTCGAGGATCACGCGGTAGTTGCCAGTAAGCAGCCACGCAGGTGTTCCCGGTCCGTCAGGCTGGAAAAGCGACGTGAGCACATCGTCGCCAAGATAGCTCTGCGGCTGAACGCCCAGAGCACGCCATTCGCGTACTGTTTTCCACTGGCTGTGGCGTTCGTGGACGCGCGAGCAGACCGGAGAGATCAGCTCGGATTTGTAGGAATCAACGTTAAATCCGCCCGGTACGGCCGCGCGAACGCCCCATGGTTGCCCCGTGCGCCATCCGGCGTCGCGGAAATAGTTCGCGATCGAAGCAAAAGTATCAGCGCGGTTGCTGAAGATATTCGCACGCCCGTCTCCGTCGCCGTCCGTGGCGAGCCGCAAATAGACCGAGGGGAGGAACTGCGGATTGCCGAATGCACCGGCATAGCTGCCGACCAACTCACCCCGCGAATATCCCTTGTCCGCGACCTTCATCAGGGCGATCCATTCATTCTCGAACAATTCGCGGCGGCGACCTTCCCAGGCAAGCGTAGCCAGGCTGCGCGACAGGTCGAAATTGCCCTTGATCTGACCATAGGCAGTTTCATGGCCGAAGATCGCAACGATGACCGAGGCGGGAACGCCGTATTCGGCCTCCACCGCGCGCAGGATGCCGCTTTCCGAGCTATAGACGCGCTTGCCACCGGCAATTCGCTGAGGGTTCACATGGGTGCGGATATAGGGTGCGAGCGCAGGGTAGCCCCGCGTGGTCGGAGTTCCCGGCTGCCCCTGATCAAGACGGATCACGCGGTCATTGGGTGTCAGTCCTGCCGTCATGCGCTGAATCGTCGCTTCTCGCACTCCTTCGGCACGGGCACGCGCCTTGATCCGTTCGAGATAGGCGTCGAAGCCGATCCCGTCGCGTGCGGTGACTTGCGCCTGCGTCGGGACAGGTGCTGCGACACCTCCCA
This sequence comes from Erythrobacteraceae bacterium, assembly GCA_038130205.1. Taxonomy (GTDB): domain Bacteria; phylum Pseudomonadota; class Alphaproteobacteria; order Sphingomonadales; family Sphingomonadaceae; genus Erythrobacter. The sequence goes on along the minus strand of JAYPMZ010000026.1, from coordinate 10,341 downwards.
GAGCAACGCTGGCAGTGAGAAGAAAGGCAAAAGATGCGAAGCGACTAAAAGGCATGCTTGGAGATATCTCTGTTTTAGGGTGAACCGCGAATGAGCGCCAATCGCCGTGTCACCCGAAAGTGTTACGCTGTGATCGCATATTGTAGCATGAACTCATAGTCTTCCCGGCACGCCTCGGCGGTTTTTGCATACGCCCCGTCGAGCACCGGCATCGCACCCGGCGCTTCGCCAAAGCCCGTCGAGGCGTTCACCTTGTCATACCAATGAACACCCCAGATGCCGTCATCGGGATGCGGCCCCCTTGACCAGCCGAGCATGGCGGGATCCCATGCGATACCGATAGCCATGCAAAGCGCCTCCAGCTGACCGGCGGGATTGGCAAGGATTGCGTCAGAATCGACCACCGGCGGAGCTTTCCCCGAGCGGTCGGCTGCGCGCTCGAAATACGCACGAACCTGCGCAAAACCGAGCATCTCGGGACTGCGCAATTCGTTCTTGTTGCGATAGCTAGCCACGACACGTTCGGGCGCACGTATTAGGAAGGCATGAGTATGGTCGGGCATGGCGAGAATATCGATCGTGCCGATCATGTGATGCGGCATGTGCTTCTGATACCAAACGGGCTTGTCGCCCGGCACCGGTCCTGATTGCGTTTGCAGCACGCTTTTCCAGTCGCAATCCATATCGGCAATGGTTTCCGCTGCCATTGGGTGCGGTTCGCCGCTGTCTTTGAGGAAAGCGCCGTAAAACGGCTCATCGCTCACCGCACAGTCGGAGCGCGCAGAGAAGCTGCGCATCATCGCGGTCGAGATGTTGCGCGGGCCGGACCACATGGCAATTCTGGTCGTCATTGGCAGTCGCGGTCCATCAGATCGCGGTAGGCACCTTGCAAGCGCTCAACCATCGGCCCGCGTGACAGCGTAAGTGCGCGCCCGTCCACCTCGGTCACCGGCACGACACCTGCAAATGTGCCCGTTACAAACGCCTCGTCCGCGCCATAGACGTCTGTCAGCGAGAAGTTCTTTTCAAACACCGGAATACCCGCCTCGCGGCACACCTGAATGACGTTTGCGCGGGTGATGCCGCCGAGGCAATAATCGCCGCATGATGTCCACACTTCGCCTTTGCGAACGATGAAAAAGTGCGTCGAATTGCAAGTCGCCACAAAGCCGTGTGGGTCGAGCATCAGCCCTTCGTCGGCTCCGGCTTGCGTCGCCTGAATACAGGCCGTGATGCAGTTCAGTTTGCTGTGCGAGTTGAGCTTCTGGTCCTGCACCGCCGGATCACCACGGCGGACGTGGACGGTGAACAGGCGGATGCCGGTTTCGATCGTAGCGGGTAGAGGGGCCTTGTATTCGGGAATGATGACGATGGTTGCAGGGCTGATCACTACGCGCGGGTCCTGATAGGGTGTCGAGCGGATACCGCGTGTGACCATCAGCCTGATGTGCACCCCCTCCTCGTCGCGCATGCTGTTGCCGTCGATCACGTCGTTGATCCGTGCTGTCAGTTCCTCGCGGGTGAGACCGATGTCCATCGCGATGGCCTTTGCGCCTTCGTACAGTCGGTCGAGATGCGCCTCGCGGAAGGCGATCTTGCCGCGGTGCAGTCGCAGCCCTTCCCACACTCCGTCGCCAAGCATGAACCCGCTGTCGAACACCGAAACCTTGGCTTCGGCGCGGGGAGTGAGCGTTCCGTTGACGTTGATCAGGATCGCGTCATTGCGCGGATCGGGCGAGAAGTCGTGTGTGCCTTGAGCCATGACTTTCGCTTCTAGGCACATGAAGGGGCGTGACAATAGCCGCCCGCAGCGCTAGCGCGATTTTCCACGCGGACAGGTGGCAGAGCGGTTGAATGCAGCGGTCTTGAAAACCGCCGAGGGTGAAAGCCCTCCGTGGGTTCGAATCCCACCCTGTCCGCCACCCACTTCAGCCTTTCGCGGTCACCAACCAGACCTTGCAGCCGAGCATCACCCCTTCGCCTGCCACGTGGTTGCGTTCGAACAGCGCCAGCATATCGGCAGCGGCCGCTTCGCGGATCGCTTCGGGTTGTTCGTCCAGCACGCGTCCCACCCCCAGTGACGAAAGCACGAAGCGCACGGCTTCCTTGGGCAAAGTGTCAGGTCCGCCGATCGCCTGCCGGCCGTCGTAGGCTTCGACATCGACGCTACCAAATCCGCCTGCATCGAGCACTTCGCCGAGGTAGCCCAAGTCTTCGAAGGCGAAGGGGCCCGGCGCGCGCGGTTCTGCGGGCGGGATATCGACGTGCGAGCGGACCACGCCCATCATCTCCATCATCCACGCATTATCGCGCGGCGGTCCCCATACCGCGAGATCGAGCCGCGCACCGGGTTTGAGCATAGAATGGAGGTTGGCAAAGGCCTTGTGCGGCTCTGCAAAGAACATCGAACCGAAGCGCGAGATCATGCGGTCGTAAGGAGCGCCTTCGAGCGTCGCGCTTGCTGCATCGCCGCATTCGAAGGCGATGTTCGCAATGCCTTCCGAACGCTTGCGGGCCTCAGCGACCAGCATCGGCGCAATGTCCAGGCCGATCGCCTCGCCTCCGGGCGCAATCCGCGCAGCAATGGCGCGTGTGGTTGCACCGCCGCCGCAGCCGAGATCGACAACCCGCTCACCCTCGGCCAGCGCTGCCCTTTCGATCAGCGCTTCCCCTATCGGAGCGATCATGGCTTCGAACCGGTCGAGATTGGCGAGCCAGCGCTCGCCCATTTCGCCCGACCAGTCCTCGCCGCCCAGCTTGTCGGCGTCGTCAGCCATCAGATGTGGAGCGCCTTGCCATAGGCCGAGAGCACGCTTTCATGCATCATTTCGGACAGCGTCGGGTGCGGGAACACAGTCTGCATCAGCTCTTCTTCGGTAGTCTCCAGCGTCATCCCGACGGTGTAGCCCTGAATTAGCTCGGTCACTTCCGCACCGATCATGTGCGCACCCAGCAGCTCGCCGGTCTTTGCGTCGAACACGGTCTTGATGAAGCCCTCTGCCTCCCCAAGCGCAATCGCCTTGCCATTGCCCATGAAGGGGAAGTTGCCGACGTTGACCTCGTAGCCTTCTTCCTTCGCCTTTGCCTCGGTCATGCCGACGCTGGCGATCTGCGGGTGGCAGTAGGTGCAGCCCGGAATGGCGTTGCGGTTGAGCGGGTGCGGGTGAACCTCGCTATTGCCCAGCTCCTGCGCGATGGCTTCCGCGGCGGTGACGCCTTCGTGGCTCGCCTTGTGCGCCAGCCACGGACCGGGCGTGCAGTCGCCGATGGCCCACAGGCCGTCTGTCTTGGTGCGGCCATAGGGGTCGATCTGGATGAAGCCACGGTCCATCTCAGCGTGATCTTCCAGCCCGATGTTCTCGGTGTTGGGCACGATCCCGATAGCGACTATGCAATGGCTGAACTCGGTCGTCTCGACATTGCCGTCCTTGTCCTTGATCGACGCGCTGACGCCCTTGGCGTCGGACTTGAGATCCTCGACACCGGCGCCGGTCATCACCGTAATGCCCTGCTTGGTAAGGCTCTTTTCGAGGAAGGCCGAGACTTCGGCATCTTCGACCGGCACGATGCGGTCGAGCATTTCGACCACGGTCACATCGACGCCGATGTCGTTGTAGAAGCTCGCAAACTCGATTCCGATTGCGCCCGAGCCGATCACCAGCAGCTTGGTCGGCTTCTCCGGCGGGGTCATGGCGGTGCGGTAGGTCCAGATGCGTTCGCCGTCGGCAGGAGCAAACGGCAGGTCGCGGGCGCGCGCGCCGGTGGCGACGATCACGTGGCTGGCGCTGATCCCTTCCTCGCCGTCATCCGACTTCACTGTGATGGAGGTCGGGCCGGTCAGCGTACCCTCGCCCATGTGCACGGTGATCTTGTTCTTCTTCATCAGGTGGGTGACGCCCTGATTGAGCTGTTTGGCCACCCCGCGGCTGCGCTTGACGATGGCTTCGAGGTCAGCCTCGATCCCTTGCGCGACTAGGCCGTAATCGCCTGCATGCTGCATGTAGTGGTATATCTCGGCCGAGCGCAGCAGCGCCTTGGTCGGGATGCAGCCCCAGTTGAGGCAGATACCGCCCAGTTTCTCGCGCTCGACGATGGCGGTGTTCAGACCCAGCTGCGCGCAGCGGATCGCAGCGACATAGCCCCCTGGACCACTACCCAATACGATGACGTCGTAAGTCGCTGACATTGCTCGATTACCTCTTCTCAATTCCTACAGGATGGAACACATGGAACACTGTCCTGAAGCTAAAAACCCTGGCTGCCCGACGAGGGGCCGAAACACGGTGCAAGGCGATGGGTTGAGGCAGCAACATGGCCGCTGCAATCGCACATCACACTGCCTGTAGGACAGGCCTTACGCAATCGACCCTCCCACCGGCTTGGGCCGGTCATTCTCGTCGAGGCACACGAATTTGAACGTGCCTTCGCTGACCTTGATAGTCTCTTCGCCGTTGCGCTGGCGACCTATCCCTTCTGCGAGGATGGTGAGCGAAGTGTTCCCCTTGGCGATCACCTGACAATAGACCGACAGTTCATCGCCGACCTCCATCGCACCGGGAAAGGTGAAGTCGGTCGCGTGGACCACCACCGCCTTTGCTTTGCCGGTGCGACTTGCAAGCGCGCCTGCGCCCAAGGCCATTTGCGCCATCAGCCACCCGCCAAAAACCCCGCCATAGGGGTTGAGGTCGGCGGGCATAGCGGTGGCACGGATCATCAAATGCGGGTCAGACATGCTTTGTATCTCTTCGGATTTTCTCTTGGGGGCGAAGTATCCAGAACCAGCCCAGCAGGCCAAAGGTGATCGCCGCGATAAAGGCCGGAATGCCGAGCAGGCGCACGCCCACCATGTCACCGACGACGAAGCTGGCAAGGATCAGCATGATCCCCGAAAGCACCGCGACCATGGCTAGCGTCACGAAGGACTGCGCCATGTGCAAAGCGGAAAAGCGGTAGGCAAAGAATGCGATCGGCAGTCCGATTGCAAAAGTGCCGAGCAGCGCGATCGAGAATATGAGCGCAGATTCGCTCCCCCTCGCCCATTCGACCCCATGCCCTTCATTCAGCGCAATCGCGAAGAGATACGCCCATGAGGCCATCGCGGCGAAGACCGCAATCGCAATGCCCTTGGCAATGAGCGAAAGCCAGCGTGTCAAAGCTGCGCTACCGGGATCAAACCACCAACCCCATCGGGTTCTCGATCAAACTGCGGAACTGGTCGAGCAGTTTCGCCCCGTCCACGCCGTCAATCGCGCGGTGGTCGAAGCTGCCGGTGACGCTCATCACCGTCGCTACGCTCAGCGCGCCATCAACCACATAGGGGCGCTGTTCGCCCGCGCCGACGGCAAGGATCATGCCCTGCGGCGGGTTGATTACAGCGTCGAACTGCTTAGTCCCGAACATGCCGAGGTTCGAGAGCGAAGCCGTCCCGCCCTGATATTCATGCGGTTGCAGCTTCCCGTCGCGTGCCTTGCCCGCAAGCTCCTTCATCTCGGTCGAGATTTCGGCAAGTCCCTTGCGCCCTGCATCGCGGATGATCGGGGTGATCAGGCCGGTGGGCGCTGCCACTGCGACCGAGATATCCTGCCGCGAATACTGGTGCATCACGTCGCCCTGGAAGCTGACATTGCACTGCGGTTCGCGTTGCAGCGCGCGGGCAAGCGCCTTGATGATGAGATCGTTGACCGAAAGCTTCACGCCGTCCGCTTCGAGGCTCTTGTTAAGCTCGCCGCGCAGTTTGAGCAGCGGATCGAGACGCACGTCCACCGTGAGGTAGATATGCGGGATCTGTTGCTTGGCCTCTGTGAGGCGCTTGGCGATAACCTTTCGCACATTGTTGAGCTTCTGCTCATCGAAGGGTGCGTCGTATTCATTGGCAGGTTTGGCCTTTGCGGGTTTTGCAGGGGCCTCTGCCTTGGTGTCCTTGGCAGGTGCGCTATCGGCGGGAGCGGGTGCAGCGGACGGTTCGTAACTGTCGATATCGGCCTTGATGATGCGGCCATTCGGACCTGTGCCTTCGATATCCTTGAGGTCGATATCCTGCTCGCCCGCCATTTTCTTTGCGAGCGGTGACGCAATCACGCGGTCGCCCGAACGTGCAGGCGCGGCGCTGGTTCCGCCGGTTGCGGCTTCGACATCAGCTTTGACAATGCGGCCCTTGGGTCCGGTACCTTCGACCGATTTGAGGTCCACGCCTTCGTTTGTGGCCATGCGCTTGGCCACGGGGCTGGCCTTGGGGCCTTCTTCGCTTGACGCTGCTGGAGCCGGTGTCGGTGACGGCGTCGGGGCGGGAGCGGGCTCTTCCTTTGCATCCGGTTTGCTGTCGACAGACGGAGCGCTCACCGAATCCACATCTTCGCCTTCTTCGGCGAGCATGGCGATGACCGTGCCGACCGCCACATTCTCGGTCCCGTCGCCCACGACAATCGCGGCGAGCACGCCTTCATCGACGGCTTCGAACTCCATCGTCGCCTTGTCGGTCTCGATCTCGGCCATGATGTCGCCCGACGAAATCGAATCCCCCACTTTCACCAGCCAGCGGGCAAGTGTGCCCTCCTCCATCGTCGGGGAGAGGGCGGGCATTTTCAGTTCAATTGCCATGGGTGTGGACAGACTCCGGTGTGCAAAATGCAAGTGACGTTACGGTTTAGAGCCTTGGGCGTTTGGGGCAAGTCCCGCAGTGTGCTTGCAATCATGCGTTTTTGGCAGGATACCTTGAGAAATAGCGCCGCAGCAAAGGGGCAGTCATGCGCACATTTCTCGTCATCATGGACGAAAGCGACGAAGCCCGCGCCGCCATGCGCTTTGCCGCGCGGCGCGCGGTGCAGGCTCAGGGCGCGGTGCATATCCTCGCGCTGGTCGCGCAGCAGAACTTCAGCGCTTTTGGCGGCGTGCAGGCGACTATCGAGGAAGAGGCTCGCGATCGCGCCGAAGTGCTGGCACATGGCGTCGCTGGAAACCTGCTGGCCGAAAGCGGGATCATGCCGACGATTTCGGTGAAAATCGGGCAAGGCGTGAAGATCGTCGCCGAGTTTCTCGAAACGCACAAGGAAGTCGCCGCGCTGGTCCTTGGTGCCGCATCGGGCGGCGCGCCGGGGCCGCTGGTGACACACTTTGCCGCCCATGCTGGCGAATTGCCCTGCCCGCTCTACATCATCCCCGGCGATTATGACGAGGCGACCGCCGACCACGAGGTCTGAGGTTATTTCTTGCGCCGCCCCTGATGGCGGATATTGCCCGGACGCCCGCGCTTTCCGGCAGTATATTTTCCTGCCTTCTTCGGACCTCCCGGTTTCGGCCCACGTGGTTTCGATCCGTCGGCCCGCTTGTAGCGCGGCGCCGGACGGCCGCCACGAGCTTCGATTTCGTTTCCGTCCGCATCGACAGGCACGAATTTGAGCGCGCCGGTGAGCGCATTGGATTCGGCCAGTTTCAGCTTGAGCCGGTCGCCCGAGGCGTAGGTTTTCCCGCTCTCTTCGCCCACCAGCTGTTGCGCGGCTTCCTCGTAGCGGAAATGCTCGCGGCCCAGCGTCGAAACGGGAACCAGACCATCGCCGCCAAGGCCGACAATGGTGGCGAAGAAGCCGAAGCCCTGCACGCCGGTGATACGAGTGTCGAAAATCTCGCCCACGCGGCCCGAAAGCCATGCGGCGACATAACGGTCGATGGTGTCGCGTTCGGCCTCCATCGCGCGGCGCTCAGTCTGGCTGATCGCGTCGGAGATTTCCTGCAGACTCTTGCGGTCACGGTCCGACAACCCTGAGCTCTCGGGAAGATCTGCCTTCGGCTTCGGCTGTTCGAGCCTATATGCATCCACCAGCGCGCGGTGAACCAGCAGGTCCGAATAGCGCCGGATCGGCGAGGTGAAATGCGCGTAAGAACCGAGCGCGAGGCCGAAGTGGCCCGAGTTGGCCGGACCGTAATAGGCCTGCATCTGGCTGCGCAGCACCGCTTCCATCACCTGCGCCTTTTCGGATTCGTCGGTGATGTCTTTCAGGACGCGGTTGAACAGGCTGGGCGTGATGACCTGCCCCAGCGCGACTTTCTTGCCGAGCGTCGCCATGTAATCGCGCAGCGCAATCAGCTTCTCGCGGCTTGGCACCTCATGGACGCGGTAAACGACGGGCGCGTTCTTGTTCTCGAGCGCCTTGGCCGCCGCGACATTGGCGGCGATCATGAAATCCTCGACGACGCGGTGCGCATCGAGCCGTTCGCGCACAGCGATTTCGGCAATCTGGCCATCCTCGCCCAGCACCACGCGGCGTTCGGGCAGTTCAAGTTCGAGCGGGTCGCGCTTCTTGCGCGCATCGGCAAGCAACTTCCAAGCGCCCCAAAGATGGGTCAGATATTCGGGCGCGCTGCCGTCATCGACCTTTGCCTGCGCGTCTTCGTACGCGATCACCTGATGGATGCGCACGAGTGCCCGCTTGAAGCCGCGCGTCTCGACCTTGCCGTCGGCATCGATATGGAGATGCGCGACCATGGCCGCACGGTCCTCGCCTTCGCGCAAGGAGCAGACATCGGCGGAGAGCACTTCAGGCAGCATCGGCACGACGCGGTCGGGGAAATAGACCGAGTTCCCGCGCTTGCGCGCCTCGCGGTCGAGCGCGGAGCCGGGGCGGACGTAGAAGGACACATCGGCAATCGCGACCACGGCGTTGTAGCCGCCTTTCCCGTCAGGCTGCGCCCAGATCGCATCGTCGTGATCGCGCGCATCGGCGGGGTCGATGGCAATGATGGGAAGGTCACGCAGGTCTTCACGGTGCTCTGCCGAAAGCGGCAGGTCGGCTGCGACCCCCGCTTCCGCGACTGTCTCTTCGGGGAAAGTGTGCGGGATGCCGTGCTTGGCAATCGCAATCAGGCTGAACGACTTGGGCGCGAGCGGGTCACCCACGACCTCGATCACCTTTACGCCTGCGCGTTCGGAACGCCCTACCCGTTCGGCAAGCACCAGCTGGCCTTCCTCGGCTCCGCCAAGATCGGCGATGGGCGAGGAATTGCGCACGCGCTTATCCACCGGCGCGAGCCAGGCCTTGCCCGCCCCGTCGAGTTCGACAACACCCATCAACCCTTCGGTGCGCGCGGGCAGTTTCTTGATAGGAAAGGCCACCCACCCGCTGTCGCGCTCTTCGGTGCGCGAAAGCACGCGGTCGCCGCGCTTGAGCGCAGGCGGACGCTTGCCGCCCTTGGCATTCATTTCGCGGATCGTCAGGCGCGGCGGCTTTTCAGGAGAATCCGGCGACCAGTTGTCGGGCACCGCAATCGCTTCGCCGTCGTCGATCTCGACAACGCGCAGCACGGTCACCTTCGGCACGCCGCCCATACGGTGATAGGCGGTTTTCTTGCCGTCGATCAGGCCTTCCTCGGCCATGTCCTTGAGCAGATGCTTGAGCTTGATCTTCTCTTGCCCCTTGAGGCCGAAGGCGCGCGCAATCTCGCGCTTGCCGGCGGGCTCGTCAGAGGACTGGATGAAGTCGAGAACCTGTTTTTTTGTGGGCAGGCCCTGCGGGAGTTTTTGCGGTTTTGGCATTGCAACCCCCAATACCCGCTCGCCCTGAGCTTGTCGAAGGGCTGTTCTTCACTTTCAGTGCAAGGTCAGAAGAAAGTACGGTCCTTTGACAAGCTCAGGACGAGCGAGGTAGAGGAATCAGTCCTCTTCCTTCGCCACCGGCTCGAACGCGCCGCCGGGGACTGCGCTGGAGACTGGGGAACAGTAGTCGCCGTTACAGGCAGATAATCCGAAGATCCAGTCGTCTGCCCGAACTCCCTCAAGCTGAAGGCCACTTGTGTGCCAAGTAATGAGTTGGCCATCTTCATCAAAGTGGTGTCCGCTCGATAACTCAAGAGTGCGTTCCGGCTCCGCAGGCCAGTTCGTTTCATCTGACCGCCGTAGGTAGAGATTTAAGATCCGGCCATTGGTGACAGGGGTCCAGGCAATGTCGGTATATGTTTTGACAGAACCATCCGCCGTCACCTTGGGCGGCATCGGCGCCATCGCCAGCCCATGCAGCGCGCGGATATTGAGTTGGGTCACTTTCGCCAGATAAGCAAAGTCCATCTCGTCGGGCGTGTCGCCATAGGCCACGCCTTCCTCAACCCGTAGATCCTGGTGCTGGTGCTCGTAATCCTCGACCGCGACGGTAATGCGCACCGCCGGAAGTCCTGCGTCGAGGAAGGGGATCTGGTCCCCGCCACGCCCCATGCGGTCGGTGCGCCAGATCTGGCGGACGTCCAACCCGCCATCGGTCGTGTCCGCAAGCTCGTCGATCCAGCGCGAGAGATTGCGCGAGGGGCTATCGTTCTCGCCCCCGAAGCGGCGTTGCTGGGCGCGCAATTCCTCGGTCG
>JAYPMZ010000025.1:0-25095 GCA_038130205.1 Erythrobacteraceae bacterium | reverse complement strand
TCACCTCGCCGCGGCGGGTTTCGCAGAAGTCGATGTCGAAGTCGGGCATCGACACACGTTCGGGGTTAAGGAAGCGCTCGAACAGCAGGCCAAGCTGGATCGGATCGAGGTCGGTAATCGTGAGCGCCCAGGCGACGATCGAGCCCGCGCCCGAGCCACGCCCCGGCCCCACGGGGATGCCCTGATCCTTAGCCCACTGGATGAAGTCTGCAACGATCAGGAAGTAGCCGGGGAAACCCATGCCGACGATGATGCCGATCTCGTATTCGAGCCGCTTTTTGTATTCGACCACCTCGTCCCAGATGCCGTTCGCACGCAGTTCGGCGAAGCCCTGTTCTTCCTTCTCCAACGCTTCGGCGGAAGAGAAATGCAAGGCTTCGGCAAGCTCGGCGTGGGTGCTTTCGGGATAGTAGAGCTTCATGCGCTCGACCAGTCCGGCGCGCGATTGTTCGGCGAGCATCTTCGCCTCGCCCTCGAGATCGCCCGCAAGGCTAGGCAGGATCGGGTCGCGATAGGGCGGTGCGAAGGCGCAGCGCTGCGCGATGACCAGCGTGTTCGAAATCGCTTCGGGCAGATCGGCGAAGAGTTCCGCCATCATCCGGTCGGATTTCACGAAAGCCTGCGGATTGGTGCGCGGGCGGTCCTCGTTCTCGATATAGGTCGAGTTCGCAATGCACAGCATGGCGTCATGCGCCTTGTGCATATGCGGCTCGGCAAAGTTAGCGGGATTGGTCGCGACCAGCGGCAGGTTGCGGGCATAGGCCATTTCGACCAGCGCCTCTTCGGCACGCTCGCAGACCGGATCACCGTGGCGGGCGATTTCGACATAAAGCCGCGCCGGAAACAGCGCCTCGAGCCGCTGAACCAGTGCCTCGGCAGCGGGAGCTTGCGCCTCGGCAAGCAACCGCGTGAGCGCTCCCTCGCCCGCGCCGGTGAGCGCGATCAGCCCGTCCGTGTGCCCTTCAAGGTCGCCGAGCGAGACATGCGGTTCCAGCTCAAGCGGACGATCGAGGTGCGCCCTCGAGACAAGGTGGCAGAGATTGTCATAGCCCGCATCATCCTGCGCATAGAGCGGCAGGTAATCGACCTGCTTGCCCTCGCTGCCTTCGCGCGCCACGCCCAGCAGTGTGCCGATGATCGGCTGCACGCCCTCGCCCTTGCACGCGCCGGCAAACATAACCGCGCCATAAAGGCCATTGCGGTCGCAGGTCGCGATGGCGGGAAAGCCCAGCTTCTTCGCCTGCGCAGCCACGCCCTTGGGGTCGATGGCCCCTTCGAGCATCGAATAGGAGGACAGCACACGGAGCGGGACGAAGGGAGCAAAGCGCATCCCTTTAATCTAGGAAATCCGTGCTGATTCGGAAGGCGGAACGCTGCCTAATTCTCCACAGGCGGTGGAGAAAATTCAGAGCAGCTTCTCGATATCTTTGGCAATCGCCTTGGGGCTGTCCTGTGGGGCGTAGCGCTTCACCACATTGCCCTCGCGGTCGATCAGGAACTTCGTGAAGTTCCACTTGATCGAGGTCGAGCCCATCAGACCCTTCTTCTCCGACTTCATCCAGTCGTAAAGCGGCGATGCCTCGGGACCGTTGACGTCGATCTTTGCCATCAGCGGGAAGGTGACGCCGAAGTTGACCTTGCAGAATTCGGCGATCTCGTCGGCATTGCCCGGTTCCTGCGCGCCGAACTGGTTGCAGGGGAAGCCGAGGACTTCGAAATCTTTGTCCTTGAACTGCTGATACAGCTCTTCCAGCCCGTCATATTGCGGGGTGAACCCGCATTTCGAAGCGGTGTTGACCACCAGCAGGACCTTGCCCCGCTTGGTTTTGAGGTCGAGGCTCTCGCCGCGATTGGTGGTGACGGTGAAATCGGCGATGGTGGTCATGTGGGCTCCCTTCGGATGCTTCGCACCGAGAATGGTGAACCGACCCGCCAGTGGCAAGTCCTATCAGCCGAGCACCCCGTCATGCAGCCGCACCACGCGGTCCATCCGCGCGGCAAGCCGCTCGTTATGCGTCGCGACGAGTGCCGCCGAGCCTTCGCCGCGCACGAGGTCGAGAAACTGGCCGAGCACAATGTCCGACGTCGCCTCGTCGAGGTTGCCTGTGGGCTCGTCCGCCAGCACCAGCGTCGGGCGATTGGCAAGCGCGCGGGCAACCGCGACGCGTTGCTGCTCGCCGCCCGAAAGCTGGCTGGGGCGGTGCGTCAGGCGGTGGCCTAGGCCGAGGCTGGTGAGCAGGCTCTCCGCACGGCTCGTCGCGCTCGCCTTGTCCACCCCTGCGACCATTTGCGGCATCACCACATTCTCGGTCGCGTTGAAGTCGGGCAGGAGATGGTGAAACTGATAGACGAAGCCCAGATGCTCGCGCCGGATGCGGGTGCGCTGGTCGCTCGCGAGGCTTTCCGCCTGCTCGCCTGCAATCGCAATCGAGCCGTCGAACCCGCCTTCGAGCAGGCCGACGGCTTGCAGCATGGTCGATTTGCCCGAACCCGAAGGCCCCAGCAGCGCCACGATCTCGCCAGGCTGAATGTCGAGATTGACGCCGCGCAGCACCTCGATGATCTGCCCGCCCTGTTCGAAGCTGCGTTTCACGTCGCGCAAAGAAACAATCGGACTACTCATAACGCAGCACCTGAACCGGATCGGTGTTCGACGCCTTGAACGCAGGGTAGAGCGTCGCAAGGAAGCTCAGCCCCAGCGCGAGCGCGACAATGCCGAGAATTTCCCAAGCGTCGACGCGCACCGGCAGTGAGGTGAGGAACCGCACCTGCGGGTCCCAGATTTCAACGCCCGTCGCAGCGGCAATGCCATTGACGATGCCGTTGCGGAAATAGAGCAGCGTGAAGCCGAGGATCAGCCCCGCAAAGGTGCCGATAGCGCCGATGGTCGTCCCCGTGGTCACGAAAATCTTGAGCAAGCTGCGGCGCGAGGCGCCCATGGTGCGCATGATCGCGATGTCGCGGGTCTTGGCGCGCACCAGCATCACGAGGCTCGACAGGATGTTGAACGAGGCAACCACCACCATGAAGCTGAGCACAAAGAACATTGCGACGCGTTCGACCTCTAGCGCTTCGAACAGCGTGGAGTTGATCTCTTTCCAGTCAGCGATCTGCGCGCGGCCGGTAAGCGATTGTTCGACATCGCCAAGAATGCCACCGACATTGTCGGGGTCGGTCACGGTCACTTCGATCAAACCGATGGAATCGCCCATCAGCAGCAATTGCTGCGCGTCGGACATCGGCATGATCACGAAGGTCTCGTCGAAGTCGTACAACCCGATCTCGAAGATCGCGCCGACCTCATAGGGGACCTGCCGGATCGTGGTGCCAAACGGCGTGGTGCGGCCGCTGGGGTTGATGATGGTGATCGTGTCGCCCACCCGCGCGCCCATGTTGGATGCGAGCCGCGAGCCGATTGCGACCTTTTCCGAGCCGGGCTGGATATCGGTCATATCGCCGAACAGCACCTTGTCGCTCATGCCGGAGATATCCTCGGCGGTGTTGCCGCGCACGAAGATCGGGTTCACCCGGCCATTGTAACTGGCAAGCAAAGCCTGCTCGATCAGCGGCGAGGCGCTGACGACGCCTTCGGTTTCGCGCACCTGCTGGAGCGTGTCCTGCCAATTGTCGAGCTTGCCGCCATAGGCCTGGATGATCGCGTGACCGTTGAGACCGGAAAACTTGTCGAGCATTTCCGAGCGGAAGCCGCCCATCACGCTCATCACAAGCACCAGCATGGCGACCGAGAGGCACACCACGCCTACCGAGATACCAGCGACGAGCGCAATGAAGCCCTCGCCTTTGCCCGGCCACAGGTAGCGCTTGGCGATCATTCTTTCAAAAGGAGTGAGCATAAGTCTGGCGCGGACACCTGGCTGTATTTCGATGAACCGCGGCTGTAGGGCCGCTTTCCAAACGGCACAATGTCGAAGCCTGCCGCCGCTGTGCGAAAGGCGCTTTGGCGAGCGAGCCCGTTAGATTCCGGCCACATAGGGAAAAAGACGGGGAGCGGCCCCGATCAATCCTTGTAATTGATCGGTAACATCGCCATTGAGCGCCCGACGGTGGGGGCAGCGCAGCGGGTATTTTCAAGCCATGGCAATTACCGAGAACGGACTGTCCGAGGACATGTTCAAGCACCCCTTTCACGATGAAGACGGCGATTCCCTGCACGAAGAGTGCGGCGTGTTCGGCGCAATCCGCGCAGAGAAAGCCTCCGCTGCGGTCGCGCTGGGTCTCCACGCGCTCCAGCATCGAGGGCAGGAAGCCGCCGGCATCACCAGTTTCGACGGCAAGGATTTCATCTCGCGGCGCGGCATGGGCCACGTGGCAGAGAATTTCTCGACGCAGGAAGCGATTGACGAGCTTCCCGGCTCGATGGCGGCCGGTCACGTTCGCTATTCGACCACCGGCGGTGCGGGCCTGCGCAATGTGCAGCCGCTCTATGCCGAACTCGCCAGCGGCGGCTTCGCGATTGCCCACAATGGGAACATCTCGAACTCGCTGGCGCTGCGCAAGGAGCTGGTCGCCAAAGGTTCGATCTTTCAGTCGACTTCCGACACCGAAGTCATCATCCACCTCGTCGCGACCTCGCGTTACCCGACGGTTGCAGACCGGCTGATCGACGCGTTGCGTCTGGTCGAGGGTGCTTATGCGCTTATCGTGATGACGCCTGAAGGCATGATTGCCTGCCGCGATCCGCTCGGCATCCGTCCGCTGGTGATGGGCCGCATGGGCGATTCGATCATGTTCGCATCCGAAAGCGTTGCCTTCGACGTGGTCGGCGCCGAATTCATCCGAGAGATCGAACCGGGCGAGATCATGCACGTCGATTTCAACGGCGAAATGAAGTCGGTCCACCCCTTCGGCAACCACAGCCCGCGCCCCTGCATTTTCGAGCACGTCTATTTCAGCCGTCCCGACAGCACTTTCGCAGGGCACAGCGTCTATGAGGCACGCAAAGCCATCGGCCGCGAGCTTGCTATCGAGAACCCGGCAGATGTCGACCTCGTCGTTCCTGTGCCGGACAGCGGCGTGCCCGCCGCGATCGGCTATGCGCAGGAATCGGGCATCCCCTTCGAACTCGGCATCATCCGCTCGCACTATGTCGGGCGCACCTTCATCCAGCCTTCGGACGATGTCCGCCATTCCTCGGTAAAGCGTAAGCACAATGCCAATCGCGGGCTTGTCGAAGGCAAGCGGATCGTCCTTATCGACGATTCCATCGTGCGTGGCACCACTTCGATGAAGATCGTCGAGATGATGCGCGAAGCAGGTGCGCGCGAAGTGCACTTCCGCGTCGCCAGCCCGCCTACGGCGCATTCGTGCTTTTATGGCGTCGACACTCCCGAACGCTCCAAACTGCTCGCGGCGCGGATGGAAATCGAGCCGATGCGCGAATTCATCAAGGCCGACAGCCTCGCCTTTGTCTCGATCGACGGACTGTATCGCGCGGTCGGCAAGGACAAGCGCGACAAGAAGTGCCCGCAATTCTGCGATGCCTGCTTCACCGGCGATTACCCCACCCGCCTGACCGACCTCGCCATGAGCGAAGGCCGGACGGGCCAGCTTCCCTTCGTTGATCCCAAGGCTGCGTAAGTCATGAACGCGATGAAACCCCTTGAAGGGCGCACTGCGCTTGTCACCGGCGCGAGCCGCGGCATCGGCGCTGCGACCGCAGTCGCTCTGGCCGAAGCCGGAGCGCATGTGATCCTCGTCGCACGCAAGGTGAAAGCGCTCGAGGAAGTCGAGGATCGCATCCACGCAGCGGGCGGCACGTCGACGATCGCGCCGATAGACCTGACCGAATCCGATGCGATTGCACGCCTCGCTTCGGCTATTTCGGGGCGCTGGGACGCGCTGGATATTCTCGTGATTTCAGCGGCCTATTTGCCGGAGCTAACGCCGGTTCACCAGATTGACCCCAAGCAGTTCAATCAGGCGATCATGACCAATGTCGTCGCCACTCAGGCGTTGATCGGTGCGTTCGATCCGCTCCTTCGCAAATCCGAAGCGGCACGCGTCATTGGCCTCACCAGCAGCGTGGGCGCAAAGCCGCGCTCGTTCTGGTCGGCCTATGGTTCGACCAAGGCGGCCTTCGACAATCTGCTCGAAGCCTATGGCGCCGAGACAGAGAAGCTCTCGCCGCTGCGCGTTGCCATCGTCGATCCGGGCGCGACCCGCACCGAAATGCGCGCCCGCGCCTACCCCGGCGAGAACCCTGAAAGCGTGAAGCCGCCTGAAAAGGTCGCAGAGCGCATTGTCGCGCTGCTGGGTGAGGATTTCACCACCGGCCACCGCGAGCGCGTCGACTAAACACCCCCTACGGGAAAAACGGGCGCTCCGGCGCTGTGACATCAGCGCGCCGAGTTGCCCTCGTGCGGCGACGAATTCTCAGCCCTTACATCCTCCTTAACCTTCTCGTGCAATATTATCGCAAGCGATTGTGGTGAAAGACGGCTGAACCCGTTCCACCGGCACAGAGACCAACGGCTGATTGGAGAAGGTAGCAAGGCCATGCCTACCGACCAGAAAAAGTATGAACTGGCAGCGCAGGAAGATCGCTGCTCGCCGCGCACACGGCTCACGATTCCCGCCACGCTGCGGGCATCGGGTGGTCGCGCGTTCCAGAGCGTCGTTCACGACCTCTCGATCTCCGGTTTTTCGGCCGCGTCGATCAATCGCATGCACGAAGGCCAGATGTGCTGGCTCACCCTCCCCGGCCTCGAATCGCTTCAGGCTGAAGTCGTGTGGTGGGACAATTGCATCGTCGGCTGCGCGTTCAGCGAGCTGCTGAGCCCGATCGTGCACGACAACATCCTGCAGCGTTACAGCAACACCGGCATCTATCGCCCGATGGCGTGAGGATTGCGCAGCGGATCAGTCCGCCGCCGCAATCTCGTCTACGATACCGCGCCACTTGGCGCGATATTCGCTGCTGGTCGCTTTCGGCCAATTGCTGACCACGGCGACCACCAGATTTTCTTCGGGAACAATCGTGATCGACTGGCCGAAGATGCCTTGCGCGCCAAAGCCCTTGGGGAAGGTCCACCACTGGTAGCCATAGCCAAAGCCTGAATCGCCGAAATCGACCAGCGAATCGCCAGCTTCGGCAAACCAGCCTTCGGGCACGCTGTCCCTGCCCCCTTCGAGCACAAATACGCCCATGCGCGCATAGTCACGCAGCGACAGCGACAGGCAGCACCCGCCGATATTGCCGCCGCGCGGGTCGGTCATCCAGAACATGCCGTTCTCGAAACCTGCGGGCTCGACGATCTTCTCTTGCGCATATTCGGCGAGGCTGAGTCCGACAGCATTCTCGACGACCAATCCGATGAGGTTGGTCTCGCCGGTCTTGTAGACCCACTTTTCGCCCGCAGGCGCTTCGCGTTCGAGCGACTTCATCTGCTCTACAATCGCATCCGCGCCGTATTCAAGAACATAGCGGTTCATCTGCGCGACGTCGCTATTGGGGTCGAAATAGTTCTCGTCCCATTTCACACCGCTCGTCATGGTAGCGATCTGCCGGACGCTGACGCCTTCGTATGCCGATCCGGCAAGGCCGGGAACATAATGCGTCACCGGATCATCAAGGCTCGCGATAAAGCCGTCCTTTACCGCTGCACCGAGCAAGGTCGAGGTAAAGCTCTTGGCTACCGAAAAGCTGGTCCAGCGCTGATCGGGCTCGAAACCGAGCGCGTAATCTTCAAAGCGCACACGACCGTTCTGGTAAACCAGCACGCCAGCGGCATTGGTTTCGAGCAGGGCGGCGCGGATTTCCTGCGCGAGCGGCGCGGGAAGCGGAGTTCCCTCGATCAGCGGGCGCGGGCTGGTGGCTGCCGGAACCTCATGCCCCGCGAACCAGCTTTCCATGTCGCGGAAACGGGCGCTGCGCTGTTCGTCATTCCAGAACAGCACTTGCAGTTCGGACGGATCGCGCTCCGGAGCGACAGTGACCTCGACCGGAGCAAGCACCGGAGCTGTCTCGAAGCCGTCCGCCGTGCCATAGCTGCACGCGCCCAGCGTCAGGGCAGCGCCTGCACACAGCAGGCCTTTAACGATTGCTTTCCTCATCCTCTTATCCCTCTGTTTTGACCAGTGTGACCTGGTGCACATCGATATTGTCACTGCGGAATCCGGCCTCGCAATAATCGAGATAGAACCGCCACAACCGCACGAAGCGGTCATCAAATCCTGCAGGCAAGCGCCCTTCGGCGAGCGCTGCGTCGAACCGCTCGTGCCAGACTTTCAGCGTGTCGGCATAGTCTAGCCCGAAGTCCTGCCGGTCTTGCCATTGCAGCCCGCGCTCCTGCGCCAGCGTGCGGAACTCGCTCGATTTGATCAGCATCCCGCCGGGGAAGACATAGGCCTGAATGAAGTCGACCGCTCCGGCATAGGCTTCGAACAGATCGTCGGCCATAGAGATATACTGGATCGCCGCGCGTCCGCCGGGTTTGAGGCAACCGGCAACACAGTCCATGAACGCGCCCCAGTTCTCGCGGCCCAACGCTTCGACCATTTCAACGCTCATGATCGCATCGAATTTGCCGGTAACATCGCGATAGTCCTGTTTGCGATAGTTGATCGCCGGATTGGTGCGTGCGCGGGCATAGGCGAGTTGTTCGTCCGAGAGGCTGATTGCGGTGACGCTTGCGCCCCGCCCCGCGACATGCTCGGCCAAAGCACCCCAGCCGCAGCCGATTTCGAGCACTGTCTCCGGCTCGCCCAGCCGCTCGGCAATCGCATCGAGCTTGCGTTTCTGCGCGGCCTCGAGGCCATCGTCACCCATTCCAAGCGCGCTCGAATAGGTCATGCTGTCGTCGAGCCATGCGCGGTAGAAATCATTGCCGAGGTCGTAATGCGCAGAGATATTGCGCACCGAACCTGCACGGCTGTTGCGGTTGAGCCAATGTGCGATCCTTGCGCCCCATTTGGCAGGCCCCGAGGAACGCGCAGCGTCACCCAAGGTGCGAACATTGGCCGCCATCAGCGCAAACAAAGTGACCTTGTCGGGCGATTCCCACTCGCCCGCCTCATATCCCTGATAAAAACCGATCACACCGCTCACGGCAAAACGCAGCAATGCGCGCCAATCGTGCAGGTGAATTTCAGCGTCGAAACCCGGTGCGCGCCCGCCCAGCTTGCGCGTCTCCCCGTCGGGCAGATGCGCGAGCAACGAACCCTGCGCGAGTCCGGTATCCACGCGGTCGATAATCTTGGAAAAGCCGGGAGCCATAAGACGCGCAAAGAAGCCGGGGCTTACCGCAAAGCGCTCCCCCGAGCTTAGCAGCTGCTCACCTCTCATCTCCTGCGTGCTCATGGCTTTTACTTAGGCGCTGCGGTCACTTGCCTGCAAGTGCGCTACTCGCCTTTCATCGCCTTATACGCGGACAGTGCCCGCTCGCGCGCTTCGCGGTGGCCGATGATCTTGGGCGGATAGGCCTTGGGCAGCTTGCCGTGCTCTTCGGGATCGTGGATCGCGGGGTCCTTCAGATCGGCCAGTTCGGGCACATATTCGCGGATATAGGCGGCTGCGTCGAATTTCTCCGATTGGGTCAGCGGCGCCATGATCCGCACGAACATATTGCTGTCGACGCCCGTCCCCGCGGTCCACTGCCAGTTGACCGCGTTGGAGCCGTAATCGGCATCGACCAGCGTATCCCAGAACCATTGTTCGCCGCGGCGCCAGTCGATCAGCAGATGTTTGATGAGGAAACTCGCGGTGATCATCCGCACGCGGTTGTGCATCCACCCGGTCTGCCACAGCTGACGCATCCCGGCATCGACAATCGGGTAACCGGTCTTGCCCTGCTGCCATGCCTTGAGATCGCGCGCGGCTTTCTCGTCACTGTCGGGATCGCGCCATTTGATCTTGTCGAAATCCTCGCGATAGTTCTCGCGCGCATAGAGCGGGAATTGCGCGATGACATTTTCCGCATAATCGCGCCAGATCAGCTCGCCTTCATAGGTTTGCCAGCCGGTCGAGCGCTTGTGCTTGAAGTGGTGCCATATCTGTACCGGCGAAATTTCGCCGAAGTGGAGATGCGGCGACATGCGCGAGACCTTTTCCTCGGCAGGGAAATTGCGGCCCTCGTCATAGTCGTCGATAGGGTCGGACCACCATTCGAGCTGGTCCTGCGCAGCGGCTTCACCCACCTCCCAGAATTCCCGCATTCCCCCTGCCCAGTCGGGCTTGGTGGGGAGAAGTTTCCAGTCGGCCAGAACATCGCTTTTCGGCCAGCTTTCCGGCGAGGAGATCGTTTCCGGCTCCGGCACCACATCACGCGGCGGAAATTGCCCGCGCACCGCTTTGCTGAAGGGGGTGTAGATCTTGTATTGCCCGCCGCTGCCGGTCTTCACCGATCCCATCGGCAGCAGGTAATTGCCTTCGTAAAGCTGGAGGTCGGTTTCCTCGGCCAGCGCTTTTTGCGCGTTGCGCCACCACGGTTCGTAGTGATGGTTGGCATGGATAGTGGTCGCGCCCGTCTCCTTCGCAATGGCGAGCAGTTCCTCGACCGCATCCCCTTTGCGCAGCACGATTTTTGCGTGGCGCTTGGCATAGCTGGATTGCAGGCTTTCGAGCGAGTGATGCAACCACCAACGCGACGCGCCGCCGTATGCGTGATCCTTGGCACGCTCGTCGTCGAGCACGAAGACCGGGATCACCGGCCCAGCGCTCGCGGCGGCAAAGAGCGCGGGATTATCCGCCATCCGCAGATCGCGGCGAAGCCAGAGGATTTGGGGTTGGGTCATTGGTTCACCAGAGGTTCGCATGGGACATCGGGCAAGGCCACCGAGAACCGGTCCCGTGCGCGCGGATCGTAGAAACGGGCATCGTAGAGGATCATCGAGCCGTCGTCAGCGCGCACCGCAAAGGGCGCGCGCGACCAGAAGAGGAAGGCGTCGAGCTCGGAGTTTCCATTGCGCGACGCGAACGCCGGACCAAGATCGCATTCGCCGACCATTTGGAAATATGGCCGATAATCATCCGGTGCTGCTTGATCGTGGTCCAAGTACTCGATTCCGGGTGCGTAAATGGCGTATCTTCCGCTTTCACCAATAATCGTTTCACGATCCCAGAACGCCAAAGGGACCGGACTAGCTATCACAACCCGGCCAGGAGCGATCACATCGCTATCTCGCAGCTCACGGGCAGTGGTGATCGCCCAATTCACCCCGATATACGCCAACGCCACCACAATCCCGATCCGCGCAGGCCTTGTCCAATTCCCGCCACGCTTCTCGCGCCGCCACGACCACCACACGCTCCCAATCAGCATCGCCCACAGCCACACGTCGATGATGAAGAGCGTATCGCCATAGGACCACACGGAGGAAAACGGCTCCAGAAACCGCACGCCATAGACGTTGAGCCAGTCCATCGCCGGATGGGTCAAACATCCAAGCAGGCTCAGCGCATAAAGCCACCTGAAATGTACCGGCAGGCGCCCTTCGGGCCGTTTCCCGCGCTTCGTCTGCCAGCGGTCGAACCACCAAAGCGCGCCCGCCAGCACCAGGGGGAGCAAGATCATCGCGGGCGGGCCGTGGGTGATGCCGCGACGGAAGCCGACGTGCTCCATACCCTCCAACCACAGGAAGCAGGTCGCATCGACATCGGGAATATTCGCACCGATAATCAGCGCGGGCATCGCAAGGCCGGTCTTTTTCTTGAGGCCCGCTTGCCCGAGCACCGCTCCGACAAGGCTATGCGTCAGATTGTCCATGACAATGGGGCCTAACCGCGCGGCCCGTTCAAAGCGAGTGGAAATCCTGCGCGCCTGCCCTTAGTGCGGGAATCGCAACGAGAGAGAGACACCGATATGAGCGACGCATCCTTCCCCTATATCCGGCCCGATATGAAGGGCTTTATCGATACGCTGGCGGCGATTGACGGCCCCGCGATCACCGATATTCCGCTGGAGGATGCACGCCAGTCCTATGTCGCGCTGCACGGCATGGCCGACCGGCCCGCGCGCGAACTCGCGGTGATCAAGGACCTCACCTGCCCCGGCCCCGCGGGAGATATTCCGTTGCGGCTCTACGACGCGCGCGAGACCCGCGAACCGGGTCCGGTGATCTGTTTCTACCACGGCGGCGGCTTCGTGATCGGCGATCTCGACACGCACCACGCGCTGTGCACCGAGATTGCCGCGCTTGCCGATCTGCCGCTGGTCGCGGTCGATTACCGCCGTGCGCCCGAACACCCCTTCCCCGCCGCAATCGAGGATTGCGAGGCGGCGACGCGCTGGATCGCGTCTTCGCCCGATGCACTGGCCCGTCGGGCCACTGGCCTCGTCACGATTGGTGACAGCGCGGGGGGCAACACCACCATCGTCGTCGGGCAATCGCTGGCAGCGAACCCCGCCGAGGTGCCGGTAGCGGTGCAGGTTCCGATCTTCCCGCTCGCCAGCGAAGCCGAAGGCTCGGCCAGTTTCGAACAATTCGCCGACGGCTTCGTGCTCACCAAGACCGCGATGGAGTTCTTCGACGAAGCCTATGCCGCCGACCGCAGCGATCCACGCGGCTTCCCCATCCTTGGCGATCACAGCAACGCGCCGCCTACAATTTTGGTCACCGCCAGCCTCGACCCGATCCGCGATTCGGGCCGCGACTATGGCAAGGCGCTGATCGATGCGGGGCGCGACTGCATGTTCATCGAGATGCGCGGCGTCACCCACTCCTTCACCAATCTGCGCCAGGCCGTGCCGAGCACGCAGCGCGATCTGGAGCGCATTGTCGCGGCAATTTCATTTACGCTGGAGAACGCAGCTTGAACGACCTACCCTATCGGCCCTGCGCCGGATTCATGCTCGCCAATGACGCCGGCAAAGTCTTCGTCGGCGAACGGATAGACGCGAGCGCGCACGGGTTCTGGCAAATGCCGCAAGGCGGGATCGACAATGGCGAAGACCCCGAAACCGCCGCGCTGCGCGAACTCGAAGAGGAAATCGGCGTCGGCGCGTCGCTGGTCGAAATTATCGCAGGTTCGCGTGAACCGCTGCGCTACGATTTGCCGCCCGAATTGCTCGGCAAGGTTTGGAAGGGCAAATATCGCGGGCAGATCCAGCACTGGTATCTGGGCCGTTTTCTCGGCAGCGAGGCGGACATTGATCTGAACGCCCACGATCCGGCGGAGTTCCAAGCTTTTCGCTGGGTCGCGCCCGAAGAATTGCCCGAACTGATCGTGCCGTTCAAACGCGCGGTTTACGAAGCGCTGGTGGCCGAATTCGCGCCGCTGATCAGCTGGTAAAGCTGAAGGTAATCCGCTCGCGATTGTCCTTGGCGCGCGCCGATTTGAACGAGTCGAGCGCCTCGATCCGGTCGAACCATGCAAGGATGTTCGGGAACCCCTCGAACCGACCGCGGTCGCGTGCGGCATACATCGGATAGACCAGCGTAATATCGGCTGCGGTCAAGTGATCGCCGCCGAAGAAAGGCTGTTTGGCTAGGTCCGCTTCCATCAGCTCGAACAGCGCCTTATCACGCGGGCCGAGGAAAATCTTGCGCACCTGACCGAACACCGCCTTGAGCAGCGAGCTGATCGGCCATGGACTGCGCGTTTCGAGCAGCGTCAGCACCATGCCGACCATCTGGTTGCTCATCAGCGAGCCTTGCGCTGCATGAAACCAGAACAGGTGCCGCGCGCGGTCCTTGTGATCTGAACCGGGGCGCAGCGGGCTGTCGGGATAGCTGTCGAGCACATAGTCGATGATCGCATTGCTCTCTGCCAGCATCAGATCGCCATAGGTGATGACCGGCGCAGTGCCGAGCGGCGACAGCGCCTTGTAATCGTCGGGCGCAAGGTTGCTTTCGGGATCGCGGTTGTAAAGCTTGAGCTCATATTCCGCGTCGAGCGCTTCGAGCAGCCAGAGGATGCGGAAACTCTGCGAATATTCGAGATGGTGGAGCGTCAGCATCGGTCGCGCAGCTCCGCTCAATTGCTTACCGTGCCATCGTCGGTCGTTTCGGCAGCAAGCCGCGCGGGCGGGCCTGCGGCGATGGTGGCTTGCAGCGCGAGCGTTTCGGGACAGCTTGCGCCGCACAGGCTCTCGAGCTGGGCAAGATTGCGCTCGGCCTTGTCGACCGCGCCCTTTTCAACCAGCGCTTCACCCTCGCCCGAGATGGCGGCGAAGAAGTCGGGGTCGCGGGCCAGCGCTTCGCGGTAGTAGCGGATTGCCTTGCCCTGCAACCCTTCGGCGCGGGCAGCTTCGGCCAGTTCGATCAGGACCGGCGTGTAGGCCGGATCGACCGTGAATGCGGCTTCGAAAGCGTCGATAGCGGCCTGCGTTTCCCCCGCAGCGAGCGCGGCGCGGCCTTGTTCGATCAGCAACTCTGCACGCGGATCGGCGTCCTTCGGCCCGGCGCTGGTGATGCTGGCGGTGGTCGCCAGAAACAGCGAAAGGGCGGCGGCGACAGGCGCGAAACGCATGAAAAGCTCCTTGAAATTCGAAGCCCGTGAGGGTGCAGGCTCAGCCATAGCCATTCATGGCTAACACGGTGAACGCAGATTTGCGACAAAAAAGCCGTCCGTGCCGTCGTGGTACGGAGTGAGACGCCGACCCTGCCCGCGCGGCCTTCCGACAGGCAGTTCGGGCGCTTCTGCCTGCCAACCGGGATGGCGCGCGAGAAATGCCCCGACCTGCTTCCCGCCTTCTTCATCGAGCAGCGAGCAGGTTACATAGGTCACTCGCCCGCCCGGGCGCGCCAGTTGCGCCGCGATCTCGAGCACGCGGGCTTGCAAATCCGTCAGCCGGCGCAGTTCCTTCTTGTCGAGCCGCCAGCGGCTTTCGGGATTGCGCCGCCATGTGCCAGATCCCGAACAGGGCGCATCGACCAGCACGCGGTCGGCCTTTGCGCGCCATGTTTCGAGCGCCTCCATCTCGCGGCCGGGATCGAGCAGGACAGTGTGATCGACCTGCGCGCCTGCACGCGCAGCACGCGGCGCGAGGTTGCCGAGGCGCCGCTTGTCGGTGTCGCAGGCGATCAGGCTCAGCGCATTGCCGCTGCCTGCAGCGAGCGCGAGAGTTTTGCCCCCTGCCCCCGCACACAGGTCCACTACCGTTTCGCCCGCCTGCGCATCCACCGCTTCGCACACCCATTGGCTGCCG
This sequence comes from Erythrobacteraceae bacterium, assembly GCA_038130205.1. Taxonomy (GTDB): domain Bacteria; phylum Pseudomonadota; class Alphaproteobacteria; order Sphingomonadales; family Sphingomonadaceae; genus Erythrobacter. The sequence goes on along the minus strand of JAYPMZ010000025.1, from coordinate 9,988 downwards.
TGGTCTTGCACCTCGATCAGCCCTTCGCGCCATGCAGGCCATTGTTCGACCTGCGTGCCCAGCGGAAGACGCAGGGCCTGCGGGGCGGAAAGCGGTTCGCCGCTTTCGGGAAGTTCGATGGTTGCACGATCCGCCTTGAGCGCGTTGACGCGGATATCGAGCGGCGCGCGGCCCAGCAGCGCTGCGGCTTCCTCTCCCTCGATGTCCGAAGCGGCAAGCATTGTGACCAGCCATTCGGGTGCAACGCCGGTAGCGGCGGGCGCTTCGCCCTCCTCTATCGGCTCAGGTCCGTGGGTCGAACCGTCGAACAACGGCTCGAGATCGGGTTCCCCTTCGACCACCGCCAGCATCGCGGCGCGGCCATTGGCAGGGATGGGCCCGCACAGTCGCACAGCCTGATAAACCAGCTCGCGCACGGCGCGACGGTCCTTTGACCCCGCATAGCGGCGCGCTTTGAAATATTCGGAGATCAACCGGTCGGCAGGCGCACCCTTGCCGCTTGCAGCCTCAATTATCTGGTCGAGCAGCTCGATAGCGGCCTGAACGCGTGCGGCGGGGGTCATGTGTAAGTTCCAAGGTTCATGGCAGCGTCTGGTAAACGGTCGCGCAGCGACCGCAAGGGTGACCACCCGCCCGCAGCGGGTGCGAAGCGGAGCGCAGCACGTCTAGCGAAGAGTTCGCCCGGATGGGCGAACACGCTAATCAACGCGTCGGATAGTTCGGCGCCTCGCGGGTGATCGCGACGTCGTGAACGTGGCTTTCCGAAAGACCGGCATTGGTAATCCGCACGAATTGCGCGCGCGTTTTGAGGTCTTCGATCGTTGCCGATCCGGTATAGCCCATCGCAGCCTTGATACCGCCAACCAGCTGGTGGATCACGTCTGCCGCGGGCCCCTTGAACGGCACCTGGCCTTCGATCCCTTCGGGAACCAGCTTCATCGCCGAAACGTCCTGCTGGAAGTAACGGTCAGCCGATCCGCGCGCCATCGCGCCGACGCTGCCCATACCGCGATAGGATTTGTACGAGCGCCCCTGATAGAGGAACACTTCGCCCGGGCTTTCCGCCGTGCCTGCGAGCATCGAGCCGACCATCACGGTCGAAGCGCCCGCTGCGAGTGCCTTTGCCGCATCGCCCGACGTGCGCAGGCCGCCATCGGCGATCACCGGCACGCCCGACTTGGCGGCTTCGTTGGCGCTATCCATGATCGCGGTCAGCTGCGGCACGCCGACACCGGCGACCACGCGGGTGGTGCAGATAGAGCCCGGCCCGATCCCGACCTTCACCGCATCGGCGCCAGCGTCAATCAGAGCGCGGGTCGCTTCGGCAGTGGCGACATTGCCGGCAACCACCTGCACCGTGTTGGAAAGCTTCTTCACGCGCTCGACCGCACGCGAAACGTCGGCATTGTGGCCGTGCGCGGTGTCGATCACCACGACATCGACCTCGGCATCGATCAGCGCTTCGGTGCGCGCAAAGCCCGCATCGCCGACTGTAGTGGCAGCGGCCGCGCGCAGACGTCCGGTGGCATCCTTAGTCGCGTCGGGATAGTTCACGGCCTTTTCGATGTCTTTGACCGTGATGAGCCCGATGCACTTGTAGTCATTATCGACCACCAGCAGCTTTTCGATCCGGCGTTGGTGGAGCAGACGGCGCGCCTCTTCCTGACCGGTGCCCAGCGGCACGGTTGCGAGGTTATCGGTCGTCATCAACTCGCGCACCGGCTGAGCGGGGTTTTCGGCAAAGCGCACGTCGCGATTGGTGAGAATGCCGACCAGCTTGCCGTCGCGGTCTGTCACCGGAATGCCGCTGATGCGGTTCTGCTGCATCATGTCCTGCGCCTGCCCCAGGGTCGCATCGGGCGAGATGGTGATCGGGTTCACGACCATACCGCTTTCAAAGCGCTTCACCGCACGCACCGCAGCGCATTGCACGTCGACGTCGAGATTGCGGTGGAGAACACCGATGCCGCCGAGCTGCGCCATGACGATCGCCATGTCGGCTTCGGTAACGGTGTCCATCGCGCTCGAAAGCACGGGGATGTTGAGCGCGATATCGCGCGTCAAACGGGTTTTGGTGTTTGCCATGCTCGGCAGGACATTGCTCTGCGCAGGGCGGAGCAGAACGTCATCGAAGGTGAGGCCGAGAGGGATATCCATGTGCACGTGCTTTCTTTGCGCCAATATTCTTGGGGGGAGCGAATCGTGCACGTCCCTGTAGGGCGGGATCGCCCCTGACGCTAGGCCCCGAGGCGCAAGTTTCGACGTTATTGTGCCAGAGATGCTGCCGCAGGGGGCGTATAGCTCGCTGTGGAGGCGGTGCGGCGCACCAATTCCTGATGCAGCAAGAGGTCGTCGATCGCCCCGCCAAGCTCGATATAGCCAAGCTGGTCGGTGGGGCGATGATAGTCCTCGGCCAGATAGGGCCCGAGCACGATTTCGGAGGCAAAGGCGCTCGACAGGAAGACCGCAGGCACGCCCTTCTCGATCAGCGCCCATCCATCCTGCCGGCGGACAAAGCTCTCGGCAAAATCCTTGTTACCGAGCTGCCGTCCAGCTTCGGTCGCGGTCTCGATCACCAGACTGTCCAGCGCGCTGCGCCCTTCCCCGACAAAGCCGAGCGCCGTTCCGGCAGGCGCAATTGCCACCGTGTCGAAATTGAAAGCGGCAACGATGCTGTCGAGCGGCATCGGCGGAGCCTCGGCAAACGCCTTTGCTCCCAGCAAGCCCGATTCCTCGGCAGTGGTCGCCATCAGGTAGATGTCGCGATCATAAGGGCCCTCTGCGGCGAGACGGCGGCCCAGTTCGAGCATCACCGCGACCCCGCTCGCATTATCGACCGCGCCGTTGCAGATCGGATCGGGCGTTTCGGGCGCACATTCGCCCAGATGGTCCCAATGCGCGAGCAGCAAGACCGCGCCTGCATTCCGCACATTACCGGGCAACATGCCGATGACGTTCGAGCTGGTGAATTCCCGGTGCGTGGACTTGGCATCGAACGAGGCCGTTGCGCCCAGCTGGATCGGCACGAAATTGGGGTCTTCGGCAGCGCCCACGAGCGCCAGCCAGCGATCTTCTCCGACCAGACGCGACATCACCTCATGCGTAACGAAGGCGCTGAGCTGATTGGTTTCCTCGCTCGCAAGGACCACCCGTTCGCGCCCGAACGCGCGGTTCACAGCTTCGATTTCATCGGGCCCGTTGACCACGGTAAGAACTGCGGCGGGCCGGGATTCGAACAAGATTGCGCGGCGAGCGGGGCTGACGCCGCGTTCGCCAAGCATCACCGCGACCTTACCCGCGATGTCTTCGGCCACAATGCTTTCGTCTTCGCTGCCGACAAACACCATGTCTCCGCCTTCGAGCAGCATCCGGCGGCCCGACGTCATCACGGCGCCTGCTTCGGCGGCAGGGGTGACGATGCGGCGCCCGTCCTTGAGCGTGATCGTCCCCTGCTGCGGTGTGCTGGAAACCAGTTCGACCGGAGCGCGCCACGCGCTGCCCGGATCGTTCGTGCCCGACACAAGACCCGCTGCCTGCATTTCGCGGGTGATGTAATCGACCGTGAGGGTCTCGCCATCGGTTCCGGGTTTGCGTCCGTCGAATTCGTTGCTGGACAGGGTTTCGATATCGCGCATCAACCGTCCGGCGATCGCATCGCGTTCCGAGGCCGGGACAGTGGCGAGCGGAAGCTTCGCACAGGCCGAAAGGGCTACGCTGGTTGCAATCAGAAAAAGGGTTGCGGCGCGAAGCGTCACTCTGCCGTCCAGCCTCCGTCGATGCTCCAGTTGGCGCCGGTCACATTGCCCGCTTCGGGGCGGCAAAGGAAGACCGCGAGCGCGCCGACTTCTTCAGGTTGCACGAATTTCTTGGTCGGCTGCTTGGCGAGCAGGACGTCGTTCATCACTTCTTCGCGGGTCATGCCACGCGCCGCCATCGTGTCGGGGATCTGCCCTTCGACGAGCGGGGTCCAGACATAGCCGGGCGAGATGCAATTGGCGGTGACGCCGCATTGCGCCAGTTCGAGCGCGATCGACTTGGTGAAACCGGCCACTGCGTGTTTCGAAGCGACATAGGCGCTTTTGAACGGCGAAGCGGTGAGCGAGTGTGCGCTGGCGGTGTTGATGATGCGGCCCCAGCCCTTTTCCTTCATCGCTGGAATCGCAAGCCTTGTGGTGTGGAACACAGCCGACTGGTTGAGCGCAATGATCGCATCCCATTTCTCGACCGGGAAGTCCTCGACCGGCGACACGAACTGCATTCCGGCATTGTTGACGAGGATATCGACCGGGCCGATGTCCCCCATCATCCCCTCGATTGCCTTGGGGTCGAGCAGATTAGCGCCATTGTAGGTCGCGCCCAGCTCGTCGCACAAAGCCGCGATTTCGTCCTCGTCACCGAGGCCGTTGAGCACGATCTCGGCCCCTTCGGCTTGCAGCGCGCGCGCAATCGCGAGCCCTATTCCCGAAGTCGATCCGGTGATCAATGCGCGCTTTTTCTTGAGCATTTTGGCTACTCCTGCAATCGTGGGGCTGTGCTATAACGCTTTCGCGGCGGACTAGAGTTCTGTCCAGTGTTTTGCCGACAGTTTTGCCACGCGTTTTGCATTCAGGGGAATAGAGTTGCGTCTTAATCCGTTCGACACGTCCAAGATTAAAGTCCGTTCCTCCAGCGGCGGCGGCGGTGCTCGCCGTGCAGGCGGGATCGGCTGCGGAACGCTGGTTATCGCGCTGGTTGCAGCGGTGGTGTTCGGCGTTGACCCGCAGCAGACAATTGCCGTGCTGGGCGGAGCGGATCAGGGTGCGCCCTCCCAGCAAACGCAGGGCGGTGACCTCACTGAAGATCAGGTCTGCAATATGGGCCCCTACGCAGCCGAAGCCTGCGCCGCTCTCACCAGCCTCAACGAAACATGGGAACCCGAATTCCGCCGCGCAGGCATCCGCTTTCAGGAGCCCTTCCTTGATCTCTACCGTGACGGACGTGTCGCAACCGAAGGCTGCGGCAGCGCGACGTCGGCGGCTGGCCCCTTCTATTGCCCTGCCGACATGGGCATCTACATCGACACGCGTTTCTACGATCAGCTCGCGCAGATGAGCGGCACGCGCGGCGACTTCGCGCGGCTCTATGTGATCGCGCATGAATACGGCCACCACATCCAGAACATCACCGGGCTTGCAGGACAGGTGCGCTCGGCCCAGCAGCAGAACCCGCGTCAGGCAAACCAGTTGCAGGTGCGCATGGAGCTGATGGCGGATTGCTATGCGGGCGTTTGGGCCGGTAAGAACAGGAGCCGCATCGAAAGCGGCGACATGGAAGAAGGCCTGCGTGCCGCGAGCGCGATAGGCGATGACACTTTGATGCGCGGCGCAGGGCAACGCATCAATCCCGAGAACTTTACCCACGGAACCAGCCAGCAGCGCATGGAAGCACTGCGGCTAGGATTGGAGACCGCGAATGACACCGCTTGCGACACTTACTTTGACTTCGGCTAAGGCACTGGTGGCAGGCGCCGCGCTCAGCCTGATCGCCGCCCCCGCTTTTGCGCAGGTGCAACAACAAACCGATGTGGAGGACGTCGCGCGCACGCCGCTCGAAGACTTCAACATCGCCAGCGACGAGCTGCCCGAAGCCTTGGTGAAGGCCTCGCAGAACCCTTACGCGCATGAGGGGCTCACCACTTGCAACGCGATCGTCGCCGAAATTGCCGAACTCGATATGGCGCTTGGTGCCGATTTCGACATCGCCATCCGGGATGAAGACAACGATGGCATCAGCATCAATGAAGGGCGGATCGCCAAGAGCATTGTCGGCTCTTTCATTCCGTTCCGCTCGCTTATTCGCGAAGTCAGCGGCGCGAATGATCGCCGCGATGCTTTCCGGCTTGCGGTCACCGCCGGGATGATCCGGCGAGGCTATCTCAAGGGGCTCGGTCAGGGGCGCGGCTGCGATTACCCTGCCCGCCCGCATGAAAACGCCGGATAAAACGAAAAAGGCCGGTGCAGGATCAAACCCGCACCGGCCGTTTTACTTCAGGGCGTTTGCGCCTTAGCGCGCGGTGCGGTTCCAGCGCGCGATCTGCTGGTCGAGTTCGCGCAGGATTTCCGCGCGGATTTCACCTGTCAGCTCGCGGTCATTGGCGATCTCCTCGCGGGCTTCCTTCAGCCCTTCGAGAGCCTCGGCCATCACCACCCGGCGGCAGATCTTCACAACCTGCGTTCCGTCCGCCCGATCGACCGTGGTCGAAACATCGCCCTCGCTTCCGTCGCAGCTCATTTCGACGACCATGTGCCGACCGGCTTCGTCGCGGGCGCTGCGGGCTTCAGCAATCGCCATCTCGATAACATGGGGAAGATTGTCGATCTCGGCATTCGCTTCGGCAAGGCCGCGGCGAACCTCGATCATGACTTCTTCCATTTCCTTGTCGCTCATTCTGGCATCGCCCGAATTGCGGACGACCCAGCGGCGCTCTTGCACCTCGCCTTCGCCATCGTCGGTGCGGATCACGAAGACGTTTTCGTTGATCGTCTCGCTCTCGGCGACTTCGCTATCGGGGTCCACTTCGACAATCGTTTCTTGCACCAGAGGGGCCGGAGCCACTGGCGCGGCAGGCGCTGCGGGTGCAGACGGAGCCACGGGGGCGAGCGGAGCAACCGGAGCCAGCGGAGCATCGCTAGCAGCGTAGGAAATTGTCGCGGTCAGCGGCAGCGCCACCACTGCCGCGCCAAGCAAGGCGCGACCGGCGAGGCGGCGGCTTTTGGGCGTATCGGTCATTTTCAGGCTCCTCAAACGGTGAACAATCGATTTTTCGCCCAGCACGGGGCAGGCCATCGGTGCGGTCAGGCCATTGCCGAGTGTTGCGTTGGGTCCGGCGGCAAAGGCCACGATCAGATTGGCATAGGCCTCGCGCGTTTCGGGGCGTTCCTCGGGCGTTTTGGCAGCCATCACGCGGGCATCGCAGGCCGCTTCCTGATCGCGCCGCAGCGCCAGCCACCCGAAACGGGCAAGCGGATTGAACCAGTGCATCGCGAACAGTGGCTGGACGAGCACATTGACCAGCAGATCGCGGCCCCTGTGGTGCGCCAGTTCATGCGCCAGCGCGAGGTCACGCGCCTGCCGGTCTGCCTGCGCCAGAAAACCATGCGGCAGGGCGACAACCTTGTCGATCACGCCAAAGGCCAGCGGTGCATCGGTGCCGCATGTCTCGACAAGCCTTACCTTGCCTTCCCGCCCCAGTTCGCAGGCCCCGTCGAGCAGCTCTGCACGCAGGCGGAAATAGGCCGCAAAACGCAGGTAAAGGAAAACGGCGGCGCCAATGATCCACACGGCAAACGCCAGGTCCATCGCAACATCGAGGAAGGGTCCAGTCTCGAAGCCGCTCGCGGGATCAAGGATCACGGAAACATCGGACGCCGCCGCCTCATACCCCACAGGCTCAGCAAAGGTCGCAACTGGAGCGGTGGGGTCGAGGGCTACAGGGTCTGCCTCGCTCGCGGCAGGAAGCGGTGGCTCGGCGGGTGAAAGGTTGGCCCATGCGGGCAGTTCGAGCGGCGGCAGGATCAGCCGCAGCGCGGGGATCGCCCACAAGGCATAGGCGAATTGCGGGCCGAACCAGCGCGCAACCGGGCGGCGCAGAACAAGGACGGCAGCAATCAGCAACCCGGTCCAGACGAGCGTTTCGAGCAGCCAGCCGGTCATTGCTTCAGCTCCTTCAACAGAGCTTCGATCTCGCTGAGGTCATCCTCGCTCAAGGCTTCGGTCTGGGCGAGATGCGCCACCAGCGACGCGGCGCGGCCGCCGAACAGACGATCAACCAGCCTGCGCGATTCCCCGCCGACATAATCTGCGCGCGCGATCAGCGGAGTGTAGATGAAACGCCGTCCGTCTGGCTGGGTGGCGATGGCCTGTTTCTGCACCAGCCGCGACAACAGCGTCTTGACCGTCGCAAGGCTCCAGTCGCGGGCCTCGCACACCGCCTCGCACACTTCGGCAGCGGTTGCGGTGCCGCGGTCCCACAGGACCTCCATCACCGCATGTTCGGCTTCACTGATGCGCTCGGGTCGTTCCTCGGACTTGCTCAAGCGTGCCTCCCATTGCCTAACCGTTTGCTTCTTGGAAAAGCCTGCAAACGGCGCTTGATTACGTCTGTAGTCATATCGACTACGGCTGTAAACATTGCTCTTGCATGAACAGCACCCTTCCCCGCTTGCTTCTCTGCAAAGCGTCCATCAGAACGGACGAATGACTTGGATTGTCCTGCCCCTCCTCATGCTGGTGTCGCCGACACAAGACCGAATCATCATCGCCGATAAACGCATCGCTTCTGGTGAGCCTCAGCCTGAAACCGTCTCCACACCTACGTTGGAGGCTCCCGACCCGGAAACAGCAGCTAACCAATCACCGATTATCGTGGAACGGGACCGCGACGACGAGCCTGACCGCGTAATCCTCGGCTCGCGTATTCCGCGCAGTTCGATCTACACTAATGGCAATATTGCGACCTCGACGGGGATCGCGGGTCTGACCCCCGGTGCGGGTCTTGAACCGTTTCATGGCTCGAACCGGACACGAAAGCGCATTACCACCAGCTGTGTCAGCGACGACGAGGCAATCAGCGAACGCGCGGCTTGCCTGCTGTTGGAGGCTCAAAGCGCGCTTGCGGAGAACGATCTTATCGCTGCCGGAGACATCTATCGGTTTCTGGTAGGCAACGCCGAATTCAGCCCGTCCGAACGGCTTGCAGGAGGCACCGGCCTCTATGCATTGGCCAAACTCACCGACGATAGCCTGCTGCGCGAGGAGGCTCTCATTCGCATGATCGACGGGGATGTTCTGCCTGCCGACAGGCAAGCCACAGCACGCCGGAGCCTCGCGCAAATGGCGCTCGACAGGGGCGAGAACGTCCTCGCAATAGAACGGCTCGAACAGCATTTGGCGCTCTCGCCGGATGACGCCAACTCCTATGCCAATCTTGCAATCCTGCGTCGTTCGGAGGGGCTCGAAGACGCAGAAGCAGCCATGGCAAGCGCGATTTCCATCAGCGAAGAGGCTGGTGAACCCGTCCCTGCAGGTTGGGCGGATTTCGTCCGCCTCGCCCCGACCACCGAAGCAGAAGCACAATGATCCGCCAAACTCTTGCTACCTTCGCCCTAGCCTGCACTCTGGCCTCGACTCCTGCCCAGGCGCAGGATGAAATCTTCGCGCTGACCAAGCCGGTCGATATCGATCCGGCCGACCCCGACGCCAATGAAGTCGGCGAACTGGTCTATCGCGGCGGGGTCGAGATCGAACCGGGCGAGGAAAAGATCGGCGGCATTTCCAGCCTAGAATGGAACGAGGAAGAAAGCCGCTTCTACGCAGTGGACGACGAAGGCCACTGGCTCACCATCGAACCCGACGAACTCGACGGGCGGCTGATCGACGTGCTCGACCTCGCACGCGGCGAATTGGGTGACGAGCGCGGACGGCGGCTGCGCGACAAGGAGCGCGCCGATTCCGAAGCGATCACGCGCGCGCCCGACGGCGGCTGGCTGGTCGCCTTCGAGCGTGAACACCGCGTGTGGCGCTATGCTGATTTCGACGGCGCAGCCGAGCCGGTGACAACCCCCGAAGCCGCCGCGGCGCTTGATCTCGTCAGCACCGCCAATCCCAATGGCGGGCTCGAGACTTTCGCCTATGGCTCCCAGACCGTGATCGCTTGCGGTGAATGGGGCGATGCAGGCCGCGCCAATTGCGTTCACGGATCAATCGGCGGCGTTGCCCGTTTCGAACTTGCCGCCCCTCCCCCGTTGGCCGAACATGGCGGCGCACCGACCGATGCGACCTGCGCGGAAGACGACACCTGCTATGTGCTATTTCGCAGCTACAAGCCGGGCGAAGGCAATCGCGCCGCGATTGTGGAGCTTGCCCCCGACGCCGAGCCGCGCGTGCTCGCCACCTTCCTTACCCCGCTCACGCTCGACAATTTTGAGGGCCTTGCCGTGCGCGAGCAATT
>JAYPMZ010000024.1:18897-25955 GCA_038130205.1 Erythrobacteraceae bacterium | reverse complement strand
CGATCACGAGGCGCAGGTTCGCGAAGGCCCAGCGCTGCGCATGGCGGACCTCCTCATCGGTGACGGTCACGCCCGGTTCGGCGCGGTCTTGCAGCACGCCGAGGTTGAGCGGCTTGGTCGCGGTGGGCTGGAGCGCATCGCAGATCGTGGCAGGCGCATCGGGAGCGGCATTCACGATCGCGCCCTTCGCCAGCGCCTGTCCGACCATGTCCCATCCCTGCGGCTCGACGACGTGGATCGCGGCAGCGGGGCAGCCGAGCGCCAGCCCCGCCGCCAGTCCGCCGCCCCCGCAGCAGGCAACCACACGGCTCGGCTCGCGCCCAAGTTGCGCCCCAAGCTGTTGTGTCGCCTCGATTCCCGAAGAGCCTTGTCCTTCGATCACCCACGGATCGCCAAAGGCATGGACGAGCGTCCCGCCGTTCTCCGCGATCAGCTTGGCAGCAACCTCGTCGCGGTCCTCTCCGGGCCGGTCGTAGAGCACGATCTCGGCCCCCAGTGCGCGCGTGTTGTCGAGCTTCACCTGCGGCGCATCGCGCGGCATCACGATGGTCGCTTTGATCCCCAGCCGCCGCGCCGCCCATGCGACACCTTGCGCATGGTTGCCCGATGACACCGCGACCACGCCTGCCATGCGCTCGTCTTCGCTCAGGTTCGACAGCCGCCACCAGCCGCCCCTGATCTTGAACGCGCCCACGGGTTGCAGGTTCTCGGCCTTCACATGGACCTGCACCCCGTCGATCTCGACCGGTAGAAGCGGGGTCGGGGGCAGGATTGCGGCGATGCTGCGCGCGGCGGCGATCACGCCGTCGCGGGTCGGGAGGTGTTGTTCAGTCAAGGGAGACACTTCCTGAATGGATGGAACACATGGAACACTGTCTTGGCGCTAAAGCCGCGCCCTGTCCGATGCCGGAAGCGCGCGAGAGGGAAGAGGCGGAAAGCGGAAACATTCCCACGCGATAGGCGCGCCAAGGCCAGTAGGAAATGCCCTATCGTTGAGTGCCTTCGCGCATTGTCCTAATGAGCGTCCCAAGAATCAATTCGAAGGGACATCTTATGTCGAAAGTACTGGTAATCGGAGCAGGCAGCGTCAGCTCGGTGTGCGTTCACAAAATGGCGTTCAACCCCGATATCTTCCCCGAAATCCACCTCGCCAGCCGCACGCGCTCGAAATGCGATGCGATCGCGGCGAGTGTGAAGGACCGCTGCGGGGTCATTATTCCCACCTACGAGATCGACGCGGAAGAAATCGCGGCGATGATCAATCTCATCAAGAAGGTCGAGGCGACTCTCGTCGTGAACCTTGCACTGCCGTATCAGGATCTGCCGATCATGGAGGCGTGTCTGGCGGCAGGCGTGTCCTATCTCGACACTGCCAATTACGAGCCCAAGGACGAGGCGAAGTTCGAATACAGCTGGCAGTGGGCCTATCATGACCGCTTCAAGGATGCCGGACTGATGGCGTTGCTGGGTTCGGGTTTCGATCCGGGAGTCACCAGCGTGTTCACCATGTGGCTCAAGAAGCACAAGCTGAAGACCATCCGCACGCTCGACATTCTCGACTGCAACGGCGGCGACCACGGTCAGGCGTTCGCCACCAACTTCAACCCCGAAATCAACATCCGCGAAGTGACCGCGCCCGCGCGCCACTGGGAAGATGGCGAGTGGGTCGAAACCCCTGCGATGGGCAAGAAGGTCGAATTCGACTTCGAAGGCGTCGGCCCGAAGAACATGTACATGATGTATCACGAGGAGCTGGAAAGCCTCGCCAAGTTCAACCCCGAATTGGAGCGTGCACGCTTCTGGATGACCTTCGGCGATGAATACATCAAGCACCTCACCGTGCTCCAGAATGTCGGCATGACGCGGATCGATCCGGTGAAGTATCAGGGCAAGGAAATCATCCCGCTGCAATTCCTCGCAGCCGTGCTTCCCAAGCCCGAAACGCTGGGCGAAACGACCAAGGGCAACACCAATATCGGCTGCATCGCCACCGGCGAAGCGCTCGACGGGTCGGGCGCGAAGACGTTTTACATCAACAACATCTGCTCGCACGAAGCCGCCTATGAAGAAACCGGCAATCAGGCCGTCAGCTACACCACCGGCGTGCCCGCAATGATCGGCGCAGCAATGATGGTGCAGGGCATCTGGACGGGTGAGGGCGTGTTCAACATGGAAGAAATGGACCCCGATCCGTTCATGGACATGCTGAATAGGCACGGCCTGCCTTGGCAAGTTGCAGAGCTGGACGGGCCTGTGGAGTTTTGATCTGGCGCACGCGTAATACAGCCCTGCTCGGCGCGGTTTTTGGAGCGCCGGGCAGGCGTTGACGGCCCGGCATATCGCGCTATCCCTAAAGCCATGTTTGCATTTTTCAAACGCCATTGGGCACGCTCAAACCCATGGAAATGGGCCGGTTTGTTCGCGTTCGAGTTCGTTGTGGTTTTGCTGGGTGTGCTGTGTGCTCAAATGTTGCAGGAGCGGTTCGAGGACCGGAGGGAAAGGGCCCGGTTCGAAGCGACGCGCGCGGTGATCGTTTCACAGGCGCGGAGCGTCGCTGAAGCGGTCGTGGTCCGAGATCTCCAGAAGAATTGTGTTCAAAGCAACCTGCGCCAGATCCTCGCCAGCGTGGAGAGCGGGCAGTCTGGCGACTTCGGTATCATCGTCAACCACCCCGCGCGTTCGGCACCCAAATTCGATGTCTGGTCCGGCGAGGTGCCAACACTGGCGCGTAAATATCTTGAACCCGAGGATCTGTTATTCTTCGAATATATCGCGACGCTCAATGACCTGCTTAATCGTGAACTGCAAAAGGAAGAACCGCTGTGGGCGCACTTGCAACTTGCAATAAACGGCGGGGCGAACCTGTCGGAGGCGGAACAGCTGGCGATTAAGCAATCGGTTTTCGAGATCGAACATTTCTATCAGGCTTACGGCGGGGCCAGCCAGCAATTGTTGCCACAGCTTATGGCGATGGGCTTGGCGCCAGACCCTGACCGGATCATCGCCCAGCATCGCGAAGGGGCACCATGCACAGCGCAGGTGCACGAAGGCGCGCAGAACTACCGGGCACAGCTCCGCAAATTAAGCGAATCCGAGGGAAACCCAAACCGGTGATCCGGGGGCCCTTGCCCATTTTGCCCTGCCCTGCGTCGACAGCCCCACTTTGGCTGTCGATGCGGCGAGGCTGTTTGCAGGCTGCCAGATCCTAGCTGTCGCAACGATGCGGCTGCCGAGGGTGGAGGGGACGTCAAGGAGTTTCTCTCTGGACGGTTTCCGCATTGGACCGCAAGGTCCGAATGCGATAACCTTTCCTCTTCGCATGGGGGGCAATCGCAATGGACGGGGCTACCGGCTTGACTGCTATCGACGTTGTCGTGGGTGATATCACCGCGATGCCGTTCGATGCGATCGTCAACGCGGCCAATTCCTCGCTGCTGGGCGGGGGAGGGGTCGACGGGGCCATTCACCGTGCCGCCGGCCCTGAACTTGTGCATGAGTGCCGCCTGCTCGGCGGGTGCAAGACGGGTCAGGCCAAAGTCACCAGGGGTTACAACCTGCCTGCCAGCTTCATCGTCCACACGGTTGGCCCGGTGTGGCGCGGGGGCGAGCATGGCGAACCCGAATTGCTCGCCAGCTGCTATCGCGAGTCGCTGATCGCGGCGCGCGGCGTGGAGGCGCGCACCATCGGCTTTCCGGCAATCTCGACCGGCATTTTCGGCTATCCCGTCGAATTGGCCGCCGACGTGGCGGTTGCGGCGATCCGCGAGGTGCTGGCGGACAACCCGCAAAGCTTCGAGCGTATCGCGCTGGTCTGCTTCAGCAAGCAAGCCGAAGGCGTGTTTCGCGACGCATTGGCCTGAGCCACTTCCAGACGCGCTGCTTTGTCCCTATCTGGCGGTGCATGGAAACCAAAGCAGGCAATCCCGGCGCCTTTGCGCAATTCGATCTCAACCGAGTCGACAGTCCGGCCTTTGTGGTCGATGCGGCCAAAATTCGCGCCAATTGTCAGGTGCTTGCAGGTATTCGCGACGAGGCCATGAGCGAGGGCGCGTCGATCAAGGTTTTCAGCGCCTTGAAGGCCTTTTCCATGTGGTCGGTCGCCCCGATCATCGGTGAATATCTCGACGGGGTGTGCACATCGGGATTGTGGGAAGCGCGGCTGGCGAGCGAATTCTACGATGGCGAGATCGCGAGCTATTCGGCGGCGTTCAAGCCAGAAGACCTCGAAGAAATCTGCCGTCTTTCTGATCACATCATCTTCAACTCGCCCGCCCAGATGCAGCGCGCCGCGCTGATCCTCGATCACGCCGCGACTACGGGCGGCGATGTTTCGGTGGGCCTCCGCCTTAACCCGATGGTGCCAACGGGCGAGGTGGCGAAATACGATCCCAGCGCGCCGGGTTCGCGGCTCGGCTTCCCGATCGACCAGCTGACCGAGGAGATGATGGAAGGCGTGGAGGGCATCCACTTCCACAATCTGTGCGAGCAGACTTTCGAACCCTTGAAGCAGACATGGGATCGCGTGTTCGATGCGATCGAGCCGTGGTTCGGGCAGCTCAAATGGATCAACATGGGCGGCGGCCATCACATCACCCGCGCCGATTACGAGCGCGACGAGCTGGTGGAATTCCTGCGCGATGCGGCCGAGGATACAGGCGCAGAGATCATCATCGAGCCGGGCGAGGCGGTTGCGCTCGATGCGGGTATTCTGGTCGGCACGCTGCTCGACACCGGCTTCAACGATATGCCGGTGGGCGTGACCGATGTCTCGGCGACCTGCCATATGCCTGATGTACTCGAAGCGCCCTATCGCCCCGCCATGCTGGGCGAACTGACTGACGAGGAGCAGATCCCGATCCGTCTCGGCGGCCCTTCATGTCTCGCAGGCGACGTGATCGGCGACTACCGCCTGCCGGTCCCTGCCGAGCCGGGGGCGCGCTTCGCCTTCCTCGATCAGGCGCATTATTCGATGGTGAAGACCAATACCTTCAACGGCGTGCCGCTGCCTTCGATCTGGCTGTGGGATTCGGAAACCGACGCGCTCGAATGCGTAAAGCGTTTCGAATACGAGGATTTCCGCGACCGGCTGAGCTAGGCGCTCAATTGCGCGGCGGTTCTTGTAGCGCTTCTGCGAGTTTCGCCAGTATCTTCAACTGGTTGATGGTTTCAACCACCCGCGCGCGGTCCTCGCTGGCCTCTACGCTCGCGCTTTCGAACAGCTTGCCGCTGTGGAGCACCACCACCAGTTCGCCTTCGTGGAACAGCGTGCGGATATAGGAGCCGAAGAACGCCCGCTCGACATCCATCAGCCGTTCCATATAGGCCGGATTGACGAGATAATGCGCTTCTACCTGATCGGTGCCGTAAACGTCGAACAGGTCTTCGAAGCGGGGGGCGGAAAGCGGGACGTAGTCGAGCCGCTTGCCGTCGGCCTTGAAGCTATCCTTCTTCTTGTTGCCGATGAAGCTGGTTTTCCCGCCGTCGCGCAGCACCAGCGTGGTGCCTTGAAAACGGCGCGAGAAGCCGAGCGTCATCACCGGACCGCGAAAGGTGGTCTTTGTGCGAGAACCGCCGTCGCTGTCGCTTGATCGGAACTGCAAATGCGCTTCGAACAGGCGGAAAGGGTGGCCTGCGATTTCGCCTTCCCAGAAGTCTTCGAATTTCTGCTGGTTGTGCACCGGGAACATGCTGTGCGCGTGGCACAGCCTGTGCAAAGCCGAAGCATCTCCCTTGATGTTGTAGGTCAGCCCCGCTGCCTCCGCGATGGCTTCATTGGTGCGCGCCTTCACCTCGCGCACGGCTTTCATCCGTGGAAGCAGCGCCCAATAGACGATGGCTGCAGTCAGGATAAAGCCGCCAAAGAAGGGCAGGACAATGAAGAAGAACGAGCCCATCGAGGTCATATTGAAGAACAGGTAAAAGGTGCTCACCAGCCACACGATCCCGACGACGACCGCGATCGGAATTCTGCGCCGTGTGGTCGCGCGGGCTTTGACGCGGACGCTGGCCTGTTCTTGCATGTAGGTTCCCAGATCCCCCGCCAGCAGAGCCTCCGCATCAAGCGCGGCGATTCTTTCAGCGGCACTCATCGGGCTGGCTCGTTGAGAGTGATCGCCAGCTGCGCCAGCGAGCGGAATTGGTTGAGCGTCATCTCCAGCTTCTCCCTGTCCCTGCCTGCGTCCATCCCCCCGCTTTCGAACAATTGCTTGGCTTCGAGGATCACGGTCAGCTTGCCCTCGCAGAACAGCGCCTTCACTTTCTTCCCCGCAAAGGCGCGCTCCATCGCGATCAATTGCTCGCAATAGTCAGGATGGACGAGATAGCGCGCTTCGACCTGATCGTCGGAATACACGTCGAAGGCATCCTCGAACTCGGGATTGACCATCTCGGCGATGGCGAGCGTTTTGCCTGCGACTTTGATCGAATCCTTGCGCCCGCCGATGAAGAAGCGGCGATGCGCACCGTCGCGCGTGACGAGGGTGGTGCCGTGAAACTTGCGGCTGAAACCGATTTCCAGAAGCGGTCCGCGAAACTTGGTGGTCCGGCTGGTGCGGCCCTTGCTGTCCCTCGTCTCCATTTGCAGATGCGCTTCGAACAGGCGGAAGGAGTGGCCTGCGACCTCGCCCGTCCAGAAATCCTCGAAAGCCTGACGGTTGTGCGTTGGAAACATATTGTGCGCACAGCAGCGCTGGTAAACGTCGTGATAGGGGCCGGTTTCGGCATAGGTAATCTCCACGGCCCGTGCGATCGCCTGATTGATCCCAACCTTGACCGCCTTGATCGCTTTCGCGCGCGGATTGTAGGCCCAGATGCCGCCACCGATGGCGCCCACCATGCCGACGAAAAATACCAGACCGGGGCCCAGCGTCACGATCATCAGCAGCAAGACCGGTACGATGACCGCCCCTGCGATCAGGAATCTCTTGTTAGACTTGGCTGCGGCTTCCTGACGCACGCTCGCCTGACCGTGGAGCCATTCGCCCAGCGGGCCAGCCAGCAGCCGGTCCGCGTCCAGATTTTCGATCATCCGGTATTTCCCCCCAATTGGACCGCCATGA